>JBHIEY010000063.1:0-10270 GCA_046861835.1 Fidelibacterota bacterium | reverse complement strand
GGAGAGAGGAATCCGCGGTGGAGACCACAATGGCCACGCTGGTGGCAAGAAGGAGAGCACCCTGAAAGGTGGGCAGGTCGGCGAAGGCGGCATTGAGAATGACATGTCCCGGGTGGTCAAGGTGGGGATGAAGCCCCGAGGCAAAGAACGCAATCAAAATAATCATGACTTCCACCGCCGCCACGCCGAAAACGAGCCACACGGTCGCCTTCCGGGCTGTCCCCTCATCCCTGGCGGAGAAGAAACGCTGGTACATATTCGCATCTCCAAGAACCAGCAGGAAGGCCGGCAGGAGAAGTCCCGCAATTTCAACACCCGGCAGCCTTCCGGCAATCTGAAGATGGTCCGGCGGCACCAGGGTCCCTATGCCCCCCACTGAGGCCGTCTTGATGATGAGAATGGGGAGAGCCACGGCCAGTCCCAGAATCATTAGCACACCGTTCACCACGTCCGTATAGGCTACCGATATCATGCCGGCCATGGCGGTGTAAGCTACCACAAAGCCTGCGGCGATAATCACCGCCACCTGGGGATCCAGGGCGGGATAGATGATGCGAAGAACGGCACCACCGGCCCGGAACTGATAGGAAACAATCGTGGTATAGGCGATGACCACGGTGACGGTGCCGAAAACCCTGGCCAGGGGGTTGTATCTCGCCTCGAGGATATCCTGAACCGTGAAGCCTTCGAAACGCCGGGCACGACCGGCCACAAGGGAAAGAATGGCGATCCCCGACACCCCCGCCAGAGGTAGAATGAGCCCCACGATGCCCACCTCGTAGGTTTTCTCAGCGTTGCCGAAAATGCTTCCTGTTCCAATCCACGTGGCCAGCAGCGTTCCCACCAGAACCGCCGGTCCCATCCGGCGGCCCGCCACCATGAAATCGGACTGCGTTCTCACCATCCGGCTGCGCCATGCCCCCACTCCGATGAGGGCAAGAAGATAAATCATGACCGTCCAGAAATAGACGGGAGTGTGAATGGGTTGGACCTCCCCTGTCAGATGTTGCTGGAAACCGTTGGCTCGAAATTACCCCCGGAAGGAGGGAAATCCAAACCCGGACCCTTGCAAACGACCTGTCCGAGTCCTAAACTTCCTGTCGTCCTACCATGAAACGGCAAGTGGTGCTGGGATGCGTTTTAGGGGTTTCCCTTGTGTTCAAGGGAGACGTGAGCGATTACGAGCAGCATATGAACCGACTGGCAAAGGAGAAAAGTCCCTATCTGCTTCAGCACGCCGATAATCCCGTGGACTGGTATCCGTGGGGCGAAGAAGCCTTCGAAGCGGCCCGGGAGCAGGATAAACCTATCTTCCTCTCCATAGGGTACTCAACCTGCCATTGGTGTCACGTCATGGAACATGAGTCGTTCGAGGACCCGGACGTGGCACAACTCATGAACCGCTATTTTATCAACATCAAGGTGGACAGAGAGGAAAGGCCCGATATCGACAATATCTATATGACGGTCTGCCAGATCATGACAGGGAGCGGGGGATGGCCCTTGACCATCCTGATGACGCCGGAAAGAAAGCCGTTTTTTGCCGGCACCTATTTCCCGAAAGAGACGATCAGCAACCGGCCGGGAATGATGGACCTTATCCCCGCCGTGGGGGAAATGTGGGGACACGACAGGGACAGACTGCTCACGTCCGCCAATACGGTCGTTGAACACCTGGAATCGTATGTGTCCCCCCGGGGAACGGAGAACCTGGATGAGGGGATTCTCCGGGAGGCCTTCAGCCAACTTCTCCAGCGGTTTGATGACAGGTATGGGGGTCTCCAGGGTCGCATGAAATTCCCCACCGCCCACACCCTCTCCTTTCTTCTTCGATACTGGAAACGGACGGGCGATCCCGCCGCCCTGCACATGGTGGAAAAAACCCTGCAGGAAATGCGCAGAGGGGGCGTTTACGACCACGTGGGACTTGGATTTCACCGCTATGCCACGGACCCGCGGTGGCGGGTTCCCCATTTCGAAAAAATGCTCTACGATCAAGCCATCAACGCCATAGCTTACCTGGAAGCCTACCAGGCCACAGGGAAGCACGAATACGCCCGGACCGCAGACGAAATCTTCCGGTACGTTCTCAGGGAAATGACCTCTCCCGATGGGGGATTCTATTCGGCCGAAGATGCAGACAGTGAGGGTGAGGAAGGAAGATTCTATGTCTGGACACGCCAAGAAATCACCGATGGGCTGGGCCATGAGGATGGGGAATTCTTCATGGACGTTTTCAATATCCGCCAGGAGGGCAACACCGGGGAAGAGTCACCCGGACAGCCCCCGGGAAGGAACATTCCTTACCTTTCCGCACCGGCGGAAGAGCTGGCCGGCCGGTACGGATTGTCCGAAAGCGAGTTCTTGGACAAGGTTGAGATTCTGAGGCAACGGTTGTTCCGGTTTCGCGAACATCGGGTTCATCCTCTCAAGGACGACAAGATTCTCACCGATTGGAACGGCCTGATGATTGCTGCCATGAGTAAGGGTGCCCGCGTGCTGGAGGAAGGCCGGTACCGGAAGGCGGCCGAGGACGCGGCCCGTTTCGCTTTAGACCATCTCAGAAGATCTGACGGTAAATTGCTGAAGCGGTACCGGAATGGAGTGGCGTCCCTTCCGGCCCACCTGGAAGACTACGCCTTTCTCGTCTGGGGACTCTTAGAGCTTTATGAAACGACGTTTGACCCCGCCTATCTCCGGAATGCCGTCGAATTGACCGGGACGATGATCGACCTTTTCTGGGATGAGGAAAGGGGCGGTTTCTTTTTCACCGGTGGAGACAGGCGGGACCTGCTGGTGCGAACCAAGGATCTTTATGATGGTGCGATCCCTTCCGGCAATTCCGTGGCGGCCATGAATCTGTTCAAGCTCGGACGCCTCACGGCAAACCCGGAATGGGAGCGAAAGGGATGGACCATCGGCACCGTTTTCTCCGACCTGATCCGGCAATCCCCCACCGGGTATACCCAGTTCCTGTCGGCTCTCGATTTCGGATTCGGACCCTCCTATGAAGTCGTGATTGTGGGAAACCCGGACGGCGACGATACCCGGCGCATGATTAAGGCCGTCCGTGAGAACTTCGTTCCCGACAAGGTGGTGATTCTAAAACCGCTGAACGGGGAAAGGGAATGGATAGAGAAGCTCGCTCCGTTTACGGAAGCCCAGGGCGTTATCGATGGCAAGGCCACCGTCTATGTGTGTCAGAATTACACCTGCAAAGCCCCCACAACCGACCCCGGCGTCGTGGTTGCTTCCCTGAGATAGACGTTCCACTCTTCCCTTTCATATGTGGAAAATATCGACTAAAATTAGGGCGCGCTGTTTGAAAGATTCCCCCGGTTGGTGCCAGCATTTTGGAACCTTCAATAAGAACCCATGGGAACCGTACTCCGGGTGAGGAAAGCAGGCCTTCTCCGAACCTTCGGGGTAAAGGAAGCTTGATCCATTCGGGAGGTGCCCACCGTGATAAATACGGATTCCTAAAAGGCTCACCAGCTGTGGGGATTTTTCTTGAGACCGGAGATGCTCGGCGGCTGTCGAAAACCTAACCCTTTGCCGGTGACCCGTTCCTTGACAGGGCCTTAATCCTGTCCACATTGGCCCTGTTCCCCCGGATTTTCAAGTAAACCCCGTCTTTTTCGTACCGGGTTTCCAGAACTTCCACCTGGTCGTACACGGAAGATATCTCCCGTGAAGAGGCCGGGGGAAGAACAACGGTTGCGGTCCGGAAAGACGCGTCCATGGCCCGGACGATGGCGTCTTGAAGGGAGTCCAGACGGAGATGATTGAGGGCGGAAATGAAAATGGCGTGGGGAAAGCGGGACCGGTAGGCCTGAATGATGGCCGGATCGTCAATGAGATCGACCTTGTTTATCACCGTCAGTGATTCTTTCTTGTGGGCACCGATATCCGCGAGGACTTCCCGTACGGTCCGGAGGTGATCTTCCATATGGGGAGAACTCGCATCCAGAAGCACGACCAGAAGATCCGATTCCAGCACCTCTTTGAGCGTGCTCTTAAACGATGCCACCAGGGTGTGGGGAAGTTTTCGAATGAACCCCACCGAGTCGCTCAGGAGAACGCGATGGGCGGAGTTCAGGTCAAGGGACCGGACCGTTGTGTCGAGCGTGGCAAACAGCTGGTCTTCCACAAACACCTCTGATCCCGTAAGGGCATTCATAAGGGTGGATTTTCCTGAATTGGTATACCCCACCAGAGCCACCCGGAAAACCTCCCTTCGCCGTTTGCTCTGGGTTTCTCGCTCCCGCTCAATCCTGTCAAGATCGCGCCGGAGTGTGGCGATTCTGTCCCGGATCAACCGTCTGTCCACCTCTATCTGGGTCTCTCCCATCCCTGCCCGGGTGCCGATTCCCCCCATCTGCCTCTCCAGGTGCGTCCATCGCCGGGTGAGACGGGGAAGGAGATACTGCAATTGAGCCAGTTCCACCTGGGTTTTGGCCTCCCGGGACCGGGCATGCTTCATAAAGATATCCAGAATCAGTCCGGTCCGGTCGATAACTTTCAGGTTCGATGTCAATTTGAGGAAGTTTCTGACCTGCGAGGGACTGAGTTCATCGTCAAAGATAACGGTATGAGTATCCAGGAGCTGTGCCTTCTGCACGATTTCCCCAGCCTTCCCCTTTCCCACAAAATAACGGGGATCGATTCTCTCGCGCTTCTGAATGAACCTTCCCACCACTTCGGCACCGGCTGTCCTGGCCAACAGCTCCAGTTCATCCAGGTGTTCCGTTACCGTTTCCCGGACCATTCCCGGATGAATTACCCCCACCAACACCACCTTTTCAGGGGAAATTGTATGATCCGTTCCGGTCACCCCTTTTCCCCCCTACGCACCCTTCCCACCCAGGTTTCCGCCATGACAACTCCGAGAACGCCCACAAGGAAAAGGGGCCACAGGTCCGTCCCCCGTCGCGCTTCCTGTACCAATCTTACTGCGTCTTGATCGTAATCAATGATCCGCGACTGCCCGGATGAAAAGATTTTGTCAAGCCTCCCCGTATCCACCCGGTTGTCCGGTGCCTCCAGCGAAGAGGGGTTGGCCACAAACGATGAGACAGACCGATCCTCCGAGAAAAGTTCGTATATCCCCGCCTCATCCACTTCATCGATTACCACCACCTCCTGACGGTAATCGGGCACCAGAAAAACGGGAACGCCCGACGGCTTAACCAATCTCAAATCGGCCGACATGACATCGCGGCCCAACGGGATCTCCACTTTGTTCCCCACCTCCACGCTTCCCCTCCCCTCATCCGGGGCAGCAAGATAGACCAGTATCCGGTGGAGCAGGGGAACAAAGATCCCGCGAACGGGAAAATCGGACCATCGGAGATCTGGCAGGGAGGTAAAGAAAAGCATTTTCGAACCCGAATGCCCCATCTCAACCAGGAAGGGATCTCCGTCCGAAAGGGCGAGAAGTTCGTCCACGGTCTTGTCCGGAAAGAGGCGGACGTGAGAGAATACCTGGGGCATTTCTTCCGACAGGTCATCGACGGGAAACCCCTGAAAAAGGGGGTGGTTTCCGTCTATACCGACAACCTGGTGAAACGACTCGCCTCCTAACCGGATCACGCCAGTAACCCTCGGGAAACCCAATTTAGCCACCGAGACGGAATCATTCCACTTTTCATAATTGTTTCCCAGAAAAGCAATCAGGCCACCCCCTTCCCTCACAAACTTTTCAATTTCGTCCACGAGAGCTGGCTTGAAGTCGGGAGGATCCACCAGAACCACGACGTCCACGCCATCCAGGGAGAGGGTCGTGACGTCGTAGGTGGGAACCGTCTCCACCTTTAAGAACTCCCTTTCGTCGTTAATGGACCTCAGGGCGATATCCACAAACGCGAGGTCATCCCGGGATGGACCCACCACCTTGCACCGGATCCCCACAGGAACGGAGAGAGGAAAATACCTCTGGTCGTCCAGGCCATAGTTGTCCTCAGGGATTTTCAGGAACCCATGGACAAGGCCGGCCCGGTTGGGAAAAGCCTGAAATACAAAGTCCTTTCCTTCATAGGGGTCAAAATCTGCGACCATCTGTCCCACACGATCGTCCTCAAAATAGAGCTGTATGGGGACATTTTCCTGCGGCTCCGATCCCTGGTTTTCCACGCGGGCCAGAATCGTCACCAGCTGGTCCGGAAGTCGGAGCTGCGAAGTGACCTCCGTTGAGACCACCGCCAGATTGTTTTCAACCTCAGGCTGAGGAAAAAGATAGTAACGCCACGGAGGAAGGGGATCCCCGGCATCTGAAGCAACAGGCCGCCAGTCGTCAGGCAACGGTGATGGAAAATCACTGAACACGTAGAACTCCCAGTTCGCAGGTGCGGAGGTTATCCCTGTTTCCTCGGCGGCGTCACGCAGCACGGTGGGTATGGCGTTCCACAGGTCGTCCCGCCCCTGAGTGTGCCGGATGAGAGAAAGGTTTCGCTCCAGATCGGTCACGGCGGAGGGGTCTCCGGAAAAACGCTTCAACAGCGGGGTGGTCTGATAGATGTCGACCCACACCCTTCCCTCCATCCCCTTTACGATTCGCAACAGGGTTTTCTTCGATCTTTCCAGAAGACTTTCCCCTTCAAACCGGGCTGACATGGACGCCGAGTTATCCACGAGGAAAACCAGTTTACTTGTCTGCTGGCCTGCCGCCCACGGAGGAAAGTAGCCCACTTTCACGGGCCGGGCAAATGCCAGAACCAATAACGCCACCGCCAGTGTCCTCATGGCCAAAAGTATCCATTGCCTTAGCTTCAGTTTGCGAATGGTACTATGCTCCAGAGACTTGATGAACCGGACGGTACTGAAATCGATTTTTTGGGTTCTCCGGACGCTCAACAGGTGGACAAGGATGGGGAGGGCTGCACCGAAGAGGCCCCATAGGGCCGCGGGGACCAGGAAACTCATATCACCAGGCTGGTAAGGGTCACGGCAACGGCTGCGCCGACGGGCACCAGCAAATTGTCGTTCACGGGAGAGGGCAACAGCTCCACCACCGTAGCCACGATGGCGGCCACCACCGCGGGGATCCGCGGTAGCCCGGGAGTGGCGAGGGCCAAAATCAGCGCAATGACCAGAAACGCCGATGTTCCCTGAACTGTCTTGTTCAGAAGAGGCGTCTTTCCCCATCTTAGACCTACGAGAGCAGCGATGGAATCTCCCAGGGCCATCACAAGAAGAGCAAAGACTGCCACCATCCTTTCAAAGAGAAAAATCGTCACCAGAGCACCCAGCAGCGTAACGGTGACGGCGGTGAAGGAATCGATTTCCTCTTCCCTGATAAATATTCCGAAAAGCTTCCGGTAAAGTCGCATGAAAAAGGGAACTTTCATTCTCACAATTTCACCCACGAAAGCTACGATGGAGAGAACAACGAGAATCCGGAGAAGTTGCTCCCGGTCAAGAAATGAGACATAGGCCAGGGGAATGGCAACCAGCGATATGTGCAGCAGCTTGCGGTACATTTCGTTGAGGTACTCTTGTATACGTCGTCGAGGTCGAGAACGCTCACGGTCAGGTCAACGGCTACGGGATGATCCACGATGGTCCCCGCCTCTACGGACTGGTCCAGAACGGTGTAGGGAACCAGCTCCTCATTCTGACGATAGGTGATTCTTCCCAACGTCAGGTGGGCCTCCTCCAGCAGTTCCTCGGCCTTGGTGAGACTCAATCCGAACAACTGGGGAACCTGGTAGAAATCCGGCGGCCTTCCCAGACTCATGATAAGGGTCAGGCCACTTCCCCGTCTCAGGTGGTCGCCTGCCCTCGGATACTGCCACTTGATCACATTCCGGGGCACTTCCACGTCGTACTCGGTGATGAGAGAATCAATTTCAAGCCCTGCTTCTGAGATTTCCAACCTCGCGCTCCGGATGGACTTCCCCACAAGGTCGGGAACCGCCACCATTTTCTCCCGCTCCGCCACAGTCAGGCGAACGCGCCGCCCCGGCTTTACTCTACGGTTAACCTTAGGATACTGGTCAATGACCGTCCCGGGAGGGTAACTGTCCGTGAACTTGACTGCCCCTTTCAGAGCCTCAAATCCTTCCAGGGCCAGCCGCTCCCTCGCATCGTCAAAAGAGAGGCCCCTCACATCCGGCAGGTACCGGTCCCTGTCGTGGGCCACGTAGGCCGGCATGATGACCCGGTCTAGCACCAGAATCCCCACGGCCGACAGAATTCCGAAAGCGAGAATATATCTGACCAAGGTCCTCACGCCGATCTGAAGTCTCTTTCACGGACCGGAGATCGGGAATCCGTTTCGTCTCCGGTCATGGCACACCTTTGAAGGGAAACGTTTCCCTTACGCGGCAGTTTTCCGTCAGTTCCCCTTCCGGCTGAGGGCTGCGTCACCGAATTTTTCCCCGACGCTCACGGGCGTTCCCGAAAGAAATTCCCGGGCACCCATTCGTTGCCTCCCCTCCAGTTGAACCTCAAGAACGTCTACGGCTCCCCAGCCGCAGGCTACCTTCACGTTCCCTTTTCCCACGGAGATTATCTCCCCCGGATTGCCACTGCTTGTCGACAGACGCGTCTTGAGTATTTTGAGTCTCCTGTTCCTGAACATCGTGAAAGCGCCCGGAGAGGGAGCGAGTGCCCGGATGCGGTTGTGAACGTCCCGGGCATGCCTCTCCCAGGCTATGCTGAGCAGAGAAGAGGTGATCTTCGGTGCTTTTGTTGCCATGGTACTTGTCTGGGGAACGGGGTGTGCCTTTCCCGATTCCAGAAGGGCCACCGTGTCACGCAGAAGCGCGGCACCCACCCGGGACATACGATGGGAAAGGGACCCGAAGGTGTCGTCCGGAAGAACAACTATCCTTTTCCTCATGACCATGTCGCCGGTGTCCACGGTGGGCGCCAGGATGAACGTGGTGAGCCCCGTCACGGAATCGCCGTTCATAATAGCCCAATGGATGGGTGCCGCCCCCCGGTACTTCGGCAACAACGACGCGTGAAGATTCACGCTGCCCAGCTTCGGAACCCGGAGCCATGCCTCGGGAAGAATTCGGAATGCCACCACCACAAATAGATCGGGCTCCAATTGGGCCAGGCGAGCCACCACGGAAGACCTATCCAGTTGTGCCGGCTGAATGAGCGTCAGCCCGTGGTGGGCCGCAAAAGATGCTACCGGAGTGGGTCTGGGGCGCCGTCCCCTTCCCTGCTCCTTGTCAGGATTGGAGACGACAGCCACGACATCATACCCGGACGCCAACAGGACGGACAGGCTGGGAACCGCAAAGCCGGGATTACCCATGAAGACTATACGCATCGGGGAGATAACCCGCCTCCAAAGGGTCGTGGACTACTGATGTTTCAAAGGTGACCTGGATGAGGGGATGGCGATTCGTTGAAGAGATTCTACCGGGAACCAATCTGCTTGAGCTGCTGACTGAACCGCTGCCGGATGAGAGGACTCACACGATCCAGGATAACCAATCCGTTCAGATGGTCCATTTCGTGCTGAATAACCCGGGCCAGGAGACCCTGGAATTCCTCCAGGTGCCTCTCGCCGGAGAGGTCCTGAAAGGCGAACCGTACCCCTTCATAACGTTTGACCTCGACCCGGATCCCGGGAAGACTCAAACACCCCTCCTCCATGGTGGAATCGCCCCACCCTTCGAGAATCTCCCCGTTGGCGAAAGCGAGGGGCCGGTTATACGCCTCCGGATTAGTCCGCCGGTTGGGGGACCCTTCTCGGGCTTCTTCAGCGGATGGGGAAACGTGAGTGATGTCAATGACCATAAGATTGAGATCCAGACCCACCTGATTGGCCGCCAACCCTATCCCTTCTTCCTCGTACATGGTGTCGAACATATCGTTGACCAGGGAGGGGAGGCGGGAAAAATCGTCAACCGGTCGCATTTTCGCGGCGAGAATGGGGGCTCCGTACCGGGTAACGGGAAGAACGGCCATCAGCTTTCCCGGCTTTCCCTGGCGGGCTCAGCGAGGGCTGAAATCGCCGACTTGCTCACATGTAGAGCGACATTCTTGTCGACATTCAATATGACCACGGAATCCTTATTCTTGAAACCGGCAATGGTGCCGTACAGGCCGCCGGTGGTGATGACTCGGTCCCCTTTCTTGAGCCTCTGCAGCATCTCCCTTTTTTTTCGCTGCTGTTTCATCTGGGGACGGATCATGAGGAAGTAAATGATAAAGATGATAAGAATAAAGGGAAGCAATCCCAGAAAGCCGCCACCGCCGGGAGGATTGCCTTGCGCAAATAGAATGTCCATGAATGAAACCTCCTGTTCCG
>JBHIEY010000213.1:0-2801 GCA_046861835.1 Fidelibacterota bacterium | reverse complement strand
CGGTTCCACTACGGGGAATATGAAAAGAGGTGCGTAAACTGCCATCCTGAATTGGAACAGGAAGACTGCAGGGCATGTCACGCGGCACTACTGGAGTATACCGCATTACATCCGCCTGCTGGGGAGGGCGAGTGTCTGGCGTGCCACGATTCAGATTCTTCGCCCAAGTATCAGCTTGTTGCGGACATGAGGGAAGATCCCGAACCTTGCCTCATGTGTCACAGTGACAAAGAAGAAGAGCTTATGGATGTGGATTACGTTCATCCCCCGGCCGGGGAGGGATGTCTTTTATGTCACGACCCTCACGGCAGCCGTCACGAGTCTCTGGTTGTCATGAGCACAAACCGTATCTGCGCTTACTGTCACGAAGAGATGGCCGAAACGCCCCACCCCGTGTCTGGACATCCCCTTGGCGGAAGTCCGGATCCCTCGCGCCCCGGCAGGGAACTTACCTGCACGTCCTGTCACAATCCTCACGCTTCGGAATACGAGTATCTGCTGACCGCCCCTGAGATTTCCCTCTGTGCCGAATGCCACCCAAAATGATTCATTCGCGTCCATGCCCGTTCCTGGTTTCACATAACAAGTGTGTCAGGCCGAAACGAAAGAATCCCGTGCGCTGCGACGTCCGGGAACCGGTGAGGGAAGATTGACCTTCCCCCGGAGGATTGGCCGGTCCACCCTGGTTACGGGTGTTCTGGCATTGTCGGTGGTGACGGGACAAGGGGACATCCGGAAAACGGATTTAGAGAATCACGTCACCGTTGGCCTGACTGATGGAGGGGCCTCCGGCCTGTTCGTGAATCCAACTCCCGCCACCCTGGGAACGGGCCATTTTGGAATTGGGCTGCTTCTTGAAAGCAGGATTTGGTCGAGGCAGACCATCAAGAATCTCCCTGTTGCGCTCGGGTTCGGACTGTCGGATCGTGCCGAAGCCTTCGGGTCGTTTGTTTCACTAAGTTCCACTCAGGGGACAGACGAGGAACATTCCACGTTTGGTCTCAAGGTGAACCTGTTTCGGACGGTCCCGGGCTCTCATATTGTCTTCTCCACCGACGTCCGGATACAACGCCTCATTCAGTCGTTTGACAGCGGAAAATCACAGGAAACTCGGGCTGTCTCGGCCAGTGTCATAGCCAACCATCCCCTGGGGAAAGTGGCACTGAGTCATGTCCACATAGGTTATCGCTGGGCTGGCGAAACGGAACTCCATCTGAGAAACCGCATCATCGGCGGGGCTGGGGTCACCTACCCGGTTAGCGACTATTTTCTTATTCTGGGAGAATTTCACACAAGAGAGAGGCTCAACGAAACGGGTGGAATAAGGGCAAGGGCGGGGGTAAAATGGTTTTTCCTCAGGCATATTCAGTTTGCTTTCGGCATACAGGGAAGCTATGATGGTCAACCGTCATTTGACAGCTTTTCTCTCGGGGTGGCATTCGTCACGGAAACACTCCGGGCGGGAACTGGAAAAAGGCACAGGACGTCAACCGGTTTACCGGAACCTCCACCCCTGGAGGAGATGGAAATCTCTGATGATGAGGAAAACGGCGAAAGGATAGACCGATGAGTTCCCGAAGCAATCCGTTGCCCATTCCATTGTCACCAGGGGCATGGTTCACCGCGCGACAGGCCCGTGGAACAGACCCCATGAGTATTCCTCATTGAAAAAGGCTCTTGAAAGACTGTTCCCGAATCTCGCGAGCAAAGTTCTCGTGGCTGTCGTGGTGGCTCTTTTCGTTACGGCGGCTACCATTGTGTTTCTTGCCCACCAAACGGGATACAAAATGCTGGAAAAACAGATATGGGCAAAGGCCCATGTGGCAGCCGATTTTGGAAAAGCCATTTTGGAGCACGTCATGCTTGAAGGAGATGTGGACCAGCTGCAGTCCGCCCTGGAAATGGCTATCACCGCACACCAGGTGGACGATGTTCTAATTCTGAAGAGCGACGGGACCGTGCCTTTAAGTGTGAACAACAAATACCGTTTTCAAAAGTTTCCACTGGAGCAGTTTCGCGAAATACCCGGTGCTGACGATAATCGATACATGAGTGTGTGGGAGAACGGATCGCGGTATGAGTACATTGTCAGCCCCATCATCAAGAAACCGGAGTGCTACAGATGCCACAAGGAATCCGAGCCGGTGCAGGGCTACCTGGCAGTCAAGATCAGGATGGATGATCTCCGGGTTATTTCCAGTGAACACCGGACGAGAAACATAGTTATGACCCTGTTGGTGTTCTGCGGATTGGGGGGCGTCATCTTTCTGGCCCTGGTCATTCTGGTAACCAAACCCATTGGACAACTCCATTCACACATGCGGCGAATTGAGGAGGAGATCGGTAAACTCGAACGGGGGGAGGCCAGCCACTACCCGCTGCTGAAAGTGCCCGAGAGGAATGATGAAATCGCAGATCTGGGTCGCACTTTCAACAATCTTCTCAGCCGATTGAACGACGCCACTGCCAAGCTCCGTGATATGCACGAGAGGCAGCTGGAGCAGGCGGACCGGTTGGTTACGGTGGGAGAAATGGCTGCCAGTCTGGCTCATGAGATCAAGAATCCACTGGCGGGGATCCTGGGAGCTCTACAGGTAATCGATGGCGAGACTCCTGAGAACGATCCCCGGAGGGAAGTCATATCCCAGATGCTGGGACAGTTGGACAGGATGAACCGTACGGTGGACGACCTATTGAGCTACGCTCGACCGTCCTCACCGGTTATCAAGGAAGTGGAGATAAACGGCCTCATTGAAGGAATCATTCCATTCCTGCAGCGGCAGGTCAAAGGGAAAGAGATA
>JBHIEY010000062.1:0-10513 GCA_046861835.1 Fidelibacterota bacterium | reverse complement strand
GTTGTCCGGCCGGAACGTTTCTGAAAAGGATTTCGAACGATCCGGGGAGTCCACACGGAATTGAGGGAATCAATTTTTCCCATGAATTCCAAAACGGGGACGTTATTGCGCTCCACGGCGTTCACCAGGGACTTGATGGTCACCAGATCGATCGTCACCCGGTCGCGGTATCGATCCCGAACCGGCATGGGAACGATGCGTGAGAACACCCCCGTAACGTTCAAGACGACGGCACCGGCCATGACCATCAACAGAAGTCTTAAAAGCCTCTTTCTTTCCGGAAGTCTCATGGGGTCGATTTCTCCTCCACCACCGCGAAGACCACGTTAAACCTTCCCACCGATCCCTTTTCCACAGGGCTCACCGTTAGACTCTCAATGAGAATCCACTGGGGATTTTCCTCCAGCTTCTTCAACAGCGTCAGGAAATCGGCGTACTTCCCTAAGAGGTTCGCCCGGATGAGATGCTTTTCGTAGTTTGTTCCCAGATCCACCGTTTTCTCCAGGGGCTCGAGCTTAACCACCTTCATCCGGGACCGGGTGCTGTAGCGGTCGATAACGGGCAACATGGAGTTCACACTTTTCTCATCCAGGAGTCTGGACCGGAAGGCCGACTCCAGTTTTCTCAGGGCGACCAGACTCGATTCGGTTTCACGGATAGCCTGTTCAATGTCGAGGCTGATGAGGTTGATGTAGGTGTTGTTCAAGCCCACCTGCTTATCCACCACCTGACGGTACCGTTCGAATTCCGGCGCCACCAGGAAGCTGATTCCGGCGAACAGTGCCAGAAGGTACCCGAGACCGCCGGCCAGAATCCACCGGACCCTTACCGCTTCAATCCAGGTTCTTGCCGCTTCCTTCATGGGGTGGAGAAACCTCTGAAGAGGTTCCGTTCCTTTAGTGCTGATCTTTGTGCCCCCCGACTGAAGTCGGGGGTTAATGGGAACTCCTCAGATTCGAGACTCAACCGTAGTCTCCCACAGCCTCCCGGCTTTAGCCGGGGGGGAAGAGTTAGGCCAACAAGCCGGTTAACTGTTTCAACAGTTTCCAATTGCCTGGGGGAGTCCATAATGCGACCTTTTGGGAGACGAGTCATCGATAGAATCCCAGGGAAAAGATGAGCTTCAGATTGTCTTCTTCTTTGAAGATACGGTTCTTCTCCACCTTCAGACGGGGATAGGTAAAAGTCGACGGAATACTTTCCGCAAGGGCCGCCCTGAAATCATCCACGGCGAAGACATTCTGTTCCCCCCCTTTAATGATCATCTGTCCATCCACCGTTAGCTCCGGTCCCGCCCCACCGGGTCCGCTGGCCGGGGCAAAGGTTATCCGGGAGACAACCAGTTCGGGGGGAAGGAGTCTGGCCAGATCAAAAAGGCGGGCATACCAGACCGACGGCCTGGTGTTCTCCTGGACATAAAGGGAGGCCAGATTCCCCAGGCGGTTTTTCTGCGCGATCATTTTCTCCAGAAAAAGGGCCCTGGGCTCTATTTGGCCAATCCTTTTTTCGATCTGTTCCACACGTTCCTGATACACGCCAGCCATGAACCGCTGGGTGGTATAGATCTGGAACAGCACATAGCCCGAGAATAACAGGACGAGGAGATAGGTGAGCCCCGTATAGCGACGAATAGCATGCCTCTTGTGTTTGTCGACCGACGATCGGGAAAAGTTCAACCGGTATCGCATAAGTCACCTCATGACCAGGCCCAGGGCAGGGGCAAAATGGTAGGTGAATTCCGGCTTGATTCTCTCTTCAGGAAAATGGGAACCCAGGGGATCCCAGAGCTCACAGGGAAGCTCCAGCACTCCGGAGGAACCCTTCAGGGCACTCGCTATGACGGAATCGTTTGCCAGTCCTCCTGTCACATAAATCTTCTTCATGGCGAGACCAAATTTGTTCTGGTAATGAACGTTAAACCGGGCTACGGTGTTGGTAAGCATATCCACGCCTTCAGACACTGGACCCTCCCCGCCATTCCGGCGGAGCTCTTCCGCCTCCAGGACAGAGATATCTTCTCTCCTGGCCAACGCGGCATTCACGGTATTTCCCCCGAAAGGAATAAAGAGAAAGGCGGGATCCCTGTCCGGGGCCACAATCGCGTAATGGGTGTGAGAGGCTCCCAGGTTCAGAAAGCCTGTGCATTCGGTGAGCTCCCCTGCGTCCTTCAGGAACAGATCGAGGGCAGCGAGGGTGTCGGTCTCCAACACGTCCACCGTTTTCCCCAGCCGGTTGAACAGTTTGAAGATTCTGTCCAGGCGGTCCTTCTCGAATACGCCCACAAGAAGGGTCAATTTCTTCTTCTTATGGTTCCGGCCCAGAATCTGGTAGTCGTACTCATACGATTTCACCGGCTCGGGTAACAGGGGTCCCAACTCCCAAAACAGGGTCGTTTTCAATTCCTTTTCGGACACCTCCGGGATGGTGACGGTGAAAAGGTTGTTCATCTTCGCGGAGAGGCTTACCCGGATCGAGGCCTTCTTGTAAGGGAGCCCTTTTAGCCACTCGCTGATGGCCTGAAACACATGGGAATCGGAGATTTCGTCAGGACTCTGCACCTTCGTTTCCCGGAGGAGGTCGATGAGAGCCAGCTGGGACAGTTCGTCCTGTTTTCTGGGGTGATAGGAGACCATCTTTAGGGCGTTGGAGCCCACATCAATGCCAATCCTGAAGTCTGCCGTTCTGGGCATGGCTAATGCCTCCAGGTTCCTTTCTTGATCTCCTTCGGCCAGTCGTAAAGGGATTCCACCACCTTCTCAATCGATTGTTCCACCACCTGAGCCGTTCCCTGTTGCATGGAAGCTTCCAGGTCTAATAGTTCCTCTCTCATCACCTCGTAGGCCTGCTGAGATTCCTCCAGAGTTTGGCTACTCTCGGGAGATTCCGCCAGATCTTCCAGCGCCTCCCGAAGGTCCTCCAGACTCCCCTCTATCAGAATCTCGAGGCTGTCAGCCAGGATTTCATTGGACGTAGTATCCTTTATGTTATCCAACACCAACTGGACGGTGTCCGCCATTTGTTCCAGTACGCTTGCGGAAGCTGTTGTGACCGTGGGGGGATCCTCAGGAAACGCGGTGTCAGAGGTCACACTGCGCAGTACCACCTGCACTTGGTGGGCCTTCCCCCATGTGTTGGTGTTGACGATGAGGGTCTTGGCAGCGGGGTCGAATTGAGACATGACGCCATCTCGCTCGAAATTGGCCAGGGTGTCCGACCCGGCGTTGATCCGCCAGAGGGCCTCGTTGAGAACAGATTCGACCGCGTACTTATTCTGGCTGGCATGAACTTCCTCCTGGATGTCCGAACGGACGTAGGCGGCGAGGGTCAACAGCCCCAGCCCGGTGATGGTATCCCCAAGATGCTGCCGCTCTCCTGTTTCACGATGCGCCTGGTCATATCATGCCACCCCTATGATAAGACGATAAAGAGCCATTAAGTCCTGACCGAAAAGGACGGTCACCAGACCCGCCGTGGCCATGATGACGGCGAATTCGGGAATCGATTCCCGGACATCCACCTTCTGGAATTTGATCCGGAAGGAGGCCAGGGAAGCCCCTCCGAAGACGGCCAGGAATATGCACAGAAGCACATAGGGATAGCCCAGAAAGAGCCCCAGGATGGCCCCTAACTTGATCTCGGCTACCTCCATGCGCGAACGGGCTCCAGAAACTACACTCAACAGGTTATACAGAAGCAGGAGGCCCCCACCCATACCCAGACTGGCGATGGACATGGGAACCCCCTCGGACTTGAAGGCCAACAGGTAGATCAACGTGAGCATTCCCAGCAGCAGAAGGACCAGATCCGACAGCCGTCGACTCTCCAGCTGAATGACAATCACCGCAATGAGTCCCATCCCGAACATCAGTTCCAACAGGGCCTGGTAGCTCCACCCGAACTTGATGACAAAGAGGGCCACCCAGGAGATTTCCGCCACTTCCACCACCAGATTCCTCACCGGAATGGGACTCCCGCAGTAGGGGCATTTCCCTCTTGACCGGATGTAGCTGTATAGGGGGATAATGTCCTTCCAGGTCAGGGTGGCGGCGCACGATCTGCAGTAGGGCCCCGGCCAGATGACCGACTGACTCTGTGGAATGCGGTCGATGACGCTGTTGCTGACAATGGCGAATACGGCTCCGACGGCAAGGATGCCGATCACGGTTACCATAACATTAATTCCTGAAATGAACACTCCATTCATAGACTAATGTATCCTCTCCCGATTCGAAGGCGACGGTCATGTCCACTTTTTTTCCGGTGGGCGAGTTCGATTCCTGGAACTGAAGATCCGTCACCCTGCTGTCCATGGGGTTATGGGTCTGTCCGTCGATGTCCCAGGTCAGGATCTGGCCGGAAGTGCCGATTCTGTACGTTCTCCCGTCAACATCCCGGGTCCGGAGAATGGTACCTGAAGTGGATGGGCTGTTGGCGGCCTCCGCCGCAGCGTCGGCGTAGATCCGGGTGGAATCGCCGATGGCCGCCGAAAGCTGCTTGTGGACATATCCGTTCAAGACCATTACATCCTGGAAGGAATTGACACGCAGGGAGACAGCGTCCCACTGCCGTCGGGTCAAGACCATGATGGATGCAAAAGCCAGAACGAGCAGCGATCCGGCGGCCATGGCGGTGGAGAGTTCCACGAGGGTGAATCCACCCTCCTTACGGATCTCTGTCATCGTATGCATCACCTCTCTCCACTCCTTTCGCGGCTGAAGGTGACCGTCATGCTGTCGGTCGGATTTCCGGGAGTGAACCAGCTGAAGTTGACCGACAGTTCCAGGTAGTCGGGCACGGTGGTATCGGCGGGACTGACCCCGTCCAGTGGATCGTCGATGGGTGTCACCACCGTCGTCCTG
The DNA here is from genome assembly GCA_046861835.1 of Fidelibacterota bacterium. Taxonomy (GTDB): domain Bacteria; phylum Fidelibacterota; class Marinisomatia; order Marinisomatales; family S15-B10; genus JBHIAI01. The sequence continues at coordinate 5,654 of JBHIEY010000062.1, read as the reverse complement.
TATCCCTGAACACCGTTCAAGGTCACCGGGGTAGAGGTTTCAGGGAGACTGTCCTGGAGAGCGCCGTATCCGAGGTGGAGGGCGCGCTCCAGCTGGGATGACATGGCGATCCATGCCATCTGTGAACGGGCTCCCCTCTCCATCTCCCACCGGCTCAGGACGATGACCTGAACCGACCCGATGAAGATGATGGCCAGGAGGGCCGCAGAGACCAGGATTTCAACAAGCGTGAATCCGGCGGTTGAGGCCCTTTCATCCGTTGGGCAGGTCAGAGTTAAATCCCACCCGAGAGATTACCGTCCTGATCCATCACGCGATCGGAGTTCAGAACCGTGCCGGCCGCGCAGGTGATGGAATAGCTGACACCGTCGGCGCTCTGGTATGTGTAAGAGGCGTCTGTGAAGTACTTCCCCGTCAGTTCACCGGCACCAATGTCGTTCCAGGCGGCGCCCACCACGGGAGCAGCGGTTGCCTGCACCGGATACGACCCGTTTTCACCGTAGTAGATCCTGAGTTCCGTTCTGATGGTCCCCAGGGCAGCGTCGGCTTCACTCATTTTGGCTTTTCTCACGTTATTGGTGTAGATGGGAACTGCCACTGCCGCCAGCACACCAATAATGACGATGACGATCATGAGCTCCACCAGGGTGAAGCCGTGTTTATGTCGTAAGCGACCCATGGTACACCTCCTTTCCTCGGGCTTTGAGTTTACCATGTCTGTCACTTTTCTCACTGAATGGCCTCCGTCATCCGGAAGATCGGAAGATAGAGGGCCAGAACGATGATACACACCACCACACCCAATCCTCCCATGATGATGGGTTCAATGGTCTTGGTGAGGCGGTCAACTCTTGAGCCGAAATCCTGATCGTGAAATTCCGCGACTTTTCCCAACATGAGGGGCAGGGCCCCGGACTTTTCCCCCACGGCAATCATGCTGGAGACCATGACGGGAAACAGGGTGGGGAACCGGGAAAGTTGAGCCGCCAGGCTCTTTCCCCGGGACACCTGCCTGCCGATTTCCTCAATGGTCTCATCCACATAGACATTATCGGCCGTTTCACCGGCGATCTTCAGGGCGTCGATCAAGGGAACGCCACTTTTCAGAAGGACGCTCAGGGTCTGCGAGATGCGGGTGACCACACTCTTGTGAAGGAGGGAGCCGGCAATGGGAACGGAGAATATGTGTTCGTCAATGTACCGCCGGCCCCTTTCCGATTTCTGAAACAGTTTGAATCCCACCACCATGAGGACAATCAGGCCCACTTCCATGAAGAGGTGGTTTTTCACGAAGGTGCTGACCCCCAGAATGACCACAGTGGAGCCGGGAAGTTCTGCGCCAAACGTGTCATAGATGTCCTTGAATTTGGGCAGGAGGCCAAACACCACCCCGGCCAGAACCAGGCCAAAAAAGGCGAAGATGAACTTCGGATAGCTGGTGGCGGATTTGAGTCTCTTGCGGATGTTTTCTTCCCGTTCGATATAGTGGGCTATCTGGTCGAGGATTTTCCCCAGTCCTCCCCCCATTTCCGCAGCCTTGATGAGGGAGATGACCAGGCGGCGAAAGATCCTGGGGTGCCTTTTTAGCGCATCGGAGAACGGGTATCCGGTTCGAACCAGCTCCGAAACATCCTCCAGGGCCCGGGAGAATTGCCTGTCCTTGAACTGGTGCTTCAAGATGGCCAGACCGTCGTCCAGCTGGATGCCGGCGTTAACAAGGGTGGACAGTTCCCGGAAAAACGCCACCTTCAGGGAGGGGTCCACTCTCGGCCGGGTAATGTGGATTTCACGGAGGTTGATTTTTCTGCCGTCCGGCTTCACCGGTTGGATGTCGAGTACCGTGATGCCCATCTTGCGGACAGCCTGACCCGCCTCCTCCCGGGACAAAGCCTCTACCCGGCCTTCCCGGCGCTTGCCCGCCGGGTCCACCGCCACATATCGGAAATGACTCATCAGATCACCCGGATGACTTCCTCGACGGTGGTCAGGCCCTTTTCCGCTTTCATGAGTCCGTCCTGAAGAAGGGACCTCATTCCCGAAGATTCCGCCACACGGCGGATTTCGGTTTCCGGTTTCTCCTCGGTAATCATCTCCTTGATCTCGTCATTCATGAAGAGCATCTCGTGAATGGCCATGCGGCCCCAATACCCCGTTCCCGAACACTGGGAGCACCCTTCCCCCCGGTAAAAGGTCGATCCGTCCACCGCGATTCCCTGCTGCTCCAGGCTCAATCTTAGTTCCTCGGAGAGGTCCCCCTTCTTCTTGCAGTTCATGCAGATTCTTCGTACCAGACGCTGGGCAATGATGGCCGACACCGAAGAGACGATAAGGTACTTGTCAATGCCCATGTCAAGCAGCCGGACCACGGTGGCCACCGCATCGTTGGTGTGAAGGGTGCTCAAGACCAGGTGACCGGTCAGGGCGGCCTTTACCGCTATCTCGGCCGTTTCATAATCGCGCATCTCTCCCACCATCACCACGTCGGGATCCTGCCGCAGAAAGGAGCGGAGGGCCGAGGCAAAGGTAAGACCCACGTCGGGCTTGGCCTGGACCTGGGTGATCCCCGGAAGACGGTACTCCACAGGATCTTCCACGGTGATAATGTTCAGGGAGGGCGAACTGACATAATTCAAAATGGAATAGAGGGTGGTGGTCTTTCCGCTTCCTGTGGGCCCCGTGGCCAGCACCATGCCGTGAGCCCGTTTCGTGGCTTCCTTCAAACTGGATAAGAGGTCCAGCTGCATTCCCAGGTCATCGATGTTTAAGGATGTGCTCCCCTTGTCCAGAATACGGAGAACAATCTTTTCTCCGTAGATCCCGGGAATCGTGGAGACGCGAACATCGACGCTGCGACCCATGATCTTGAATTTCACCCGGCCGTCCTGCGGGACGCGCCGTTCGGCAATATCCAGGTCGGCAAGAATCTTGGTGCGGGCTATGACCCCGTTCTGAAGCCGCTTGTTGGCGGGGGGAAACTCCCGGAGCATGCCGTCAATTCGCAACCTGACCCGCAGGTCGTGTTCCTGGGGCTCAATATGGATATCGCTGGCCCGCTCCTGGATGGCCTGGACCAGAAGGGAATTCACAAAGACCACCGCCGGAGCATCGGAAGCCTGGGAGCGGAGGATGTCAATGCTCTCGTCTTCCACCTGGGCTTCATCAGATTCGTCTTCCTTCTCCACAAGCTCTTGAAGCGTCTCCTCAAAACTGGCCTTCTCCGAAAAGAGCTGGCCGATGGCAAACTGAACGTCCTCCTCCGAACCCCAGAGGGCCTCCACCGGCAAACCGGTCTTGCTGCGAACAATCTCCTGCGCCACCATGTCGAAGGGATCGGCCATCACCAACCGAAGGTGACCGTCATCACCCACACCCACGGGGACCATCCGATGATACTGGCACATCTCCTCGGAAATCTTGAGGGCCAGATTCGTGTCGAAAGAGGAAACCTTCTTCAGGTCCGCCCGTTCAATCCCGAACTTCCGGCGGGCCGCCTCAAGATCCATTTCCCCCTGTTCGTGACGGTCTTCCATGCCTGGCATGACCCCTTTTGTGCAAACTCCGTGCCAGAAGGATGCAGGTACCCGGACACGTAACGGGTGAGGATGAAATGGCAAAAGGGGGCGAGGGGAGGGAAGAGTGTCATATCTTTAAGACACTCAACCCCGAGGTGACCGGAATGGCTTACACTTTAGAAACCGGCGGGCGGCGAGGGTCTAATGGGGGATTCCAAGTTCCCGGATCTTCAGGTGAAGGTGTTGCCGGCTCAATCCCGCCAGGCGGGCAGCCTCGCTGATGTTCCCGTCTGCCCGATGAAGAAGGTCGGCAAAATAGGCCCGTTCAAAATTCTCCTTCGCTTTCCGGTAGCCATCCCCCTGCCCCGGGGAAGGTTCCTGAAGACCGCCACGGGATCGAAACTGCTCCGGAAGGTGGGCGGGGGTTATTTCGTCTCCCCGGCACATGACGATGGCGTTTTCCAGAACGTTGGCCAATTCCCGGATATTCCCCTTCCAGGGATACCGGGCAAAGAGGTGAAGAACGTCGGGAGAGAGCCGGGGCTTTTTCTTGTCCATTTTCTTCGCCAGACGGTTCAGTTCATACTCGGCGATGGCCGGAATGTCTTCCTGCCGTTCCCGCAGCGGTGGCATGACGATGTGAAAGACGTTCAGACGGTAGTAGAGATCCTCCCGGAATTTCCCCGCCTCCACCATCTCTTCAATGTCCCGGTTGGTGGCGGCGATGATGCGCAGATCCAGCTCGATTTCTCCCGTTCCTCCCACCCTCCGGATACGGTTGTTTTCCATAACCCGGAGCAATTGAACCTGAAAGTCGGGGTGAGTTTCGGTGATTTCGTCAAGAAAGATGGAACCGTGGTTCGATTCCTCAAACAGGCCGGCCTTCCGTTTGGTGGCACCGGTGAACGCCCCTTTTTCGTGGCCGAAAAGGGTGCTTTCGAGAAGGGTTTCCGGGATGGCACCGCAGTTGACGGCAATAAAGGGACCCGAAGAGCGGCGGCTGTACTTGTGAATGGTCCGGGCCGCTACCTCTTTGCCTGTCCCGGACTCCCCGCTCAAAAGGACCGTGGTATCGTATTCCGCCACCGTATGAATCATGTCTACCACCTTCTTCATGGCCACCGAACTGCTCCGTATCTCCGGAATGCCCCCCTGAAGGGCCAGCTCTTTTCGAAGGGCCTCGTTCTCCTGGCGGACACGGTATTCCGCAAACGCCCGGTTTATCCGGATTCGGATCTGATTCAAATCGACAATTGGTTTGGCCAGGTAATCGTAGGCTCCCATCTGAATGGATTTGACCACCATGTCGATATCGTGAATGGCGCTTACCATGATGACGATGGTGTGAGGCCGGAGTTCCTTGAAGGATTCCAGAAGTTTCAATCCGCTGATCCGGGGCATGTTGATGTCCAGAAGGACTACGTCGATTTCGTGGGCCGAGAAGATCTCTCCGGCCTTCTCCGACGTGGTGGCGGTCAGGACGGTATACCCCAGTTCGGAAAGATACCTTTCAAACAGGCGGGTGATGTCCGGCTCATCGTCCACCACGAGAACCCGGTACTTGCCGGGATCGACGGGATCGCTCAGGGAAGGAGTATTCGTTGCCACTGTCGGAAAAAATTTACAGTTCGAAAAGGGATGTATCCACCCTTTTCTTCGGGTCCTCTTCCCCGTCTGAGGCCCTCTCCGGGCTCACGCCGGCTTCTCTGGAACGAGAATCCAGGCGGCGATATAGACAAAGACTCCCGCACCGCCCCAGAACGCCAGAAGGACAAAAATCAACCGGATGACGACTGGATCGATCTCCAGGTACTCCCCCAGTCCTGCGCAAACCCCCGCCAGTTTCCCCTGTTTCGCATCCCTGTAGAGACGCTTCATTCTGTCTACCCCCGTGATCTTGTAGGGGGATTTTACCCCCGTAGCCGTCACGGAGACAAGCTTTTCGTGGGTCGTGTCGCCGTGAGTGCCTGATCCCTCTCCCTGAGGCGACAGAAAAAGGTCTCTTTTCGCGGCCTTCATCGAGTCTCGACTGGTGTCGTGACGGTGAACAGGACCGGAAAATCCCGCCACGGCGGGACCGGTTCTCGAGCCGGCACACGAGGAAGGCTGGTTCAGCCGCAGGTTCTTTTGTTGAAAACCCCG
>JBHIEY010000212.1:0-2888 GCA_046861835.1 Fidelibacterota bacterium | reverse complement strand
GAAGAGGCGACCAAAAAAGAAAAAGAAAAAACCCGTCGCTGGAGAGAGTTTTTCGCGGCCTAAGCAGCCTTCTGAGTGTTTTCGTGACGGCGAGAAAGGACCGGAAAAGAATCCATAGGCACTGTACTTCCCCGCTCGTTGCTTTTTCCCGTCGACATTGGCGGGCCGAATTCTTATTTTGAGGGCGTGGACCTCTCCTCCATAATTGTCCTCTTGGTGGGTCTCCTTCTGGGCGCCGCCATCATCTACGCCGTCCTCCGCCAACGGGAAGCCACCCTGGAGACGGCGAAAGGGGAAATGAAGGAAGCCTTCGCCTCCCTTTCGGCGGAAACACTGATCAAGACCACCGACCAATTCCTCAAACTGGCCAATGAAACGTTGAGGGGTCAGATGGAAAAGGGGGAAGCCACCCTCGAGGAAAAACGGAAGCTCATCGACGCAAATCTGGAGAAAATGGTGGCGGTCCTGGAAGATCTCAAGCAGCGGTCCACCTCCCTCTCCACCCAGCTGTCGGAAAGCCGGAAGGAAACCGACAGGCTCAGAAGCACCGCTGAAGATCTGCGGACGGTCCTCTCAAGCTCCCAGGCAAGAGGTCAGTGGGGAGAACGAATGGTGGAGGACATTCTCAACGTGGTGGGATTGGTGGAAAACGTTAACTATGTAAGACAGAAGCAAACGGAAACGGGGGAAAAGCCCGATTTCACCTTCTTCCTGCCCAAGAATAGAAAAGTAAACATGGATGTGAAATTCCCCCTCGTCCACTACGAGAGGTACGTATCGGCCCGGTCGTCATCGGAAAGGGAAAAAGAGCTCAAGAAATTCCTGGACGACGTGAAAGGCCACGTAAAAGATGTGGCCGCCAGGGGGTATGTGGACCCTGGAGGCGGAACCGTCGATTATGTTCTCCTTTTTATCCCCAACGAAAGTATCTATGCCTTTCTTCACCAGAACGACCCTTCGCTGCTCGATTTCGCCCTGAAGAAGCACATCATCCTCTGTTCCCCCATCACCCTGTACGCCGTTCTTTCCCTCATTCATCAGGCGTTGAGCAGTTTCGCCATGGAGAGAAAGGCGGGGCAGATCATGGCTCTCCTTGCCGATTTTGAAAACCAGTGGCAGAAATATGTGGAGTCGATGAACCGGATGGGCAAGAGGATCGAGGATGCCCGGAAGGAATTCGAAAACCTCACGTCCACCCGCGCCCGGCAGCTGGAAAAACCGCTGCAAAAGATCAAAGAACTCCGGCCCGGTCCCGATGCAGACGTTGACCTGCTGGCGGAATCGGGCGGGAGTGAGGACTGATTCATCCCCATGAAGCTCGTGTATCCGGGCAAATCCGCCCCCGGCGAGATTGTCCGTCACACGCCATCTTCCGTTCTCAAGCCCGTCAAGATCGTGGGCGACATCCGTGGGAACCGGTGGCACAACCGGATGATTGTGGGCAATAACCGGCGGGTGCTGAAAACCCTCCTGAAGTACAAGGAGGAGGGAATCCTCAGAAATAAAGACGGGTCGGCCGGTGTTCGCCTGGTCTACATTGACCCCCCGTTCGGTACGGGGGACGTCTACGACCGGGACCGGGTGGGCATCTATTCCGCCCGGTTGAAAGGCCCCCCCTACCTGGAGTGGCTCAGGACCCGGATTGTTCTTCTGAGAGAGCTGTTGACCGAAGACGGCAGTTTCTACCTGAGAACAGACTACCACTTCGGCCACTATGTGAAGGTATTGCTGGACGAAATATTCGGACAGGACAACTTCCGGAATGAGATCATTGTGAACCGGACCCGGAAAGTCTTTGACGGCGTTCGCCGCTTCAATGTCGCCACCGACACCCTCTTTTTCTACACCAGGACGGCCGACCACGTGTTCAACGGCTTCACGCGGCCCAGAAAAAAACAGAAATGGGTTCCCATGCACTCCCCGGGCATCCGGTGGACAAGGGTAGACGATTCCCACCTCCCTTTCTACCGTGGGGATATGGTTGAAAAACGGAAGGGAGGTGTCTATTCCCGCGGACGGGTGTTCGAAGGAAAAGTATGGTTTCCCCCTGAAGGCAGGCATTGGACATTCTCCCAGGCTCGCCTCGAGCGTTATGCCGCCCGGGGACGCATCCGGATCAACCCGAAAACGGGGGTCCTGGAATACCTGACGTCCCCCAGGGAAATCGTCGATTCCAACTGGACGGATATCCCCGGCTATAGCTTCAAATGGAGTTTTCCCTCCGAGAATTCGGAGGCACTTCTTGAGAGGGTGATTGGGAGCTCCTCCGGACCGGGAGATGTGGTTCTTGACGCGTTTGCGGGGTCCGGGACTTCGGGTGCCGTGGCGGAGAAGATGGGGCGGCGGTGGATCATGATCGATTCCTCCCGGACATCGGCCTATACCGTGTTCCGCAGGATGGTGGACTTGAAGCGGGGTATCGGCAACCGGGGCCGGACGCTCAAACCATCACCGTTTGCCATCTACCGGGCCCATCCGCGAAGGCGTCCCCGTCGCCGCCCGGGTACGATCTCTCCCCCGGAAATTCACCCCAGGCTTGCCGCCGATCTTTTTGGGTTCAAATACAGTCCCTTCTCTATGAACGGAACCGAATTCATCGGAAAGAGGAGGGGGACCCCCGTCCTTCTGTTCAACCCCGGGAACGGAAAGTGGACAGAGGCCGGTCACCCCTTTTTCAGGGAAATGCACAACCAACTGGGAGGACGGTTCACCCCCCTGTACGTGATCGTTCCGGAGGGGAAAGTACCTTTTCTGGAAGATGTGGTGGTCCTGGAAGGGACCGAATACCATATTCTGCGGCTCCCTTACTCGGTTTTTCTTGACCCTCCGGCCGGTACGGGCCCGGGGAGTGTACGAGAAATTGTCGAATCTGCCCGGTTTGAGGTGGT
>JBHIEY010000061.1:0-10605 GCA_046861835.1 Fidelibacterota bacterium | reverse complement strand
GGGAAGTGTCCAACGAGACCTATTTAGGTCTGGCAGACCCTGACTTTGGTCTCCACCCTTACATGCGGTACCGGGCTTCCCAGCTGGACAGGATAACCGCCCAACACAGTCAAATCCAGTTCTCCCACGCGGTGACGGTGAGCAGAAGCTTTGACGTGACGTCCACGGTTTACCGGAATGGGTTCCGGCGAAACTGGTACAAACTTGACCGGGTGGCCGGACAAACCATCGGTTCGATTCTGGAGGACCCGGAAACCTTTAACCGGGAGTTTGCCCTTCTCACCGCCCGGGACAGCGAGCCCGGCGTGTACGGCATAAAGGCGAACAACCGGAGCTACGGATCGTTCGGGTTTCAGTCTGTCGGCCGTCTGAAAAGCGCTTTCGGCCCCCTTTATCACCGGGTAAGCGTGGGATGGCGGATTCACCGGGACTATGAGGATCGTTTCCAGTGGGTGGATGCCTATGGCATGGCAGGGGGGACGTTGATCCTCACGGGAGAGGGGGAGCCCGGATCGGATGCAAACCGGAGAAGCTCTGCCCAGGCCACGGCCCTTTTTCTGCTGGACCAGGTGACGTTCAAGAACTTCCTGGTGACCTTTGGACTCCGGTCCGAATCCATCCATTACACCCGGATCGACTGGGGACCGGACGATCTGGAACGGGCCACGTCGGGCAATCCGGAGAGAACCGTGGTGACGGTCCTGCTGCCGGGCATGGGGCTCCACTACAGGGTGAACGCATCGCTGCGGGTTTTCGGCGGGCTCCACAAGGGATTCTCTCCCCCGGGTCCGCGGAAGGGAGAGGAGCGTTACCGGGCCGAGGAAAGCGTCAACCTGGAGTTGGGGGCAAGATACCGCAGCGGACCCACGCAGCTCCAGCTTCTGGGATTCTTCAACCGGCACTACAATCTGCTGGGGGCGGACCTGTTGGCTGTAGGGGGTGAGGGGTCCGGTGACCTGTATAACGGAGGTGAGGTCTGGATCCACGGTCTGGAAGTGCTGACGGAGACGCGAACGGACGTGGGGAGGAGAGTTGAGATACCGGTTTCTTTCAGTTATACCTACACCCGGGGAGAGTTCAAGACCAGTTTCCAGAGCGATTACGGTCCGTGGGGAACGGTGAAAGCGGGATATCAACTGCCTTATCTTCCCGGTCACCAGCTCTATCTGAACGTGGGGATGGAACTCTCCCGGTGGACAACATCCTTTGGTGCCAGGTACACCGGTGCCATGCGGTCCCGGGCGGGCCGGGGAGAGGTGTCTCGCCGGGAAAGGATTGACGGTCATCTGGTTCTGGACATATCCTCCCGTTACAGCATCAACGGGTCTGTGCGGATGGTTTTCAACGTTTTGAATGCGACCAACAGGACCTACATCGCGGCCCGCCGGCCGGCGGGCGTTCGGCCCGGCCTTCCCCGAACTGTCTTAGCCGGGATTCAGGTTGATTTGTAAGTCGGGCTAAGACTTCCCCTTTTTGCCTTGGATTGTTGACGTGCGTGTCGTAATTTCGACTCACAAGTCGAGATTTCAAACCATAGGTTAAATTCTCACCAAGAAACATTCTGCAGGGAGCTTTTTCCCGGATCATGACGGTGACAGGAAGCGACAGGGTGGACAGAATCCTTTGCATGGGAATTAATCACCGGACGGCACCCATCCAGATTCGTGAACAGTACTCTCTCTCCGAAAGCGAAATCTCCCATATGTATAAGGCGCTCCCCCGCAAGGATGTGATCCCTGAACTTTTCGTCCTTTCCACCTGCAACCGAACGGAGATCTATGGACTTTCGGACCAATCCGGTCCGTTTGTCCAATGGGTCTCCACGATGTTCCGGGAGCTGGGCAAGCCGCCCGTTGAGTCTTCCCGGCCCCCCTTCGTTTTGATTCGAGGAAACCGCGCTGTACTTCATCTTCTCAGGGTGACTGCAGGCATGGACTCCATGATGCTTGGGGAGACCCAGATAGCCGCTCAGGTGAAGAGGGCCTTTTCCCGGGCGAGAAAAGCGGGTACGACAGGAATCATCCTTAACCGCCTTATCCAGATGTCGCTGGAGGCGGGCAAGAGAGTGCGATCAGAAACGTCCCTTTCCGGGGGGGCCATGAGTGTGAGTTACGCTGCTGTGGAGCAGGCCAGCGAAATATTTCCGGACCTTTCCCAAGCGGCCGTACTTCTGGTGGGTGCCGGTAATGTCGGTCGACTGACAGCCTCCTACTTTCGAAAGAAAGGGGTTACCCGCTTTTTTGTCTCCAACCGGAGCCGGAGCCGGGGGGAGGCCCTGGCTCAAGATCTTGACGGGACCTATGTTTCCCCTGGCGACGTTCTTTCGGTTCTTCCGAAAGTTCAGATCGCTGTTACCTGTACGTCCAGTCGGGAGCCTCAGCTGACATTGGAGGCCCTGATAGGAAGAGGCAAAACCAAACAGGCCGACCTCCTCCTCCTCGATCTTTCCGTCCCAAGAAACGTGGATCCCGCCGCCCATGATCTTCAGGGTATCACCCTTTTTGCTGTGGACGATCTGGAGAGCGTGGTGGCCCACAACATTGCCCGCCGGGAGAGGGAGCTGCCGGCAGCGGAGGAAATCATTGGGGAGGTGTCGGAGAAGTTTTCAACCTGGGTCAAGACATTGGCCGTGGCTCCAATGATACGGGAGCTCACCGAGAATCTCAGGAGGGTCAAGAAAAGGGAGATGATGAGAGTACGGAATTCCTATCCGGAGGAGGTGGTGGAGGCGGTTGACCGTGTTTCAGACCGCTTGATCCGGAGGCTCCTCAAAGGCCCCATTTCCGCCCTCAAATCATGCGTGGAGTCCGATGGTGACCCCTCACAGCTCGTGGACACCGTAAGATTCCTGTACAAGCTCAAGGTGACGTCGGACAATGAGTGATCTCACCATTGGAAGTCGCGGGAGCCGCCTGTCCCTATGGCAGGCCCATTACGTTCGCGATCGCATTGTGGAGCTTGATTCATCTCTTACTGTCACCGTTATTTCCATTACCACCCGGGGGGACAAGGACAGAAAATCCCCTTTGCCCCAAATCGGCGATAAGGGAGTGTTTACCGCAGAGATTGAATCGGCCCTGAAAAACGGGGAGATCGATTTGGCCGTCCACAGTCTCAAGGACCTCCCCGTTGTTCTCGAAAGTCCGTTTACGCTCGGTGCCGTACCTCCCCGGGAATCAGCTATGGACGTACTGGTTTCCTCAGACGGTTCCTCTTTTGACGATCTTCCTCCTGAGGCGGTGATTGCCACCGGCAGCGTTCGGCGGCGGGCTCAGTTGCTGCACATACGGCCTGACTTACGGTTCGTTGATATCAGGGGAAACATCGAGACGCGTCTGAAGAAGCTAAAGAAGGAACGGTGGCACGGGCTGATCATGGCCGAAGCGGCCCTTCACCGGCTGGAACTCATGGACATACCCTACTCCCCCCTCGGTCTCGACGTCATGGTACCGGCTGCTGGTCAGGGAGCTGTAGCCGTGGAAGTCCGTGAGGACCGGGAGGATCTTAAGCCTATTCTGGAAGGCATCAATAATATCTATTCGTTTCAGGAAGTGGAAACTGAGCTTCATTTCATCGCCCTGGCCGAAGGGGGGTGTAAGGTCCCGGCAGGGGCCTATGCCGAGGTGAACCGGGGCGGGATACATTTAACTGGCTTCGTTTCGTCGCTGGACGGGAAGCATCTGTTGAGGAATACGGTATCAGGCCCGGTACAAAAGAGGAAGGATCTTGCTCAGAAACTGTTTGACACTCTGACGGCCAGGGGAGCCCAGGAAATCCTGGCGTCCGCCAGGGGCGTTCTGGAGTAACCGGGTGGGTCCGCTCATATGGAGCTTGACTTACCCCTGTCCTGCCCCATGGATCGAAAGATTTGAAGGGGTGGGACTCAAGACCTTTCATATTCCTTTTGTCAGGATAGAGAGGGTGGGCGATGGGACGGCCATCGATTCCGCCCTGAGAAGATTGAGTTCCTATGACGGTGTCGTTTTCACGAGCCGCCACGCGGTCCGCATGACGGGTGAACGGCTGGATGCCCTGGGAGTGGTGCCTTCAGTTCCCATTTTTTGCGTGGGACCTTCCACCGCCGGGGAGATTGAAAAGCGGGGGTGGAAGGCCGAAACGGTGGGCCGGAGGTACAGCGGGGAAGGACTCGTTGCCGGTCTCGTCCACAGGTTTGCCTATGGTGGACGTCTCCTTTTTCCCAGATCCACCGGGAGTAACATGGCTCCGTGGACCCGGCTGAAGAAAAAGGGAATCGAGGTGGACGGGATTGACCTGTATCGGCCCTGTCCCATCACCTTCCGGGAGGGTTCCAAAGTGAGGGAGATTGTGCAGCGGAAGGGGGCCTGGGTCACGTTTGGCAGCCCATCCGGGATCGAGGCATGGATTAATATCTGGGGATCCTCACCGCAAGCGACCCGCCGGTTGGAGGACGCCAGGGTAGCTGCCATAGGGAAAACCACGGCAAGGGCCCTCAAGCGTTTAGGCATCGTGCCCGGCATCATCGCCGGAAGGCCCACGGCGGAACATCTTTGCCGGGCAATCTACGGGACAGTACGGAGTGAAGGGCATGGGCCTTTTGCTTGACGCGTGCAGAGGAACCCCGGTATCCGAGACTCCGGTCTGGATCATGCGGCAGGCGGGCCGGTATCTGCCCGAGTACCGGGCGCTCCGGGAGAAATACGATTTCCGGACGTTGTTGACCACACCAGACCTGGTTACCGAAATCACCCTTCAACCGGTCAACCGGTTTAATCTCGATGCCGCAATCTTGTTTTCGGATATTCTCGTGGTACCGGAAATGTTTGGCCATGTGTTCCGGTTGGACCCCGGGACCGGTCCTGTCTTCAGCCACCCTGTGACTTCCCGGTCGGACATCCAGGCCCTCTCAAACGGGGACGTGGGCCGTCTGCATTACGTATTCGACTCTATCCGCCTGATTCGGGGTGAGCTTGGCCCTGACGTGGCCCTCATTGGATTTTCGGGTGCGCCGTGGACCATCGCCGCATACCTTGTGGAGGGAAAACCCACCAGGGATTTCCGGAGGGTGCGGGGAATGATGTACGCCGACTCCAGCTTGTTCTCATTTCTGCTGGAAAAACTCAAGGAAGCCATTATTCAGTATGTGAAGGGCCAGATTGAGGCCGGTGCGGATGTGATTCAAATCTTTGAGTCCCACGCGGGGCTCCTCACGCGGACGGCATTTGAGCGGTACAGTCTCCCCTACATACGGGAGATCGTGGCCAGTATCAAGAAAGAGGGAATTCCGGTCATCCTTTTCGCCCGGGGCGCCAGCGGCTGGCTGGAGCTGGTGACCACGGCGGGCGCCGACGTGATGGCAGTGGATTGGACGGTTCCCCTGGCCCGGGCCCGTCGCGAGGTGGGCGAAGAGGTGTCCCTTCAGGGAAATCTGGACCCGGCCGTTCTGTACGGGGACAGGGAAGTGATTGAGGAAAACGTGAAGGAAATCTTGAGAAGTTACGGCACCGGTCACCGCCATATTTTCAATCTGGGTCACGGCATCTACCCCGATACGCCCGTGGACTCGGTTCAGGTGATGGTGGATACGGTGAAACAGGAGAGCGGAAAGTTTCACTCCTCCGTGGAGAAGGGGTAGACGCCCTGTGACCTCTTCATCGAAAATAGCCCGGACTTTTCTTAAGGCCTACCTGCCCATTCTGGAGAAAAGGATTGGAACACCCTATTCCCGGAAGCATCGGGAATTTCAGTTTGTCCGGAGGGGCCGGTACGTGGAATTCAACCTGGTGTATGACAGGGGCACCCTGTTCGGTCTGGAAACGGGAGGGCGGATAGAATCTGTCCTTGTCTCCCTTCCACCCCTGGCGGCATGGCCATACGATCTTGGGCCCTCTCCGGGGAGTGAGCAAGCCCGGCTTCTCGAGATTCTCACCCCCCGCGATTGGGCCAATGAGGAGATCTCCGCCCAATCTCAATGAGGGCCTATCGTGGATGTCGATCTTGACCTCGTAAAAAAGTATAACAGGCCGGGACCCCGGTACACCAGCTATCCCACGGTCCCTCACTTCCGATCTTCTTTCGGACTTGAGGAGTGGGAAGCAGAGATCGAGTTGAACAACCGGGAAAACGGCCGGGACCTATCCCTCTATTTCCACATCCCGTTCTGCGATACCCTCTGCTGGTTCTGCGCATGTACTGTTGTTATCACCCGGGATCCGAACAGAATAGACGAATACCTTAACCTCCTGTCCGGTGAAATCAACTTGGTGAGAGAGCGGCTCCGTCCGGGGCGGAAGGTGGTTCAACTCCATTTCGGAGGGGGCACCCCCACGTCGCTGTCCCCGCCCCAGATTCGCCGCCTATGCGACAAGATCAAGGAATCATTTCCCTTTGCATCCGATGCGGAACTGGGGTGCGAAATGGATCCCCGGGGCCTGACCCTGGAGCACCTCAAAGCCCTCAGGGCGGCAGGATTCAACCGGGTCTCCATGGGAGTGCAGGATTTCGATCCTGCCGTGCAGAAGGCCATCCACCGCTTCAATCCTCCGGATCTGGTTCAAAAGTGCGTTCATTGGATCCGGTCAGAGGGGTTTGAATCGCTCAACCTTGACCTGATCTATGGGTTGCCCCACCAGACGGTCAGCTCCTTTGAGAAAACGCTGGAGATCATTCTCGGCCTCGATCCCGACCGCCTGGCCGTCTATAACTATGCCCATGTGCCCTGGCTTAAGGTCCACCAGAAACTCATCCACGAAGAAGATCTTCCCCGGCCGGAAGAGAAGCTGTCTCTTCTAAAAGTGATCATTGAGACCCTCACGTCCCGCGGTTACGTCTATATCGGCATGGACCATTTTGCCAAGCCCACGGATGAGCTTACCCTGGCCCAGAACAAGGGAACCCTGCAGCGGAATTTCCAGGGATACAGCACCAAGGCCGGGGCGGATATTTACGCCATGGGGATGTCTTCCATCAGTCAGCTGGAAAGAACCTACGCCCAGAATTTCAAGGAGCTCTCCACCTACACCAGCCGGGTGGTGGAGGGGAAACTGCCCGTAGAGAAGGGGTTCGTTCTCAGCCGGGACGACCGGATACGGAGGGAAGTCATCATGCGCCTCATGTGCGATATGTCCCTCGACTTCAGGGAGCTGTCACGGGGGCTGGAGATAGACTTCACCACCTATTTCGAAAAGGAGCTCGAGCACCTTTCCGGGTTTGAATCAGACGGCCTGATCGTGACATCACAGGACGATGGGTTCAAGGTCACGGACACGGGCCGGCTGTTCGTGCGCAATATCGCCATGGTATTCGACGCCTATCTGGATCCGTCGGAAACAAGATACTCGAAAACCGTATGACGTCAGGGAAAAAGGGGGTGATTCTTGCCAATCTGGGAGGGCCGACGACGCTTGATGACGTCCGGCCTTTTTTGAAGAACCTGTTTTCTGATCCGGACATATTTCGATTGCCCTTTGGAAAGACAGGGCAGAGAGTTTTTTCATCGCTTATTTCAACATTCCGGTCGCCCAAATCTAAGAAGTACTATTCGGCCATCGGCGGCGGGTCGCCCATCCATCACAACACACTGAACCAGGCGAAGAAGCTCGAAAAAGCCCTGGAAAACGACGGAGAATTCAGGGTCTATGCGGCTCATCGGTACTGGCACCCTTTTCTGGCCGAGATCGTTCCCTCCATCAGGGAGGACGGGTGCGAAGAGATCGTTCTCCTTCCCCTCTTCCCGCACTATTCCACTACCACCACCCTTTCCATCATAAACGAATGGAAGCGGGTTGCCGGGGATCTGCCGGAGCCTCGCATCATCATGCGGTTCTACCGGGAAGAAGGGTATCTCAACGCCTGCGTGGAGAAAATGGCGGCTGTTCTCGATCGGTTCCAGGTTGTACCCCACCTTCTTTTTTCCGCCCATTCCATTCCTCTCAGCCGGGTGATGAAAGGGGATCCCTATGAACGGGAGGTGACGGAAAACGTGGAACTCATCATGGACCGGTTGGGGCGAGATTATCCTTATTCCCTTTGTTACCAGAGTAAGGTCGGCCCCATCAAATGGCTCTCGCCCTCCTTTGAGACCGCCATTGACGATCTGGTGGGAAAAGATGTACGGCACGTCCTGGTTTTTCCGGTGAGTTTCGTATCGGAGCATGTGGAGACCCTTTATGAACTGGACATTCAGAAAAGGGAATACGCCGAGGGCCGGGGCGTTGTTCAGTATGAACGGGCTTCCACGGTCCAGGACAGTGATGAATTCATTCACACCTTGAGACGTTTGGTTTTGGGATCACTGAATTGAGAAAATCGGTGGTTGTCATCGGGGGCGGCATCGCGGGATTGACCGCCGCCCTTAAGCTTAAACAAGCCGGGATCAAGGTCACCCTTTTGGAAAGGAATTCCCGTCTGGGGGGAGCCATCTGTTCTGTCAGGGAAGGGGGGTTCCTCGTTGAGCAGGGTCCCAACACGATCTTGGAGACGTCTCCCAGAGTAGGCCGTCTTATCCAAGAGCTCGGGCTTGAGCGAGAGAAAGTGTACGCCGGGGAGAGTTCCCGTATCCGCTATGTGGTCAGGGGTGGGAAACCGATTCCGCTGCCCTTGTCACCCGTGGCATTTTTCCGGTCTCCCCTGTTCACCTCTTCCGCCAAATGGCGCCTTTTGAAGGAGCCTTTCATTCCCCCTTGGAGGGACGAAAAGGAAGAAACGCTCTCCCACTTTGTCCGGCGGCGCCTTGGCCAGGAGTTTCTGGACTATGCCGTCAACCCGTTTGTGGCCGGCGTCTATGCAGGGGATCCGGAAACCCTCAGCACCCGGCATGGATTCCCCAGGCTTTTCAGACTCGAGCAGCGCTATGGGAGCTTGATCAGAGGCCAGATCAAGGGGGCGAAAGAGAGGAGGGAGCGGGGAGAACCCTCCAGGCAGACGGCCAGGATATTTTCATTTCTTGAAGGTCTGAAAACCCTCCCCGACGCCTTTGAAAGGGCTCTCGGGCCGCGGGTAATCAAGAACGCCCGGACAGAGGATATCGCCATCGCAAACGGCAAATGGAGGGTCACGTTCGCTGATGACCGCGGGGAGAAAAGGGGGATCTTTGCCGACTCGGTTGTCTACGCGGTACAGGCACGGGAGTTGCCCAACCTGACCATCAACGGGAGATCCGTATCAAGTCTCTCTGATTTTCGGGAGATATACCATCCTCCTCTGAGTGTGGTTGCCCTCGGATTCAGGCGACTGGATGTGGACCACCCCCTTGATGGATTTGGCATGTTGATTCCGGAGGTCGAAGGATTCAACAGCCTCGGGGTTCTTTTCTCTTCCTCCCTCTTTCCTTCCAGGGCTCCTGTGGGCAGTGTTCTTCTCACGGCATTCGTGGGGGGAGCCCGCCAGCCTGAACACGCGCTAAAAGGCGAGGGAGAACTTGTGGACATGATCCTGAAAGATCTCCGCATCTTACTTGGGATCAACAGCAGGCCCACCTTTGTCCATCACGTTTTCTGGGAAAAATCGATCCCCCAATACAACGTAGGGTACGGGAGATTCAAGAAGAAGCTTGACCGTTTTGAATCCGAGCATCCCGGCCTTTTCTTCAGTGGCAACTACCGTGGGGGCATCTCCATTCCCGACACCATGGAGACCAGCATTAAGGTGGCGGAACGGGTCCTCTCTTCGCATTCACACTCAGGATAGAATCAGGGATACGACATGGAAAAACCCCATTTTGATTTGATTACCAGACCACGGCGGCTGAGGAAGAGTGAGTCCATCCGGGCCCTTGTCCGCGAAAACAGGGTGACGCCTGACGATTTGATCATGCCTCTTTTCATTATTTCGGGGGAAAAGGTCAAACGTGAAATCCCCTCAATGCCAGGCATCTTTCAGCACTCGGTAGACACGGTTGAGGCAGAGGTGAAAGAATTGCTGGAGGTGGGGGTAAGCCGGGTGATCCTTTTTGGAATCCCGGAGAAAAAAGATGAGGTGGGCTCGGACAGTTTTTCCGATACGGGAGTCATTCAGCGGGCTGTTCGCCATCTCAAGTCTGTGTGTCCCGATCTTTATATCATTTCTGACATCTGTCTGTGCGAATACACGGACCACGGACATTGTGGCATCCTAAAAGAGGGTGAGGTGGATAACGATGCCACCCTTTCCATCCTGGGGAAGCAGGCGGTCAGTCATGTCCAGGCCGGGGTCGATATGGTGGCCCCTTCGGGAATGATGGACGGGATGGTATTGGCCATTCGTGGCGCCCTGGATGAATCGGGGTTTCGGGATATTCCCATCATGAGCTACTCCGCCAAGTATGCTTCCGCCTTCTATGGGCCCTTCCGGGAGGCGGCCCATTCGCTGCCCCAGTTCGGGAATCGAAAGGGTTACCAGATGGATCCCCCGAATCTGCGGGAAGCCCTCCGGGAGGTGGAACTCGACCTGGAGGAGGGAGCCGACATCATCATGGTCAAACCGGCCCTGGCCTATGTGGACGTTGTCCGGTGGATCAAAGATGCCACCACCTGTCCCGTCGCGTGCTACAACGTCAGCGGCGAGTACAGTATGATCAAGGCCGCCACCCAAAACGGCTGGATTGATGGGGAGAAGGCCATGCTTGAGGTGCTGGTGGCCATCAAACGG
>JBHIEY010000060.1:0-10649 GCA_046861835.1 Fidelibacterota bacterium | reverse complement strand
AGGCCGGAAGTGAGTGAGGAACTCGACGAAGGTGTCGAGAAGGTCAAGGTAAGGGAGTTCATGTCCGTTCAGGAGCTTGCCGCCGTGCTTGACGTGGAACCTTCGGACATCATCACGAAATGTCTGGAACTGGGTGTCCCCGCCACCATGAATCAGCGTCTCGATCTTGATACCATCACCCTTCTTGTTGAAGACGCCGGCTTCCGCGTGGAGAAGATGGAAGAGACGGTGGATGACCTCTTTTCCCTTGAGGACACCAAGGAGGATCTTGACCGGGCCGTCCCCAGGGCTCCCATGGTCACCATCATGGGCCATGTGGACCACGGCAAGACGTCCCTTCTCGATTATGTTCGCAATACCAACGTGGTGGCCGGGGAGGCCGGCGGCATTACCCAGCATATTGGGGCCTACGAAGTGGAGCTGGACGGCGGACGCCGGGTCACGTTCCTGGATACCCCCGGTCACGAGGCGTTCACCAGCATGCGGGCCCGGGGGGCCCAGGTGACCGATGTGGTCATTCTCATCGTCGCCGCCGACGACGGTGTCAAGCCCCAGACGCTGGAGGCCATCGATCACGCCAGAGCGGCCGACGTCCCCATCGTGGTGGCCATAAACAAGATTGACAAGAAAAACGCCAATCCAGACCGGGTAAAAAAGGCTCTCTCCGAGCACGGTATTCTGGTGGAGGACTGGGGAGGGAAGTACCAGTGCGTCGAAATCTCGGCCAAGACGGGCCAGGGGGTGAGCGAACTTCTGGACCTTCTGGCCCTGGAAACCGACGTACTGGAACTCAAGGCCAATCCCGACACCGAGGCCAAGGGGACCGTCATCGAATCGAGACTGGACAGGGGCCATGGCGCCATAGGGACCGTCCTGGTTCAAAAAGGAACGCTCCGGGTTGGCGACCCCTTCGTATGTGGAAACAGCAGCGGGAAGGTGCGGGCCCTTCTGAATGAGAGGAACAGCCGGATCGATTCGGCGGGACCGTCCCAGCCCGTTCAGGTTTTGGGATTCCAGGCCCCACCCCAGGCGGGCGACCGCTTTGCGGTGGTTGCCGATGAACGTCAGGCGAGGCAACTGGCCGGGGAAAGGGAGCGGGTCCGGAGGGAAATCGACCGGCAGAGATTCCGGATCCGGACCCTGGATCAGGTCTCGGCTGAAATTCGCGAGGGTGTCCTGAAAACCCTGCCCCTGGTGGTCAAGGCCGATGCCGACGGCTCCATAGAAGCCCTGGTCGATTCCCTGAGAGAGATGCCCGGCAAGGAAATAAAGGTTGATCTGGTCCGCAAAGGGGTGGGGAACATCTCCGAATCCGATATCCTCCTGGCCTCTGCCTCCGGGGCCATCGTCATCGGATTCAGTGTGGGGGTGCATCCCAACGCCAAACTTCTCGCCAAGCATAACCAGGTCGATATTCGTATTTACGACGTTATCTACGACGCCATTGAGGAAATCAAGCGTGCCCTTGAAGGTCTTCTTGAACCCGAACTTATTGAAGCCGTTCTCGGCAGGGCCGAAGTCAAAGAAGTGTTCAGAATTTCACGGGTCGGTTCCGTGGCCGGGTGTGTGGTCACCGACGGCGTGGTCTCTGTGAATGACCGGGCCCGTGTGAAGGCGGACGGGGAAGTACTCCACGAAGGGAAGATTACCTCGTTGAAGCATTTTCAGGAGGACGTAAAGTCCATCGAGGAAGGGAAGGAATGCGGGATTGCTATCGAAGGAGTGAAGAGCTTTGAGGTGGGCCACATCATCGAAACCTTCAAAGTCGAGGAGGTAAAACGAAAACTGGAGTAGCGGCCCCCGTCCGTGTGAAATGGCGGTAGGCATTCTCAGGATTGAGCTCAGACTGCTCACTCCTCACTCCCTGAAAGAAAAACGGGCAATTCTCAGACCGGTAAAAGAGTATCTCCGGAGAAAAAAGAACGTGTCGGTGGCAGAAATCGGCAACCATGACGCCTGGCAGAGTTCCGTCATTGAAATCGCCATGGCCAGCGGCAAACGGTCGTCTCTTCACACCGATTTGGCCGCCGTGGTGAGCCGCCTGGAGGCCCGCTTTCCCGTATCCATCATGGCGCAAAACATCGAGATCCTGTGAGGGTAAGGCCCTACAGCCGCGTCCAGCGGTACGGTCACGAATTGCAGAAAATCTTGGGGGAAATCGTCACCCGGGAGGTCGACACCTCATCCCTGGGCCTGGTGACAGTCACCCGGGTCCGGGTGTCCAGAGACCTTCGCCTGGCCCGCGTCTACGTGAGCGTTCTCAACCGGAAGGTTTCCCGCCACGACGTGGAACGGTTTTTTACACGGCACGGTCGGTTCATTCGAGGATTGCTGGGTTCCCAGGTATCCTCCAAATCGGTGCCGGAGTTGAGGTTTCACTACGACAGTACGTTTGAAGAGGTGGAAAAAGTAAACGAGCTTCTCGCCCGGATTCAAGGATCCGGACCGGAACCGGAATGATCCTGGCCGTTCACAAGCCTCCCGGCTGGACCTCCTTCGATGTGGTCCGCAAGGTCAGATCCATCACCGGCGAGAAGAAGGTGGGTCACGCCGGAAGCCTCGATCCGTTTGCCGAGGGGGTCCTGGTGGTGGGTGTGGGTCGCCATTCCACGAAGAGACTTTCGGTCATTACCCGCCAGGAGAAGGAATACCGGGCGGTTCTCAGGCTCGGGATCATGACCGACACCCTCGATCCCGAGGGGCGCGTTGTCATGCGAAAACCGGTGCCCCCGCTCACCCGGGCCAGGGTCGAAGACGTTTTCAAATCGTTTACGGGAACCGTTCAGCAGGTCCCTCCCATGTATTCCGCCAAGAAGGTGGGAGGTACCCCCCTGTATACGCTGGCCCGGGACAACAAGGAAATTCCCCGGAAACCTGTCATGGTAACCATCAAGGAACTCAGACTCCACGACCTCACCCCGGACACCATCGGATTTTCCGTGGTTTGCTCGAAGGGAACCTACGTCCGGCAGCTGGGAGCAGATATGGCCCGGGCCCTGGGCACGGTGGGCACTCTCGACGCCCTTATACGGGTCCGGATTGGAGACGTCACCCTGGACGAATGTCTTTCCCTGGAAGACCTGGAACGTCAATGGTTGTCTATCGCCGAATAGAAGATGTACTCCCGGTAGCCCACACCGTGCTTACCATCGGTTCTTATGACGGTCTTCACCGAGGACACCAGGAGGTTATCCGGAGGGTTGTCGAGAAGGGACGGCAGGGAAACAGAAAGTCCGTGGTCGTCACGTTCGATCCCCATCCGAAGCAGGTTCTGGGACCGCCGGAAGACCGGTTTGACCTCCTGATGGATATCGACAGGAAGCTGAGGTTCCTGGAGCTGATGGGTGTCGATATTGCCCTCGTCATTCCCTTCACCCACGATTTTTCCCGTACGTCCGCGGGAGATTTCCTGGATACCGTCATCGTTCCCAACTTCCAGCCCGATGAAATCATCATCGGTCACGATCACCGCTTCGGTCACAACCGGGAAGGTGACAGCCGCCTGCTGCGCCGCTATCAGGAGATGGGCCGCTTCCGCGTGGAGGTTGTCTCCGGGATAACCGGGGACAACCGGGTGATCAGCAGTCGTTACATCCGGGACCTTATCCGGCAGGGACGTGTTCAGGAGGCATCCCATGAACTCGGGTGGGTCTACGGGTTTGACGCCACGGTGGTCCGCGGAGCGGGCCGGGGCCGGGAGCTGTCGTTTCCCACCGCCAACTTTATCCCGAAGAATCCCCATCAGCTGATCCCCAAAACGGGCGTCTACTGCGCCCGGGGTACGGTCCGGGAAAAGGGGTACGAGGGGATGGCCAATATCGGCACCCGGCCCACCTTCAATGGGAACGGGTTGGTGATGGAAATCCACTTTTTTGACGGCAACATGGAAGACCTGTACGGAGAAACCATCCAGGTGGAGTTCGTGGAGAGAATCCGCGACGAGAAGAAATTCCGTTCCGCCCGTGAACTGGTTCGGCAGTTGGAAAAGGACAGGGAAACCTGTCTCGGCCTATCGTGACAAAGAGGAGGAATCATGACGCTGACGAAAGATCAGAAGAAGAAACGGATTCAGACATACGGAAAGGATGACAGGGACAGCGGATCCCCTGAGGTCCAGATATCTCTCCTGACCGACAGGATCCGGGAACTGACCGAACATTCGAAACGTCATCCGAAAGATCACCATTCCAGGCACGGATTGATCAAACTGGTGAGCAAGCGTCGCAAGATGTTGAAATACCTCAAGCGGAGGGACTTCGACCGGTATCAGAAAGTCATACGTGATCTGGGAATAAGAAACTAATCATCGCCGGGAATTAGAAAGAAGAGATTATGGATATTCGAAAACGTTCTATGGAATTGGCGGGTCGCACCTTGACCCTTGAATCGGGGGCGATGGCCAAGCAGTCTGCCGGCTCCGTGCTGGTCACCTACGGGGATACCGTGGTTCTGGTGGCCGTGAATGCCGATCCGAAGCCGAGAGAAGGGATCGATTTCCTCCCCCTCTCGGTGGAGTACCGGGAAAGAGCCTACGCCGGGGGAAAAATCCCGGGGGGGTTCTTCAAACGGGAAGGGAGACCCAGCGAGAAGGAGATTCTCGCCTCGCGTCTGACCGACCGGGCCATCCGGCCCCTTTTTCCCAAGCGATTCCGGTGTGACACCCAGGTGATGATCAATCTCCTGTCCACCGATCAGGAGAATCCGGCGGACGTTCTGGGCACCGTCGGTGCATCTGCCGCCCTCATGCAGTCGGACATTCCCTGGACCGGTCCTCTGGCCGCCGTGAGAGTGGGCTTTATCGAGGGAAAAGCGGTATTGAATCCCCGCCACTCGGAGCTGGAATCAAGTCAGCTGGACCTCGTGGTGACGGGAAACGATGAATCGGTGGTCATGCTGGAGGGAGACGCCAGCGAGATCTCGGAAGACCACCTCCTGACGGGCATCCAGCTGGCCCACGAAGCCATCAAAGACATCATAAGGCTGGAAAGGGAATTCCTTTCCGGCGTGGAGGTGGTGAAACGGGAGATTCCGGAGGAAAAGGTGGACCCCGATCTCCTGGCCGAAGTGGAAAAGAGAATCGACGGCGTTCTTGACGACCTTGTCTCCATTCCGGAAAAGGTGAGGCGAAGCTCGGCGATCCGTCAATTTACGGAAGGGGTCATCTCCGACCTGGAGGAACCTTTTCCGGAGAGTGAAGTCACCATCAAGAACATCGTCGACACCAGGATGGAAAAACGGGTCCGGGAGAGAATCCTTTCCGACGGCATCCGGGTGGACGGGAGAGGTGCCACGGATATCCGGCCCATTACCATTCGACTGGGTCTTTTGCCCAGAACCCATGGAAGCGCTCTCTTTACCCGGGGCGAAACCCAGAGCCTGGCCACGGTGACGCTCGGTTCCCGGTCCGACGAGCAGTTCATCGATGACATCGACGGCGAATTCAAGAAAAAGTACATGCTTCACTACAATTTCCCCCCCTTCAGCGTGGGGGAGGTGAGGCGGTACCTTGGTCTGAGCAGGAGGGAGGTGGGACACGGCAGCCTGGCCGAGCGTGCCCTGAAGAATACCATGCCTTCCTTTGAAGATTTTCCCTACACCGTCCGGGTGGTGTCCGACATACTCGAATCCAACGGGTCTTCATCCATGGCCACCGTCTGTGCCGGCTCTCTGGCCCTCATGGATGCGGGCGTTCCCACCCGGGCTGCCGTAGCGGGGATCTCTATCGGTCTCGTAACGGAGAACGATAAGGTGGTGCTCCTGACGGATATTATGGGACTGGAGGATCACTACGGCGACATGGATTTCAAGGTTGCCGGAACACGGAACGGGATTACCTCTATCCAGCTCGACCTGAAGATCAACGGGCTCTCCTTCGATCTGATCGAAAGGGCTCTTCAGCAGGCCCGGGAAGGCCGCCTTCATATTCTCGATATCATGGACCAACACATCGACAGACCCCGGGAATCGCTGTCACCCTTTGCGCCCAAGATCCTCCGGATGGCCATCCCCGAAGACAAGATCGGTGACCTCATCGGCCCCGGCGGAAGAACCATCCGGTCGGTCATCAACGAATGCGACTGCGAGGTCGATGTGGATGATGACGGTATCGTGATTATCTCTTCCCCCTCCCTCGAAAACTGCGAAAAGGCCAAGAAAATGGTGGAAGCCATAACCATGGAACCGGAAGTTGGCATGATCTTCGACGGCACGGTGAGGCGAATCACCAATTTTGGTGCTTTCGTGGAACTCGTCCCCGGAAAGGAAGGACTGCTCCACATCAGCGAAATCGCCCACGAACGGACGGAGCGGGTGGAGGACGTTCTGCATGTGGGAGACGTGGTAAAGGTGAAAGTCATAAAGGTTGACGAGTACGGACGGTTCGATGTAAGCAAGAAGGCCCTCCTCGAAAGGCCAAGGCGCAAACCGGGGGAACGCGACCGCGGACCACGACGGCCGGATAGAAGGCGGCACCGCCCCAGGCACCGGCCCAGGTCCTTCAACCGCAAGGACCAGCACCGGAAACCGTAGGCGATGATCATCGGGGTACCCAAGGAAATCAAGGCCCAGGAGTCCCGGGTGGCCCTCACTCCCCATGGGGCCCTGGAGCTCAAACTGGAGGGGCATGAAGTCCTGGTGCAAACCGGGGCCGGCAAGGAAAGTGGCTTTCCCGACGACGACTACGCCTCCCAGGGAGCCACCCTGTGCGATACCATTGAGGAGATCTACGCCCGGTCCGAGCTTATCGTCAAGGTGAAAGAGCCTCAACCCGAGGAAATTGGCCTGCTCCGGGATGACGTCATCATGTTCACCTATTTCCATTTCGCCGCCGCAGAGGAGCTTACGCGCAACTTCCTTGCCACCGGAGCCACGGGACTGGCATACGAGACGCTGGAACTGCCCAACGGCACACTGCCTCTTCTGACCCCCATGAGCGAAGTGGCGGGCCGCATGGCCGTCCAGGAAGGGGCCAAATATCTCGAAACGCGGCAAGGGGGAAAAGGAATTCTCCTGGGGGGTGTGCCGGGGGTGGAACCGGCAACCGTGGTCATCCTGGGAGGGGGTGTCGTGGGCTCCAACGCCGCCAAGATTGCCGCGGGTCTGGGAGCCAAAGTCTACGTCCTGGATACCAACGTGGAACGCCTCCGCTACCTGGACGATACCATGCCTGAAAATGTGGTAACCCTCTACAGCAACCGGCACAATATTCTCAACCTCCTTCCCCGTACCGATCTCCTGGTGGGAGCCGTTCTTATCGTGGGCTCCAGAGCTCCCAAACTCGTCACCCGGGACATGCTTTCGCTCATGACCCGGGGAAGCGTCATCGTGGACGTCTCGGTGGACCAGGGGGGATGCGTCGAAACCACTCATCCCACCAGCCACGAAGATCCTATCTATGAGGTGGATGGCGTTATTCACTACTGCGTGGCCAATATGCCCGGCGCCGTTCCCTTCACATCGACCATTGCCCTCACCAATTCGACGCTTCCTTATGTCCTTTCCATCGCCAGCAACGGCCTGGGGAAAGCGGCTCAAGAGGACCCC
This sequence comes from Fidelibacterota bacterium, assembly GCA_046861835.1. GTDB lineage: Bacteria > Fidelibacterota > Marinisomatia > Marinisomatales > S15-B10 > JBHIAI01. The sequence goes on along the minus strand of JBHIEY010000060.1, from coordinate 3,107 downwards.
AACATCTATTCCGCCGTTAATACTGTGGCCGGACATGTCACCCACCGGGGCGTAGCCTCTGCTTTCGATCTGGATTACCGGCCCCCTCAGGACGTCATCCCGTAGCCTCTTGCGGCACCCACTTTATTCTTGTGATGTGGCATATTTATTGCTAATATGAAGTAAAGCTTTAAGTCCATGTCACCCGACGACCCCAACATCAAGAAGTTGTATTATTCCATCGGTGAAGTGAGTGAGAGGACCGGTTTGAAGCAATATGTGCTTCGGTATTGGGAGACGGAGTTTCCGACGCTCCGCCCTCAGAAGAACAGGGCGGGTAACCGGATATACCGGGAAAAGGACATAGACATGATCCTGAGGATAAAGGATCTGTTGTACAATCAGAAATATACCATTGAAGGTGCCCGACGCCAGCTGAAGATGGCCACCACTGCCTCCACGGATGACACGGAACAGGGGGATGAGGGGAAATATGCCGGGTTGCTGAGGAGTGTTAAGGCGGAGCTGGAGGACATTCTCAAGATTCTTTCCCGGAGGAGGGGATAGGGGTTGGAATTGACTATGGGCAACGGATCGTTACCTGGTGACACTCAAAGATTGAGCCTCGAGGACGGTTAGCCGGTGATGGCACGGGGTAAGGCAGAGGAGACAGAGGGGGGTCACCGCCGGACCATTCACGGCCTCTCATTTGGACGGAGCGTGGCGCAGCCCGGTCAGCGCACCTGAATGGGGTTCAGGGGGTCGCGGGTTCGAATCCCGCCGCTCCGACATCGTGCGAAAATGCCGTCCTCACGAGCGAGGACGGCATTTTTCGTTCCACGCTTTCCGGACGCCGGCAGTGAACCGGCTGTCCCGGCGTGAGACGTCAGGTTGTCTTCTGGACGACCTGCTGGTAGGAGACGTCGAGAACCTCCGCGATCCGGGTCTTATTGTGCTGATAGGTCCTGAGGAGGAACGAAAAGAGATCCTTCTCGAATTTCTTGTTCGCCTGCCTCCAGGTTAGGGGAACCAGGGACTCCACATACTGCTCGAAATAGGGGTTGTCCACCACCACAGGCTTTCTCGGTTCCCCCCGCTTCAATCCCAGCTTCTTCTGATACAGGAAGTAGGTGCGGGTGTCGATGTCCAGGTGCCGGCACATCTGAGGCGCATTCTTCGACCGCTCCAGGTGAAGATTCAGAAGGCTCTTGCGGAAAATGTTGCGGATCTCCTTCATCGTCTTGCCTCTGGCGAACCGGAACACCTCGTTTTGAATGTCGGGCCTGGGCAGGGGCTGATTCTGCTCCAGGAATTTTACGTAGGAGGTCAACAGCTTCTCCCGGTAGCCCAGAATGGGGAGTCCCATCTGGATTTCCTGCAGCAGTTCCTCATACCCGAGGGAATAGAAGTGGTCGGCCAGCGCCAGCTCCTGGAGATTCTCGTGGCAGAGACCCAGCTTGTAGTAGTCCTCAAAGGCCATATCCCGCATCTCATAGCGGGTGGTCAGCTGAAGCGACTGACTGTGGTACTTGATGGCTTCCCGGTAGTCCTTTTCCTCATACTCCAGATATCCCAGGTTCTGAAGAGCCAGGCTCATATCGTATACGGGAAGGCTCTCCATGACCAGCTCCCGGAAGAGGGTCCTGGCTTCATCCCTCTTGCCCAGGTTCACAAGAAGCCACCCCTTCTCATTGGTTGCGGCAAACCGGTGTTTCGTGAGATTGTTTCCCACCGCAATGTCCATGGCCTCCTCAATGTAGTCCTCCGCCCTGTCGAAATCCTTCATGTGGATCGAGACGGAGGCCATGTGCCTCACCACGGCGCCCAATCGGCTGACATTTTTCGTGGCGGCATAGTGCTCCCTGCACCTTTCCAGAATGGAGAGCGCCTTTTCCGGTGACGTGTATTTCTGACACAACCCCGTCTGGACGGTGATGCGCCACTTGAGCTCCTCATTCGTGGCCAGCTGGGATGCCGCATCGAGAACGGCCAGCGACTCCCTGACATACCCGAGCTTCCTCAGGAGATTCGAAAGACCCGAAAACAGATAGGCCTTTGAATCCTGTGACAGATCCTCATCGAGGGCCATATTGAACGCGGTGAAGGCCTTGCGGTAATTACCGTTGAAGGCGTGAATTCCCCCCAAACAGGCCCACGCCACCCCTCGCTGCTCGGGGGACTTCAACTGGAAAATGTGTTGAAGATCGTCAAGAGCTCCCTCGGGACTCACCAGATTAAGATGGTAAATCTCCTCCGTCTTTTCCAGATACTCGTCCGTCTGGATCCTGGCGATCAACTCTTCCGGTGAAGGAACTTCCTGCACAACAGGAAACAGGTTCCTCACATCTCTCGGAATCAAGTTTTCCGAACGTAATTGTTGCAGTTCCATTGCTACCTCCTCAAGATTTCACGGGTCCATCCCGACGGATAATTTCCGAAGGGAGACCCCTTAAAAACAAGCCATCATTATCCGGACACCACCGGGTCCGCGCCATTTATCTCTCTCAAATTTCGGGAAGAACAATGTAAAATTCAAGAACAAATAGGAATCCCCATCCCGGGGCAGTCGGCGTTCTAAAATAAAGAAGGCCACCGTGGTCTGGCGCACACCCTTCCCGCGGGACCCATCCACCGCCAGACGACTGGCTGTGGACATCCCGGACGCTATCGTTTCCGCCCGGCGGACACGGGGACCGCTACGTCACCCGGGCCGTCACCTTAAGGGCGGGAGCCGATCTCCGGTGAGGATGTGCCGAATTCCCGGACGCCTGCCGGGAATTCAGACTACCACTTCTCGCTGCTTCCGGACATGGCTGGCGCGATTTGATTTTGATCAGTCATTTTCATTGCTGCCTGAGTCGTTTTCGTTGCTGCCGGAGTCATTTTCGTTGCTCCCGGACGCAATCTCCCGGTACGGGTCGCTGGAAAGGGGATCGACAAGATCACTGCATCCCACAATACCAGATAAGATAAGCCCGAGAGCCAGGATGATTCTACCTTTCATGGTACCCTCCTCCTTCACTAAGGGTACCAAAACCTACCCTGAATGAAGGAAACTATCAAGAATAAACCCGTCGTCGTGGTGATAATTCATGGCCTCGAGGTAAAAATATTCTTGATTTGGCCTC
>JBHIEY010000059.1:0-10724 GCA_046861835.1 Fidelibacterota bacterium | reverse complement strand
TTTCAACGATTTTTGCTCAAGCTTTTCCAGAACCGTGGGGTCCCAGATTTCGATCTTGTTCACCACGCCGATAATGAGAACATCCTTCTTGAGTTGGGCGAATTCTCGAAGGGACGGAGTGAGCTGAATCCGCCCCTGTTTGTCCACCTGCACGGGCGTGGCGTAACGGACGGTAGCCCGGATAAACGACCGGTAGACCCGGGAGGCTGACGACAGTCCGCGCAGGCCCTGTTCCACTTTTTGCCACTCCACCATGGGATAGGCGAGGATGCAGGTATCCAGTCCCCGGGTTATCACAAATGTTCCGTCGTTTTCCGGCGAGAGGGCGGTCCGGAACTTGGCGGGGATACTGACACGCCCTTTGGTGTCAAGTGCGTAAATGTATTCCCCCGTAAAGGTGTTCTCAGTGATCATGGTTGAAAGCAGAGACTGGGAAAATTCCCCACTCTTACCCACAACGTTAAACCGCCGTCCCACAAATGTCAAGAGAAATTTCACCCATTCGGGGGGTTATGGTCGCCGAGCTAAAGGTATTGTTGTACTGGACCGTGGAGCGGAGGGCGGTTTCGGGGGACGTTATTCCCGATGGTGACGGGGACGCGAAGGGTGACTACGGGGGAAAACTACCGGAGAATCTCGGTGGGGACGGGACCCTCCTCGCCCGTCTCCTCCGCCGGTACCTTGGCCCCTTCGGAGACGATCTGGCGGATGATGAATACGGCAAACAGTACGACGGCGATAAGGAGGACCACCTTTACCAGATCCGAGCGGATCTGGTAGGACGTTCGCGCGGGAACCTTAAGTTCGCCTTCTTCCTTCTCCCGTTCCGGCTCAATCTCTTCCGTGACTTTTTCTTTCCGCGGTTTCCGGCCTTCCTCTTTCGAGAGGTGGATTTCCAGTTGATTCAGCACCTCTTTCGGGTCGGCGCCAATCTCGATGGCGTAGGCCCGGAGAAACAGGCGGACGTACACGTGGGGAAGGAAAGAAAAGTCGCCCGATTCCATGGCCTCAAGATAGGAGAGGTCGATTTTGGTTCTGTTGGAAACCTCCTGGAGGTCAATATCCTGCTGTTCCCGGAGGTTCTTGAGATCGGTATAAAAGGGCACCAACGGTTCCGTTCCCACTGAGGGAAAAAAGTTTACGTCTTCTCCCGCACCTTTCCAAGGCAATTGTACCGCCCGGACCGTTCCGGAAGCCCCCTTATCGATACTTGGCGAGCTTTCCGATGCGGGTGATCTTCTTGCCTCCGTCCAGCGGTTTCGCCGTCAATTCGTAGAGGTAGGCACCGTTGGCAATCTCCTGGTCGTAGTCATCCATGCCGTCCCAGTCCACATGGGAATATCCCAGGAAGGTTTCGTTGGGGCGGATTTCCTTGATGATCTGCCCTGAGAGGGTAAAGATCCGAATCGTAATTTCCGCCTCCCGGTTGACCTCGAAAGCAAACTGGGTCCGTCCGGCGAAGGGGTTAGGGTAGTTAAATACGCGGGTGAGCGTGAGCCCTTCCGCAGACGAAAGCGAGAGGGCAATGGACTTCTGTGACACGTTGTTGGCGTTGTCCCATGCCTGGACCGTTATGACCGTTTCCTCCAGGGGCAGCCGGGCGGACGGGAATGTTAGGGAACCCGAGGTCACATCCCCGGCATCGTAGACGAACTGGTCAGTGAGGTCCACGGCGTCCATCTCGTCCTCCCCCAGCCAGAGGAGGATGGCATGCCCTACCTCCCCGGTAAGGTTGATCCCCAGGGGATCGGACAGGCCGACCACAATGTCTTCGTCCTCGGGTACCTGGTCTCCCCACCCCAGGAGACGGTCTTTCAACCGGAAGGAGATGAGAGGCCCTTCCGTGTCGAGGGGGTTTGTTACTCCGGGGGCGAACACCAGGTTCTTCTTGACCCCCAGGGCCTCCCACAGGTCGCCTTCTTCCGTGCTGTAGAGGTAGACGTTCAGGCGTCCGTTGGGGGTGGCGTAGTCGATATCCTTCGGGACGATGAACCGTCCCTGAAACCGTCCTCCTTCGAAGTTGAACAAGCCCCTGAAGAGGGTTCCCCCCGGGAGGGTATAGGAAATGTCTTCCGAGAAGGTCCGGAATTCGTAGTGCCTGATGACCGTACGGTCCGGATTGGATACCACGGCAAATCCTTCTCCCCGGGGAGGGTCGTCATGTTCCACCTTTCCCCAGAAGGTCCCTGTTTCGAGGGCCACCAGGGTATCCGGTCCCACGGAATCGACGGAAACGGTGTGGGGAGTGAGGGCCAGTTTCATGGCGGGATCGCCGAACAGATGGAAAAGCTGGCTTTTCTGTGACCCATCCTTGATGGTATGGAAGACCGCTCCCAGCGTCCTGTTCGTTACCTGGCCGTTGGGAAAGAAAGAATCAAACAGAGCCAGGATGAATTCCCTATTTTCGGAAAAGGTAATCACCCCTGTGGTGGAGATAATGGCCACGCCCCCGTTTTCCGGTTCTCTCAGGATCTCTTCGCTCATGGCACTTCCTTCCACCTGATCGTATCGTCCCCAGCTGCAGGTGGCTGCCATCCACACAGGGAGTCTCATGCCCGTATTGATACTGGCAAGATCCCCCCGGGCGGCGGAAAGGAGGGCCTCTTGGGCCCACTGGAGGGGCGAGCCGTGACCGATATAGTTTATCAGCACGGTGCCTTTCTCCAGGGCCTCGAAGAGGGCCTCGGTGGCATCGGGTCGGGTGACGCCAAACTGGGTTCCGGTGTTGACTTCGGGAAAGTCTTCCATATAGATTTTCTGCACCTCGACGGTAGGGGGAATCTTCCCGGCAACTTTTTCGCTGTTCTTGATATGGGTTGTTTCTATGGGACCGAAGTTGGGCCTGGCAAAGTCGTCGGCCACAAGGGTAACTCTCCGCCGCCACAGACCCAGTTCAGGATCGGTTTCGTAGGCGATGATCTTGTCCACCATGTTGGCGGCATCGGCGGCCGTGACGGCCGGGAGCCGGCCCGTGGCCATTTCGGGAGAGTTGCCGTCCAGGTATGAGAACCGTTCATCGGAGGAGACGCCGCCGACCGCAGAGGACTGGAATGTCGGGACCTGCATCTGGGAATTCCCCGTGATGTTCCGGTAGTCATAGTCCCCATCTCCCAGCAGGAGGAGATAGGTGGGGAAGCTGCCGTCTCCCGGGTCCCTCCAGTATTTTTTCGTCCATTTGAGAAACATGCGGATGGCCAGGGGATCGGGCACCCCTCCGGAAAATTCATCGTAGATAACCGGCAGGGGGGCCACCACGGAGCGCGTCCGGTGTCCGGCCAGAGTCCGGGCCGCATTCATGAATTCCTCGGGTGCGATGACGATGTGGTCGACAGGATACCGCGAGGTTCTCAGAGTCGAGAACGTCTGATTCTCCTCCCGTACCAGGGAGGAAACCTCCCGGGCGTCGTTCTCGGTAAAGGCGACGAAGCGGGCGACCCGGTCCTCCGGAAGGGCCGTCTGGAAATATGCGAAACCCCCGGCCAGATCCGTCGCAAGCTGGACCGGGTTCAGGAAGTCGGTCACATTCCAGACACGAACCTCCGAGTGGGCGTCGGCCAGGGCAAACCGGGCCACGGAGACGTTGGAGGGAGCCCAGAATTCCAGGAAGGCCTCTTCCCAGACAAGGTCCCGGCCGTATTTCACGGTATTCCAATCCAGGTGAATCTTGGAGCCCTCGTCCGTGGAGATATTCTCGAATACGATAATGTTCGGTCCATCGGTAAGGAGGTTGGGGTCCAGATCCCGCGTGAATGACCGGGTGGACAGACCCGACCAGGAGGCCGAGAGGAGCTCCGGGCCCGTGATGCTTCCCTGGTACACTTTGAGGCGGTGAAAGGGATATTCTTCAGATGAGGTGGCGGTTCCTCCGAATACGGCGGTGGTGAGGGATGCGGCCACATTTTTCCTGGGATGGGGAAGATTGAACACTATGGAGAGGGTTTGATTGCGGGTAATACCCGCCCCCACCCATAAAAGTCCCCCTTCGAACGGATTCTGAAGGTCCTCCTCCAGGTGGTGATAGGCGATGCCGTAATCGAGGGCGACGGGATTGTCATAGCTGGTATCCAGAACCGCCACCCTTTTTCCGTAAAGAAGGGGATCCCCCGGAATATTGAGCCAGTATGTGTTGATATCGGTATAGGGGTTCTGCACGTATACCACAGATGTCGAACTGCGGCTTTCGAATCCTCTGGGTCCCCTACCGTAGAACAGGATAGCGTCTTCGGCGTCAAAGGATCTATCCCCTGACCCCGTCACCTGGATGGCCACTTCCAGAAGGTTTTCGGGAATCTCCGCAGCGGGGTCGGACGAAAGGGGGCGACCCCCCTGGGGGTTTGTAAACATATGAAAGGTCCGTGGGTCGATGACTTCCGTATTGAATCCCAGTGTCTGAAGCTGGGAAGCGGTGATTCTATAGACGCCGTCCTGTTCGACGTTGACACGGATCCACTCCCCTTCGGGCAGGGGAGACCGGAACAGACGAAGGGCCCCCGGTGTTCTTACCCATTTTCTGGCCACGTCCCAGTTGACCACCCGGCTCTCATAGAGGGATTCCTCCCGGGCGCCCACCTTCCGGTAGGGGCCCGTTTCCCCGGGAAACCGGACGGTGAATTGGAGGGTACTCACAAACAGGATCCCTTCTGGGCGGCGTATGAGGGGGGATACGGTCACGACGCCAACCTCCAGGTCGCGGTAGCGGTGCCGGGACGCCCAGGTGACGGCCCTTTCCGGGGGATCGAAGGGCGGGAAGACCGTTGACCCCGGCCTCAGGGGTTCCGTTTGTACGCGATCCAGCGACAGGGGTGCAGAGCCTGGCGACGGGAGTCCCACCGTGAATCGTATCGGTTCGAGTTGGTGACCCGAATCGGGTGGGTCGAACCGCACGGAGAGGGTCAGGCTTGTAGGGTCGCTATGGACGACCTTCCAGGTCAGCCCGGAAACCGGCGTACTCACGAAGATTACGACCGGAATGATGAAAAGGGGTCCGGCTTTCAGGCTAAGTTTCAAGGTCGATAGAAAGGGGAAACGCCAACGGTATTGACGTGGTCGAGTTGGGTCTTCCGCTTGATTGAATTTGAAATTTCGTACGCCCCAGCGTAATTTCCAACGCTATCTTCCGACTTAAACGACCGCCGGCGGTGGGTGTTTCTGTATATTCCGGCACGGTTGTCCGGACGTTTATGGAAAGGTGAAACACCGATGGGAGGAAACGTGTTGCCCCAGGACATACGTGTCATTGAAGATCTTTACCGGTCGTTTCGGGAGAAGGTCGGTCAGGTCCGGACCCTTTTCGGCCGGCCGCTGACGCTCACCGAGAAGATTCTGGGGGCCCATCTTCATCAGCCGCTGGCTGACGTACCCCGCCGATTTTCCACCTACGTTCATTTCTCGCCCGACAGAGTCGCCATGCAGGACGCCACGGCCCAGATGGCCCTGTTGCAGTTCATGCAGGCTGGCAGACGGGATACGGCGGTTCCCACCACCGTTCATTGTGACCATCTTATCCGGGCCCAGGTGGGGGCCCGGGACGATCTGGAGAGGGCGAAATCGGAGAACAGCGAGATATACGATTTTCTCTTTACCGCTTCCCAGAAGTACGGTATCGGATTCTGGAAGCCCGGGTCGGGCATCATCCATCAGATCATTCTGGAGAACTATGCGTTTCCGGGAGGGATGATGGTGGGAACCGACTCCCATACACCGAATGCGGGCGGGCTGGGAATGGTAGCCATCGGTGTGGGGGGTGCCGATGCGGTGGACGTCATGGCCGGAATGCCCTGGGAGCTTTCGTGGCCGGGTATCATCGGGGTAAAACTGACGGGAAGCCTGAGGGGGTGGGCCTCTCCCAAGGATGTAATACTCAAGCTGGCGGGTATTCTGACGGTGAAGGGGGGAACGGGAAAGATTATCGAGTACATAGGGACCGGAGTGGAGTCCATCAGTTGCACGGGCAAGGCGACCATCACCAATATGGGAGCCGAGCTGGGTGCCACCACGTCGCTGTTCCCTTTTGACGATAGAATGGCCGCCTATTTGAGGGCGACGGGCCGGGAGAAGGTGGCCGAACTGGCGGAGGCGTTGCGGAACGAGCTGGTTGCCGATCCCGAGGTGGCGGCCGGTCCGGAAGAGTTTTTCGATGAGGTGGTGGAGATTGACCTGTCCGAACTGGAGCCTCATGTGGTGGGCCCTTTCACTCCCGACCTGGCCCGGCCCATTTCCCAGCTGCCCCGGGAGGTAAGGGAGAACGGCTATCCCGAGACAATCAGCGCGGCCCTCGTGGGAAGTTGCACCAACTCTTCCTACGAGGATATCGAGCGGGCGGCCCACGTGGCCCGTCAGGCTGCCGCCCTGGGATTGAAAGCGAAGGTCCCCTTTCTCGTGACCCCCGGATCGGAGCAAATCCGGGCCACCATCGAGCGTGACGGCCAGCTCGACGACCTGACCCGGATGGGAGGGGTGGTTCTGGCCAACGCCTGCGGTCCCTGTATCGGTCAGTGGAACCGGCTGGACAAGAAAGAAGGGGAAAAGAATTCCATCATCACCTCGTTCAACCGGAATTTCGCCCGTCGGAACGACGGCAATCCCGCCACCCACGCCTTTATCGGTTCCCCGGAAATCGTGACGGCCATGGCCCTGGGGGGCAGTCTGACCTTCAACCCCCTCACCGATCCTGTCGCGACCGAGGACGGCCGGCGGGTCGTGCTCACTGAACCGGCGGGGGAGGAACTTCCCGCGAAAGGATTTGAGGCGGGCCGTCGCGGCTACGTGGATCCCCCGGAGAGGAGGGAGGGGATTGAGGTGAAGGTATCCCCTGACAGCCGTCGCCTCCAGCTTCTCGACCCTTTTGCCCCCTGGGAAGGAACCGACCTGGAGGATCTGCCCATTCTGGTGAAGGTCAAAGGGAAGTGTACCACCGATCACATTTCCCCGGCGGGACCGTGGCTCAGGTTCCGGGGACATCTGGACAACATTTCTGATAACCTGTTCATTGCGGCGGTCAACGCTTACACAGGCGAACCTGGAAAGGGGAAGAACGTTTTCACCGGTGAGCAGGGGGTTCCGTTCAGCCGTAATGCGAGGGATTACAAGTCGAGGGGAGCGGGGTGGGTGGTGATTGGAGACGAGAACTATGGAGAGGGGTCCAGCCGCGAGCATGCCGCCATGGAGCCCCGTCATTTGGGGTGCCGGGCCGTCATTGCCCGGAGTTTCGCCCGGATTCACGAAACCAATCTCAAGAAGCAGGGCATTCTGGCCGTGACCTTTTCCGATCCGGCCGATTACGATGAAATCCGGGAGGATGACACGATTTCCATCCGGGGGCTGAGTCAGTTTACTCCGGGGCTGCCTCTGGAGGTGGTCATCGCCCATTCTGACGGTTCGTCCCGGAGGGTGAAGGTCAACCACACCTATTCTTCCCTTCAAATTGAGTGGTTCAAGGCCGGTTCCGCCCTCAACCTGATCGCCCGGACGGCATCGAACGGGTGATCCGGTCCGCCGGGGGGGAATTCTCTTGCATAGGTTTCGAGAGGGCGGGTAAATTTCCCCGCTTTACCAAGACGGGAATATTGTGTTTGAGCAGCTTCAGGAAAGGTTTGCCCTCATTCTCCGCCGGTTGCGCGGTCTGGGGAAGATCACCGACGCCAATATTGAACAGGCGGGCAGGGAGATTCGCCGGGCCCTTTTGCAGGCGGATGTGAACTATCAGGTGGCCAGGGACTTCGTCGATCGTGTGGCGCGGCGGGCCCGGGGGAGTGCCGTTTTCAAATCCATTTCACCCGGTCAGCAGTTTGTAAAGATCATCCATGAGGAATTGACCCGGTTGCTCGGAGAGAACCTGGAACCCCTCCGCTACAGCGGGACTCCGCCGACGGTCATTCTCATGGCGGGTCTTCAGGGTTCGGGAAAAACGACCACGGTGGCCAAGCTTGCCCATCGCATTCGTTCAGAGGGGAGGAACCCTTACGTAGTTGCCGCGGACGTCTACCGTCCGGCGGCGGTGGAACAGCTCAACGTCCTGGCCCGTCAGACGGGGGTTCCCGTCTGGTCTGAAGAGGGTGGGGATCCGGTGGAGATTTGCCGTCACGGGGTGGAAAGCGCCACGGTCGGTGGTCACGACGTGGTGATCATGGATACGGCAGGACGTCTCCATGTGGACGGGGAAATGATGGAAGAGATCGTCGAAATTGCCCGGACCACGCGTCCTCACGAGGTGCTTTTCGTTGCGGATGGCATGTCGGGCCAGGACGCCGTCAACAGTGCCACCGCCTTTTCGGAATCTCTCGAGCTCACGGGAACGATTCTCACGAAACTGGACGGCGATGCCCGGGGTGGCGCCGCCCTTTCCATCACCGCCGTCACCGGAAAGCCTATCAAGTTCGTGGGAACGGGTGAGGGGCTGGAGGCACTGGAGCCCTTTCATCCCGACCGTATGGCTTCCCGCATTCTCGGAATGGGAGACGTGGTTACCCTGGTGGAGAAGGCCCAGAAAGCCGTGAATGAAGAGGAGGCAGAAAAGAGGGCCCGAAAGCTCAGGGGAGGGGCCTTCACCCTGGAGGACTTCCAGGACCAGATGAAGCAGGTACAGAAAATGGGGTCCATTGCCGAGCTCGTGAACATGATTCCCGGTGCCGCCCGTTGGGTGAGGGGGACGGATCTGGATGAAAGGCGTCTGGCCTGGACAAGGGCCATCATCAATGCCATGACGCCCGAGGAGCGCCGGAACCCCTCCATTATTGACGGGAGTCGACGTCGGCGAATCGCCCTGGGAAGCGGCCGGCCGGTGCGGGAGGTTAACGCTCTCTTGAAGGAATTTTTTGAACTCAGGAAGATGGTAAAGCATTTGTCGAAGATGCCTTCAGGGCTAAGGTCCCACGTTTCGGGACTGCCCGGTATCAGGCGATAAGGAGGTTGAGGTGGCGACGCGCATCAGACTAAAGCGGATGGGCCGGAGAAACCGGCCGTTTTTCAGAGTGGTTGTGATGGATTCGAGGGCCAAGCGTGACGGTGCATCCATTGAAGAACTGGGGTGGTACGATCCTATCCGAAAAGAAGATAACTTCTCTCTGAAAGAAGAGAGAATCCTTCACTGGCTTAAACAAGGGGCTCAGCCCACGGACACGGTCAGGAATCTGATGAAGAAATCGGGCCTGGCGCACCGGTGGCACCTGGTAAAACGGGGACTGGATGAGGAGACCATCGATCAGGAGATTCAGAAGCTGGCACTGGACCGGCAGGAGCGGGAGAAGACGAAGGCGGCCCGGGAGACGGAGTTGAAAGAGACGGTATTGGAAGAGGAAGGGGAAGCCCCTGTCGAGGAGCCGGAGGAGGGTGACAAGGCCGCAAAGGAACCTCAGGCGGAAGGGAAGGAAGACGACGGAAGTTCCGAGGACGCTTCAACCCGCCAGGGCGGAACCGGTGAAGAACCGGATCCGGGCGGGGAGGAGGAGTCCGGTCGGGAACAAGACCGTTCCTCAGATTGAACGTGAATTCCGCAGCATACCGATACGTTGGAAGGGGGTGACCCATGGAGGAGAAGGAAGTCGTCATGAAGGAACTCATCGAGGCCATCGTGAAAGAGCTTGTGGACAAGCCGGACGAGGTCAGTGTCACGCCGGTGGAAAGCGAGCGGACGGTCATCTATGAGCTCCGTGTCGGTGATGGTGACCTGGGCAAGGTGATCGGAAAGCAGGGGCGAACCGCCCAGGCCATTCGGACGATCGTTTCGGCGGTGAGTGCCAAGGGCGGAGGAAGACGGGCCCTTCTGGAGATTATCGAGTAGGGGTGACCAGGCGTCTTCGCATTATTGGAAAGGTGGTGGGGGCGGTGGGTCTCAAAGGAGACATCCGGGTTCATCCCACGGTGTTTGACTTTGAGACTGCCGTTCGCACCGGACCCGTGTATCTGGGCCTGGAACGCAGCACGGCCACGGGCGTTCAGGTGACCCCAGTGTCGAAGAAAGGAAAGACGATTCGCACGCGGGTGGAGGGGGTGATGAGCCGGGAGGCATCGGAAGCCCTTGTAGGCCAGTTCATTTTTGCCCCCCTGAGGGGCGGTGAGTACCTGGAAGAGGAGGTTGCCGGTTTCACGGTGGTCTCCACCCGGGGGGAAGTCATAGGAGAGCTGATGGAGATTCTTCATCTGCCTGCCGGTGACGTCTACGTGATTGATTGCGGGGACAGGGAGGTCCTCATTCCGGCCGTTGGTGAGATCGTGAAGGGGGTTAACCGGTCGAGGGAGGAGATCACCATTTACGCCATGGAGGGACTTCTGGACTGATGACGCGGATTTCCATTATTACCCCTTTCCCCGTGATGGTGGAAGCCGTGATCGGCGAGAGCATTCTCCGGCGGGCCGGCGATAAGGGACTGGTGAACTATGAGGTGGTCGATCTGCGGGAGTATGCGGAAGGGAAACACCGGCAGCTTGACGATTACCCGTTTGGCGGGGGAACGGGAATGGTCATGATGGCCGAGCCCATTCTGAAAGCTGTCGACCGGGCGAAGGAGAGGATGAACGATAACGGGGAAGTGAGGGTGATCTATCCCTCCCCCCAGGGAGAGCTTCTGACCCAGGAACGGGCCCGGGATCTCTCCAGGGCCGGAGGCATGGTTTTCATCTGTGGCCACTACAAGGGGATTGATGAACGTGTGTGCGAATCTGTGGTCACCGACGAAATATCGATCGGGGATTACATTCTCACCGGGGGGGAGCTTCCCGCCATGGTT
>JBHIEY010000211.1:0-2942 GCA_046861835.1 Fidelibacterota bacterium | reverse complement strand
AGATAGCGGTATAGTCGTCAGCCAGACCGGCATAGGCACCTCCCATGGCCAGGGCGCGGGATCCGAGTCCCATCTCGCCCCGGGTGAGATGGATAGCATCGTAGGCACTCTGGGAACGAAGGAGGACGCCTGTCAGACACCAGAGAACCGGGAATATGCGGAGAATCCGGAGGTACCTCATGGCTCCTGTGGCTGACGACCTAATTCTTGCTCCGGGACCTCGAGCCTCCGCCGCTTCGCGAGGAGCCTGGGCTCCGGGAAGGGCTCGACCGGCCGGGGCTGGCGTGAGAACCGTGGGAGCGGGTCACGCTGGGACGGGAGGGGGTTACCGCCGCGCCACGGGACGGGGAATGACTGCCCCCGCGGGATCGGCGGACCGCCGTCCGGGGAGAACTCCCTTTCGATTGTCTTTCGCCTGAAATGGAGCGTACGATGAGCCGACCCACCTCGCCGATGACGCCGTGGCGGGCTTTCCGCGTGATTTCTGAACGGTGGATTTCTTCCTTTGCCGGTTTCCGGCTGTCCCGGATCGATTCCGTCTCCCGTTGAACCTTTCTGGCATCGTCATGACCTCGCCCTCCGGGGCGTCCCCGCAGCGCTGCCTGAGGTCCGCTGTCAGGGGAACGGCTCCGGCCCCTTACCACCAGGGGGTCGGCCCCCCGGCGATCCCAGTCGCGCTTCTTCCTGGGGATGGGCTCCTCGTAGATGGTATAAGGAGTGGCCCACCACCAGGATCCAAATCCGTAGGCGGAATAGTATGGACCATAGTAGAACGGCCCGTACCACCACGGGTCGTACCACCATGGGTCATACCACCACGGATCAAACCCGTATGCCCAGCCGTACCACGGATAGGACCAGCAGGGGCGGTACGGCCGGTAATAGCCCGGATACCAGAAGGGATCCCCTGCGGAGAAGCTGAGGCCGAAATAGAACCGGGAGCCATAAATGGGTGGGTAGGCGATCCACGGATCATACCGGGGACCGTTCCACCCCTGTTCGTGAACGACGGTGTCGGGGGGAGCCTGCTCCCCCTCCACGGCATCGATGCCGTCATAGACCGCCAGCTGCGTATAACAGCCGCTGAAAACGAAAAAGGCAGGCAAAAACAATCCCGCAGCGAAATGAGAGGCATTTGCTTTCATGATTTCTCCGCTCTTATGAGACAAGCGCCGAATCCCAAAAGTGCAAATCCCGTGCCACAGGCAAATTGTTCAAATAGAATATTCAAATCGAACTCTTTGTCCGGACTCACACAAGCAATATAGTCAAATATCTTATAAAATTCCAGAGGCAAGAATATCTTGATTTGTTTCCTTCCATCTCATACTTTCTCATAGTCAATATGAACAGGGTTGCTCTCTATGATGAACTTGGCCGGACCATCGGCCATACCCCTTTGGTTCCTCTGCGGCATCTGGAGGTTCCCAACGGGAACACCATTTACTGCAAACACGAGTTTGCCAATCCTTCCGGGTCCCATTATGACCGGGTCTATTACCGTTTGTATCGATATTACGAACTGGAAAAGAAGAAAATCGAGCCGGGGGTCACGCCCATTATTGAGAATACCTCCGGGTGTGCCGGTGCCTCCTGCGCGTATATCGGAAGGGAGCTTGGGTATGAAACTCACATCGTGGTGCCCGGGAACCTGCCGGCCAACAGGATAAACAACATTTTGAAGTATACCTCGAACCTTTACCGCACCCGGGATCCCGACTATGTTCTGGGGACGCAGAGGCTGTTGAGGGACATGCTGAAAGAGGATCACAGCAGGAAGTCCCGGGGCGATCCCGCCAGGCTCTTCTGTCTGAACCATTCCCAGGTGGTGCAGAGTGTGGAGGCGATGGAGGCATGCGGACGGGAGGTGGTCTCCCACCTTGACGGCAGGAATGGAAGAATCGACTATTTTGTTTCCGCCGTGGGAAACGGGATTTCCATGGTGGGGGTAAGCTCCGTCCTCAAGAAGAAATGGAACACGAAGACGGTGGTTCTCGATCCTGTGGAGGCGCCCGTGGTGAGGCATCTGAAAGAGGGGGTGAACGACACGTTCAACGGCTACCGCCTCCACGAACTTTACGGCATCGGGGCGTGGGGCATCTCCTTTCCCTTCATTGATGTGAATCTCATTGACGAAACCTATACGGTGGCTCCTGAAGAATGGGAGCATGCCCTCCGGCTGTTGATTGAGGTGGAGGACCTGTATGTGGGTCACACCTCCGCCGCCTCCCTGTCGGTGGCCCTGAGGATCGCCCGAAAAGTCACGGGCAAGAACATCCTCATCATTCTGTACGATTCCCTGGAGAACTATTAGAATGCTTAAACCACGGAGACACTGAGACACGGAGGACTAACTAATAACTAGTGGAATGTACCTCTTTAGTCATTGCGAGCCCCGCTGAAGCGGGGCGTGGCAATCCCACAGTCTCAGCAGAGACAAAAGATGAGATCGCCACGCTTCGCCAGGCACAGGACTGCACCTGGCTTCGCTCGCGATGACGAGGCCACTTGTGAGGTTTTCCCGGCAACTGATAAATCAAGCTGAAGGGATTAATGATGTTTGACGAACGATTTTTCGACAGTTACCTGGTGGAGCTGGTGAACAACGACTTCGGCTATCAGACGGCGGAAGTGTTTCTCAATGAAGACGGTCAGGGGCTTGTGAGGCAGGCCCTTCTGATTCGAATCGATCCCCACATCCTGAGATCCTACTACCGGCTTCGCGGGGAACCCGGCGACGTCCGGGAACAGATCCATCACGATCTTGAGGAGCTGGAGAGCAAGTGCGGCCGTGTGGCCGGTGACGTGTGGCGGTTCAAGCCTCTCGTGAGTTCAAAGAACAGGATCATCAACTCCTATCCTCCCGATGTGAAGAGTCTCTCCGGTTCTTCAGCCAATCACATTGAACTGACCACGGTGCAGGATTTTGACCGGGTTTCCCC
>JBHIEY010000210.1:0-2962 GCA_046861835.1 Fidelibacterota bacterium | reverse complement strand
TCCGCGGGAATACGGACCTATGAAATCAGGGCACCGTTCAACCCCGTCTCCCAGGGACATGACAGAATGATGACGGAAATGATGAACCGGAACGCCCAGGAAAGGTGGATGAGATGGTGTCGCATGATGTCTCCCGGCGGTCAATCCGGTACCCAGTATATCGTCTTGAGTTTGCGAATGGATCAATACGAATTGGCCCGCATGCAGGATGTGAAGCGGGGCCTCTTGACGGGAGGCATCCTTTTTGTCGTTGGAATCGCGGCATTCTATTTTCTTCTTGCCTATCAAAGTTATGCCTCCACCCACAGGGCTTTCCAGAACGTTCAAACGTTTGCGACCAACGTCGTTGAAAGTATGCCAAATGGATTGATATCTCTCGACACCGATGGAAAGGTGACGATTCTCAACCGGAAGGCGGCGGAAATCCTGGGACTGGACCGGGAGCGCTCCGTCGGATGCTATCTGTCTGACGTTATGAAAGCGTGCAATATGGAGGCCACTTTCCTCCCGGCATACGATGTGATGGAAAAGCGGGTCGATTGCCCCCTGGAAGAAGGGAAGGTGATCCCCCTGAGCATCACGACCAGCGCCCTGCGAAACCGGATGGGGGAGGATATCGGCCGCGTCATCATTCTCCGGGATCTTCGTGAGATTGAGAAACTTCAGGATCAATTGAAGCGGTCGGAACATCTGGCTAGGCTGGGTGAAATGGCCGCCGGGATAGCTCACGAAATGCGAAACCCTCTGAGCTCAATCAGAGGATTCATGCGGTATTTCAGAAAGCAGTTTCCGGAGGGATCAGAGCAGGACGAATACGCGGAAGCCATGGTGAAGGAGGTCGGGCGACTCAACAGGGTGATCCAGGACATGCTCGAGTTTTCAAAACCGATGAAGATCAATCTTGCTGAGGGCAACATTCCGGAGATTATCGATCACTCCCTGCGTCTTGTCCGTTCGGACCTGGAGGACAAGGCGATCCACGTACAAAAAAACGTAGATCCCATGCTGCCCGCCATAAAGGTCGATGACCGGTTGATGACTCAGGCCCTCCTGAATCTCTTCCTTAACGCCATAGAGGCGATGGAACCGGGGGGCGAGTTGACCATAGATTCCAGGGTGCAGAACGGTCTGTTGGAACTGGCGATAACGGACACCGGAAGCGGTATTCAGGAACGAGACAGAGAACGGGTGTTTGATCCTTTCTTTTCCACCAAGGCGGACGGAGTCGGGTTGGGACTGTCCATTGTGCACCGTATCGTGGAAGGTCACGGGGGCGAGATCAAAGTGGATTCCGCAAAGAACAAGGGGACGAGGTTCACCCTCAGTCTCCCTCTAACCACTGAGAGGGATGGTTAACGAAAAAAAGACAACGATCCTGATTGTGGATGACAACGCCAGCCACCGGTTGATGCTGAAAGCCTCTTTGACGGACGAGGGATACATCGTCGAGGAATCGGGCGACGGTCTCGATGCGGTGGAGCGAGTCAGGAATACCTCCTATGACTTAATTCTTCTCGATTTGAAAATGCCCAAGATGGGTGGCGTGGCCGCCCTCAAGGAAATCAAGCGGATCAATCCGGCCATACCGGTACTCATCATGACAGCGTTCGCATCCGTGGAAACGGCGGTGGAAACCCTGAAAATGGGCGCCTCCGATTACGTCATCAAACCGCTCAACATTGACAACGTTCTTCGTACCATTTCCAGGACCTTAGGTCACTACCGGCTGGACATAGAAAACGAAGTCCTCAAGGATCAGGCAATCCGGGAATTCGATTATTCGGGCATTGTTGCCCAGAGCAGGGCCATGAAAGCCCTCCTTGAGGTGTTGGCCCTGTCCGCTCGAAGCGATGCCACCGTACTCATTACGGGCGAAACGGGCACGGGGAAGGAACTCATTGCCAGTGTAATCCATGAGAACAGCCGCCGCAGGGACGGACCCTTTATCAAGGTTAACTGCGCGGCCCTGACGGAGACCCTTCTGGAAAGCGAATTGTTTGGTCACGAAAAGGGGGCGTTCACCGGTGCGATCGCCCAGCGGAAAGGTCGGTTTGAACTGGCCCATACGGGAACCCTGTTCCTGGACGAAATCGGGGATATGACCCCCGCGACCCAGTCCAGGATCCTGAGGGTTCTCCAGGAGGGGGAATTCGAACGCGTGGGGGGTGAGAAAACGATCCGTGTCGATGTGCGGATCATCGCGGCTACAAACCGGGACCTCAAGAAGGAAGTCGCAAAAGGAAACTTCAGAGAGGATCTCTTTTTCAGACTTTCGGTGGTGCCCGTGGACGTTCCTTCTCTCCGGGACCGTCCGGAGGACATTCCCCTTCTGGCCGAACACTTCCTGAAAGTCTATTCGGAGAAGAATGACCGGCTCATACGGGGGTTTTCGCCGGATGCCATGCGTCTTCTCCTGGCCTATCCCTGGCCGGGAAACGTGCGGGAACTGGAGAATGTGGTGGAGAGAGCCGTGATTCTTTCCAGGGGTCATATCATCACCCGGGATGGGCTGCCCAACGTCGTCCAGAACCGGGGGAATGAAGAATCCCCCCCTGAAGTCGAACCGGCCGATAAGACTCTGAAGAGCCTGGAAAAAGAACAGATTATTCAGGTCCTGGAGGAAACGGGGGGAAACCGGACCCGGGCTGCGGCAATCCTGGGTATCAGCCGCAGAACCCTGCAGTATAAGATAAGGAAATACCAGATCGAATAAGGGTGTGCACGATTTGCACACCCCCCCCGC
Source organism: Fidelibacterota bacterium (assembly GCA_046861835.1). Taxonomy (GTDB): domain Bacteria; phylum Fidelibacterota; class Marinisomatia; order Marinisomatales; family S15-B10; genus JBHIAI01. The sequence goes on along the minus strand of JBHIEY010000210.1, from coordinate 219 downwards.
GGACTCTCCGTCTTTTGCGCAATTTGTGCCCACCGGAGGGATTCCGCCATTCCGACTCGGGAATTCGCAAGTTGTTGTAGGTAAAGAACTTTTGAGCCTCCAACCGATGGTGGCACGTTTTTTGAAACGTAGGTATCGGAATGAGGAGGTATGTAAATCAGGAAGGAGTTATGAAAATGAACGGATCGAAACGGACGTTCCTTTTGGGAGCGGGTTTGA
>JBHIEY010000058.1:0-10896 GCA_046861835.1 Fidelibacterota bacterium | reverse complement strand
TTATCGACGGTGTCTTTAACCACGTGGGGATCCCGTTCTGGGCCTTTCAGGATGTGAAAACCCGGGGGCGGCACAGTCCCTACGCGGACTGGTTCATCATCACGGCCTTCGACAACCCCGCCACCCCGCAAAATGAGTTTCAATACCGGGGATGGTACGGTGTGCCCGACCTCCCGGAACTGAGAGAAGATCAAGACGGTCCCCCTCCCTCTCTCCGGGAGCATCTTCACCGTATCGTCCGGCGATGGATGGATCCCAATGGCGACGGCGATCCCTCCGACGGTATCGACGGATGGAGGCTGGACGTGGCGGAAATGGTGAGCATGAACTTCTGGAGGGAGTTCTCGCGCTGGGTGAGGGAAATCAACCCGCGGGCGTACCTCACGGCGGAAATCTGGTGGGAGGACTATCCCCGAAACGTTATGTTCAACGCCGCCCCCTGGATCGGTCCGGACGGATTTGACGCCGTGATGAACTACCGGTTCGCCGATGCCATGTACAAATTCTTCAACGACGAGGTGCGACAGATCACCGCAGGAGAGCTGGACGGAATCCTCGCCCGGATTCGCAGCGACTACGGTCTCGAGACCTCCTACGTCCTGCAAAACCTCATGGACAGCCACGACATGGAACGACTGGCCTCGGCGGTGGTGAATCCGGACCGGTGGATCGATCACGGCAGCAGCGTTCAGCATAACCCCGGGTTTAATGTAAGAAAACCCAACGCCTTCGAACGGCAAAAGCAAAAGGTCATCGTCACTTTTCAATTCACCTATCTGGGAGCTCCCTACATCTACTATGGGGACGAAGTGGGAATGTGGGGGGCCGACGATCCCGACTGCCGTAAACCGATGGTGTGGCCCGAAATGGTATACGAACCAGAAAGGCACCATCCCCTGGGGCGCCCCCGCCAGCCCGATTCCGTGTTTGTCGATGAGGAGATGGTGGGCTTCTACAAGACGATGATCCGGCTGAGACAGAATCATCCTGCCCTGAGGAGGGGCACCTACCGCACCGTTCTGGCGGATAACGAAACAGGCGTTTTTGCCTTCAGGAGAGAACTGGAGGGCGACACCGTTCTGGCCGTCTTCAACGGGTCGACGGAAACCTCCCCCGTTCCCCCTGCCCTTCTGGAAGAGGGCCCCGGCCGGTGGACCCTCATCTTCGGCGATAACGAGAGCCCCGAGTGGATCCGTGGCAAGTCCGCAAAAATTTATCACAGGGATTAGCCTGTTGACCCTCATGGCGGCAGTGTCCCTGTTCCCGGGATGCGCGAGAAAACCGGGGGACCGGGTGGTGGCCACTGCCGGTTCCCATGAGGTAACCCTCTCCACGTACATGGACCGCTACCGCACGTTCCTCCGCTCCACCGGCGTCCCGGACAATCTTCAGTCCAGACACCTGTACCTGCAGACGCTCATCGATCAGCTCCTCCTTCTCGAATGGGCCGACACCACGGGGATGACCGGCCACCCGGTTCACCGGATGGCCCTGGATGACATACGGGAACAGATCCTGCTGAACGCCCTTTACGCCCATGACATCAAGCCCAGAATTGCTTCCGGGGAAGGGGACCTGAGGATGCTATACCGGTGGTCCAAAACGCGGGTCCACGCCCGCCACCTTTTCTCCCGGACGGAAGAGGGGGCCCGGGATCTCTACCGCCGGCTGTCTGACGGTGAAGCGTGGGAAGTGCTCGCCTCGGAAACGTTCCGCGATTCCGTCCTGGCCGCCACCGGGGGCGACCTGGGATTCTTCCGGATGGGGGACATGGACCCCCCCTTTGAAGCGGCGGCGTTCCGGCTGAAAGAGGGCGAAATCTCCCCTCCGGTGAGAACGTCCACGGGGTACAGCCTCATTCAGGTGGTGGAACGGGAGGTGGATCCCTTCCTGACCGACGATGAGTTCAGACTTAAGATGCCGTGGCTGGAACAGATGGCCCTCTCCTACCGGAAACGGCCCGCCGTCAGGACCTACACGGACAGCGTGAGAGCGCAACTGGATATCCACTTCCTGGAACCGGGAATCAGCCGTCTGTGGGACCAGAAAGAAAAAATTCACCTCCTTTCGGACGAAACGGCTGTTTCCGATGCCGGCCGGCCGTGCGTGGCGTTCGGGGAAAGGGGGGAAACGTGGACGGTGGGAGAGTCGCTTAAGAGGCTCCGCCGTCTGTCCAGGCGCCAGAAGAGGGCGGTCACAACGAAGGACAATCTGGAGCAGGCCGTGGCCGGACTTGTCATCCGGGAACGGCTGCTGGAAAGAGCCCGGCATCTCGGTCTCGACACTACCGGCGTCTTCCGGGCTGAATCCCGGCGGGCCCAACAGGGGTATCTCATTTCGCGAATCATACAGCACGTTTACGGCCAGACCCCGGATCCCCGGGAAAGAAGGACTGCCTTCATGAGATTCCGGGACACCCTGAAACAGCGGGCCGTGGTTTCGATTGATAGCGCACTCATCAAGGAATTCGTTCTAAATTAGGGGGCTCTCATGAAAATCAACGCCTTATGGGAATACGTGACGGCGGTGATGATCGCTGCCTCATGGATTCATGCAGGGACCACCGGTAAGCTGGCCGGGGCGGTGCGGGATGCAGAAACGGGGGAGCCTCTCGTTGGATGCAACATCATCGTTGAGGGAACCGACCTGGGAGCGGCCACCGATCTGACCGGCGCCTATGTGATTCTGAACGTTCCGCCGGGCATCTATGCTGTACGGGCCAGCATGATCGGCTACACCGACATGTCGGTACACAACGTGCAGGTCAGCGTCGATCTCACCACCACGCTGGACTTCGAGTTGACGGTGGAAATCCTCGGCGGTGAGGAGGTCACCGTGGTGGCCGAAAGGCCGGCGGTCCGGATGGACCTCACTTCTTCCGAATCCCGGGTGTCGTCCCAGGAGCTTGAAGTCATGCCCGTCACGGAAGTGTGGGATGTTCTGCAGCTGCAAAGCGGAATTACCAAGGACGCCGGCGGCGGTATCCACATCCGGGGAGGACGGTCGGGGGAAATCGCCTACTGGGTCGACGGCATCCCCATGACGGACGTCTACGACGGCGGATTGGCGGTGGCCGTTGAAAACAACGCCATCCAGGAACTCCAGGTGGTCAGCGGCACCTTCAACGCCGAATACGGACAGGCCATGTCGGGCATCATCAACATGGTCACCAAGGACGGGGGACAGGACCTGTCGGGGTCCGTGACTGCCTACAGCGGCACCTTCGCCAGCGCCGACACCATCTACAGGGGACTGGACAGGCTCGATTTAGGAAACGAACGAAATCTGGAGGCGAGCTTCGGGGGACCGATCCCTTTTCTGGGAAACCGGGGGTTTTTCTACGTTTCCGCCCGGCGCTATCGCAATGACGGCTACCTGAACGGCCTTTCCGCCTACTCCATGTACGGCGACACCCTGGCCGATCCGGAAATCGTCCCCATGAACTGGCGGGAAAAGGTCACCACCAATTCCAAACTCACCTTCCGGCCCACCACGAAACTCAAGGTGAGACTGGGCATTCTGACCAGCGATGAAGAATACAAGAACTATTCTCACCAGATGCAGCTGGCTCCCGCCGGCACGCCGTTTAATTTCAACACGGGCAGGACGGTCAGCCTGGGCCTCACCCACACCCTCTCTTCCCGCACCTTTTACACCCTCAATCTGTCCCAGTTCAGCAGGGAATTCAAACAATACCGGTTCGAATCCCCCACGGATCCCCGGTATGTCGATCCGGACTATTTCGCCCATCTTCAAACCGTGAATCCCGTCTATTCCCTCTCCACCTGGGGAGTGCACATGGGGCGGTTCCAGCGTCGAAGCCTGACGGAAGTGGTGAAATTTGATCTCACCTCCCAGATCAACCGTCTTCATCAGGTCAAGGCGGGCACCGAACTGAGACTGCACGAGCTGACCCTGGACGGCTATGCCATCCAGGATTCCTCCGAGGCGGATGACGTGTTCACCATTGAAATTCCCGATCCCGACGGGTTTAACCGGAGCCGGTACGACGTGCGGCCAAGGGAATTCTCCGCCTACCTCCAGGACAAGCTGGAATTCAAGAGCGTCATTTTGAACGTGGGGATTCGGTGGGACTGGTTTGACGCCAGGGGAAGTATCCCCACCAACCCGGCGGAACCCTACATTTCCAACCCCCGGAATCCGGCTCTCGATTCCCTCCGGCACCTGTCCGACAGCCTCTATTCGGACACCCGGCTCCTGGATGACATCGACTGGACTGGCTACGCTGACTACTACGCTCCCCTTCTGCCCGATTCGGGGCAGTCCCTGGTGGGAGCCCGGGGGTGGTGGACACCCACGACCCCGAAGCAGCAGATCAGCCCCCGGTTCGGGATCGCCTACCCCATCACCGACAGAGGGGTGGTCCATTTCTCGTTCGGCCACTTCTTTCAGGTCCCCACCTTCAACCGGCTGTATGACAACCCGGGCTACAAGATACCGGAAACGAGCGGCAGATTCGGCATCTATCCCAATCCCGACCTGAAGCCTCAGAAGACGGTGATGTACGAACTGGGGCTCAAACAGGCCCTCACCCCGGAGTTCAGCATAGACGTCACCGGCTTCTACCGCGACGTGAGAGACTGGGTATCCACAGGGATCCCCATCGACCTCGGCGGTGGGGCGTCCTATTTCACGTATGTGAACAAGGACTACTCCAACGTCAGGGGCGTGGTGATCAACATCGACAAGCGGTACGGGAACTCCTATGCCTTTAGCTTGAGCTACACCTTTCAGGTGGCCGAAGGATCCAACTCGGACCCCACCGAGGAGTTCGGCGCCGTCCTGGCGAACCGCGAACCGCCCCGGTCGATCATTCCCCTCGACTGGGACCAGCGTCATACCGTGAATGGCAACGTATTCGTGGGAACCGATACCTGGGGAGGGACCCTCCTGGGGAGGTTCGGCTCTGGCTATCCGTACACCCCTGCCATCGTCGTGAGCTCCGTCCAGGGCCAGAATCTTTCCACCCAGCTGGTGAAAAACAGCCGGAGAAAGAGTGCAACCCTCACCTTCGATCTGAGATTGTTCTACCGCCTTCCGGTGCCGGGAGCCCGTCTCCAGGCATTCGTGAATGTTTACAATCTTTTCGACCGGAGGAATGAGAATATCGTATGGGGCGACACGGGCCGGGCAAACAAGACACTTCTGGAACCGGAGCCTGACGATCCCCGCCAGTTTGAAGAGGGCCGGCCCAACACCATACGCGAATACTTCACCCACCCCGAATGGTACCTCCCCCCGAGACAGGTCCAGGCGGGAATAAACGTGAGCTTTTAACCTGAGTTATTCACCACAGAGCCACTGAGGACACAGAGGATCACCATAGGCAAACGCTCATGAAAACGGATCATGACAGGAACACAAAGATCCAGGCCTGGAATAGAATGGCACTCAAGGTCTATACATCAAGTACACACACCCTGTGTTCTCTGCGACTGATAAGTAGATCAATTTAGAGGTCGTCGTGAAAAAGTCACTCGCTACGCTGTGCACCCTGGCCATTTTGGCCCCATCTTTTTCTCAGCATATTCCCAGCGACGAACGGGGCGATCCCAACTACCGGCGCCAGACCGATATCGACGGGAACAAAGTGCGAACCTCCATATTCAATTTCGGCCTCACCGGGCGAACGGGCGCCGTGCCGGGAGAGATACCCTACGAATGGCCCATCAACACGGGAAAGCACTACATTGCCCTCACGGGGCTGTTTGTGGGGGGCGAAGTGGTCACGGAAGAGGGAGATACCCTCCCCATGGTCACCACCCCCCTGGGGAGGACGGACAACGAAGGGAACTCCATGATGTTCGAACCCGTTCCCGGATACCTGAACCCCGATTCGAAGCTCATCGCCAAGAGCGACGAACCCGATTCGTGGCCCCCCGTCTGGCCCGACAAGATGGAGGACGAGGAGGATCCCGGATGGCCCGGGTCATGGAACGGCTTTTTCGGAAAGAACCAGTTCAATGCCGACCAGGAAATCTATTTCAAGATTTCCGACGACAACAATTTTCTGCGCGGTTCCACCTACATCCCCGACACCACCGATCTCAGCCGGGGAGGCATGGGCATTCTGTCCGGCGTGAGGGTGATGGAATGGTCCCAGGTGCTGGTGGAGGACGTGGTGTTCATCCTGTACGAGATCAAGAACGACGGCACGAAAGACCTGGACAAGGTGGGCTTTTCCCTCTGGCTGGCCGACCTGGTGGGGGGGGACGGAGACAGTCAGGACGACACCCCCGACTTTGATCTTATCTACGATATCGCCTGGAGTAAGGACCGCGACGGTGTGGGCAATGAGGCGTTCGGCGGCGATCCCGTAGGGGTGGCCGCCACCGCCTATCTGGAAACCCCCGGAAACGCCGTCGACAGGATCGACAACGACGGCGACGGGGAATCGAACGGCCCCAAGATCCAGGAGGCGATGCTCAGCGCCGAAGACCCCACGAACCGGAAGGACGACAACGGAAATGGTCTGATTGACGAGAGCATGACCCACGTCCCCTTCGGTGAACAGGAAGGGGTGACCTACGCGAACCGGATTGACGACGACGGAGATGCCGAGGAGGGGAGCCCCACCGTCACCGATGAGATGGTGACCGCCGCCTCCCGCGACATCCTCTGGATTCCGGGAATCCCCTATCCCTTCCGGTGGCGCCGGTGGCCGCCGTCACCCGAACTGGATCCGGTCCAGGATGGGCAGATACACCTGATCATGGTGGAAGAGGGGGACGTGGGAAAGGCCTTCGCCGACGGCATCGACAACAACACCAGCGACGAGTATCCCGCGGGAACCGGCGCGGAACTGGAGTCTCCCGTGGTCGATTCGGCCATGGTTCTGGCGGCCCAGGAAGACGAATGGGGCCGCTACCGGGTTCCCGACTCCGACATTATCCTGTATGATGTGGGGTGGGAGGACCTGGGCCTCCGGTACGCCGACGGTGTGGACAACGACGGCGATGGTGCGGTGGACGAAGGCATCGATGAAGGTATCGACGAGATGGTGGATGAATCCCGGGAAGACTTCATAGACAACGATCTGGACTGGAACCCCTTCATGGATGACGTGGGGCTGGACGGCGACGGGACCAGTCCCGACAGGGGCCAGAACGACAGCCGGCCCACCTCCGGCGCGGGGACCAACCTCCCCGGCGAACCCAACATCGACAAGACCGACGTGTCGGAATCGGACCAGATGGGGTTGACCGCCGTTTCCTACGATGAGGCGGGTTCCATCCCCACCGATCAGGACCAGGCCCTCTGGCAGTTCTATATGATTCCGGGGGACTTCTGGCAGCCCCCGCCGGGCGGCGTCACGGGGGATTTTGACCTCTTCGTCACCTCCTCCTTCTTTCCCCTGGCGGCGGGCCAGACCGAGCGGATCTCCATGGCCGTCTGCCTCGGGCAAGATGAGGCTGACGCCATCCGCAACAAGGATGTGGCCCAGAAAACCTATGACGAGGATTACCAGTTCGCCAAACAGCCCATTCCTCCCCACGTGAAGGCGGTGCCCGGGGACGGAAAAGTGACCCTCATCTGGGATGAGGTGGCGGAGTCCTCATTCGACTCCTATATGTTCGGCATCGGTTCGGAAGGGTACGATTTTGAGGGATACAAGATCTACCGGGCGACCGACCCCGCCTTTGAAGACGCCTACACCATCACCGATGCCCAGGGAAACCTGACCTTCTATTCCCCCATCGCCCAGTTTGACCTCATCGACGGAAAAGAAGGATTTCATCCCGTGGCCGTAAACGGTGTCCACTACTGGCTGGGATCCGAAACGGGACTGGTTCATTCCTACGTGGATGACGACGTCGTGAATGGACAGACCTACTACTACGCCGTGGTGTCGTACGACTTCGGAGGGGATATGGCCAACGAAATCCCTCCCACCGAATCCAACAAGCGGCTCACCATCAATACCCTCACAGGGGAAATTCGAAAGGGACCGAACGTCGTGGTCGCCACCCCCAATCCCCCCGCTGCCGGCTACCGGACAGCCGATATTGACACGGTGGAACTCGTGCAGGGCTCCACCAGCAGCACCATTACCTACGAAATCGTCGATCCCCTGGAGGTGAAAGACCGCCACACCTACCGGATCACCTTTGAAGATACCCTGAAACCCGCCTCCAACCCCAACGAGCAGGATACCCTCACCACCCGGTCGTTCACCCTCACGGACGTAACCTTTCCCCACGACCCCGATACGCTCATCCCCGCCAGCGAATTCGTCGACGAAGGGTACGAACAGCCCATCATTGACGGCTTCAGACTCACGTTTCATAACGAAAGTTTTGTCTGGCTGAACCGGGGGGAATCGTACTGGACGAGGGACAGCCTGTGGAATTTCTCCCTCGGAGTCTACGCCTTCGGCACCCAGAAAGGGGTTCGAATACCGTCGGATTACAGGATCGAAATCGGGGAACCGGGTGCATGCACCTCCACCTATTTCAAAATGGAGCACATCATCCCCACCCTCTCCCGGGAACTGCCGGCGATCCCCGCCAACTTCTGCGTCAAGAAAAGGGTGGACAACACCGGTATCGACACCACCGACTGGAAGTCCATTCCTTTCGCTTTCGGCGACCTGTTCGGGGAAGAAGGTGTCCTCGATTCCGAACCGGGACAGCTGCAGGACCTGGTGATTTTCCTGGACGACACATCCACGGGGGATACCGGTCCTTCATGGGTATTTAAACTTAAGTACCCCTCGAAAGCCGATACGTCCCTCGGCTACGTTCATGCCCCCGCCGCAGGGGACACGGTTTTCCTCACCATGTTCAAGCCCTTTCTCTCCTCCGATGTGTTTGAGTTCACCACCGTCCGGGCAAGAATTGACACCGCCAGAGCGAAAACCGATCTCTCCCGGATCACCGTAGTTCCCAACCCCTACCGGGCAGCCGTGGCATGGGAGCCGCGAAACCCCTACACCAGCGGCAGGGGCCCCCGGTCCATCCACTTCAACAACCTTCCGCCGAAGTGCACTATACGGATCTATACCGTTTCCGGCGAACTCGTGAAAGTCATCAAACACGAAGACATCATCACCCAGGGGACCGCCGAATGGGATCTCCTCACCAAAGACAATCTGGCGGCCAGCTACGGTATCTATATCTATCACGTGGAGGCCCCGGGAATCGGGGAACATGTGGGCAAGTTTGCCGTCATCAAATAGGAGTTGAAGATGTCGCTTAAGTCGTTCACCATTTTTCTGACGTTCCTCACGGCGGTCGCCGGAGCTCAGAACGTCACCAAGACAGGCACCACCGCCTCCAAATTTCTCTCCATCGGCGCCGGCTCCCGGGCCGTGGCCATGGGGGGAGCCTTCGTGGCCGTGGCCGACGACCCCACCGCCATGTACTGGAACGTGGGGGGGCTTCCGCAGATTCAAAAACCGGAACTCCTGGTGAACCACACCCGGTGGGTTGCCGACATTGGATTTACCTTCGTCGGTGTGGTCCTCCCGGTCCACCGGCTGGGGACGGTGGGAATTCATGTGACGGCCATGACCATGGACGAGATGAAAGAGACGGCCTACGGATTCGAAAACGGAACGGGAGCCACCTTTAAAGCCGGAAGCTATGCCGCCGGCCTCTCCTACGCCCGGCAGCTCACCGACCGGTTTTCCATTGGCGGCACCGTCAAGGTCATCCAAGAATTCATCTCCCAGAGTTCCGCCGGGGGACTGGCCATTGATATCGGGACACTCTATGTCACCCCCTTCCGGGGCCTCCGCTTCGGCGCCAGCATCAGCAACTTCGGCCAGAAAATGCAGATGACCGGCGACGACCTGCTGGTTCAGAAGGATATCGATGAAACCCAGCACGGAAACAACGAAGGGGTCAACGCCGTCCTCTCCACGGACAGGTTTGATTTGCCCCTTCTTCTCCGTGTGGGAATCGCCAGGGATATTATCTCCCGTGATGCCCTGAGACTGACCCTCGCCATGGATGCCATGCACCCCAACGACAACGTGGAGTATGTGAACACCGGATTTGAACTGTCCCTTCTCAACAACCTCGTTTCCCTCCGGGGGGGACGCAAATCCTTCTACCTGGACCGGCGGGTGAGGGAGGAAGAGACGGAAGAGCAGTTCACCGTCGGTGCAGGCCTCAAGACGGATATTCAGGGAGGGGTGACCTTCGGTGCCGACTACGCTTTCGAATCCTTCGTCCGCCTGGGACCCATCCATAAGTTCACCTTCCGGCTGGCGTTTTAGTACCGTCAGAAGTTGGGCTGGGGCCACGGCACGGGTCAGAGATTGAAATTGTGTTGACACTTCCCAGAGCAATCCCTATATTGATACCGAGACTTAGTAACTCTGGGGTGAGTTACGCTCCGATAATCCTCATGGAATAAGGAGACCCTCGCATGAAAAAATGTTACCTGCCTGTTGCGATTCTCATTCTGGCGGCGGCATCCTACGCGACCAACGTTACCTTCCGACTGAATATGTCCACGTATCCGGGCGGCGCCACCGATTCCACGAGCACGGTTCACGTTCGCGGCAGTTTCAACGAGTGGAGTGACTCGGACTCCCTGGTCAACGACGGGGGGGACTACTGGTCCACCACCATCGATATTCCTGCAGGAGACATAGAGTACAAGTTCACACACACCGATGATTTGGGCAGCCTCACCTGGGAAAGCATAAGTAACCGGACCTACACGGTCCCCTCCACGGACGTGGTCCTGGACCTGGCGTACTTTGATGATGTGGCTCCCTATACCCCCACCGACAGCCTCGATGTCTACTTCAGGGTAAATATGCAGGGGGTTGTCGGATTCGACACAGCCGCTGCGACAGTGGCTGTGAGAGGCAGTGACGCCCCTCTTGACTGGGGAGCCAACTTGGTCCTCGACAGGGAAGGG
>JBHIEY010000209.1:0-2980 GCA_046861835.1 Fidelibacterota bacterium | reverse complement strand
GGGTGGCAGGAAGATACCATGCTGGTGGGGCACCTTCCGTTCATGGCCAAGATGGTTTCCCGTCTGACGTGTGGAAACGAAGATGCGGCCGTGGTGGAATTCACCCCTGGATCAGTCGCCTGCCTGGAGCGGGAGGAAACGGGAGCGTGGGCGATGATCTGGATGGTCCGCCCGGAGCTGACCCGGTGAGGACCAGCGGAAAACCGGTGCCGTTGACCACCAGTATTGGAACGGGCTACATTATGGACGGTGGACAGGAGATAACAACACCGTCATGAAAACCGTTCTGGCAGTTCTTGTGGGAGTGGCGATGTTATCAGGGAGCGATACCACATTGGCCGTGGGAGATACGGCCCCCGACTTCACCCTTGTGGACGAACAGGGGAAGCCCCACGCCCTTTCCGACTACCGGGGTCAAAAGGTGGTGGTCTATTTTTATCCCAAAGACGACACGCCCGGGTGTATCAAGGAAGCCTGCAACTTCCGTGATCATTTTGACCGATTCGAGGTTGAGAACATCAAAGTCTTCGGCATCAGTTACGACAGCCCCCGGTCCCATCGGAAGTTCAAGGAAAAGTATGGCCTTCCATTCACCTTGCTGAGCGATACCGAGAAGAAGGTGGCAAAGGCCTACGGTGCAGCCAGAGCTCTTTTCCCCAGACGGATCACCTATTTACTTGATGAAGAGGGAAAGATTGTAAAGGTGTATGACAAGGTCAGTGTCACGACCCATGGGGAGGATGTCCTGGAATTCTATTCTTCCCTCAAGGCCACTCAATAGAGCCCTTCCCGGAATCTCCCGGGCTCTTCTTACTCTTTCTTATCTGGTAGCCCTCGCATCCCCCGGCCGGGGCCAGTCCACGGGCACGGCCACCTTTTCCGGACAGGTGGTGGACGGGGAAAGCGGCGAGGGTCTTCCCGGGGCCAACGTCTATTTCACGGGAACGGAGATGGGGACAGCCACAAACATTGACGGCTATTTCGTTGTCCCGTCCGTTCCTCCCGGTGAGTACACCGTCCAGGTAACCTATGTCGGCTTTGAGCCCGTTCAGACAGACGTGGTTTTGAAGGGCGGCCATAAGGTTCAGATGGACTTTGAGTTGTCCAGACGCCCCCTGCAATTGGAGGCTGTGGAGGTAAGCGGCGAACGGCTGGAGCGGAAGGTGAACATCCAGGCGAGCCGCGTGACACTGACCACCCGGCAGCTGGAAAGTGTGCCTCAGATCGGCGAGGCTGATCTCTTGCGGACGATTCAGGCACTTCCCGGGGTACTCACCCCCACGGAATTCAGCACGGGGCTCGTCATCCGGGGAGGGAATACGGACCAGAATCTGATTCTTCTCGACGGTATCACGGTCTATAACCCTTCCCACCTGGGCGGGTTGTTTTCGAACTTCATTCTCGATGCCGTCAAGCAGGCCGATCTCATCAAAGGGGGGTTCAACGCCGAATACGGGGGGCGCCTCTCCGCCGTATTGCACGTTCGCAGCAGGGAGGGGAACCGGAAGCGTTTTGACACGAAGGCGGCCATCTCTCTCCTGGCCGCCCAGGCCACACTGGAAGGGGCCGTGGGGAAAGGTGCCTGGCTCCTCGCCGTCCGGAGAACCTATTTCGACCAGATTTTCCGGGGAACGGACCTCTATTTCCCCTACTACTTCTACGATCTTCAGGGCCACGTTTTTCAGGACGTGACGGACAGGGACAGGGTTTCCTTCAGCTGGTATGTGGGGAGGGACGATCTGGCCTTTGAAGATTTTAATCTCGCGGCAGGGTGGGGAAACCGGACGTTCAGCACCCACTACCGGAAGTTTTTTGGTCCTCGACTCGTATCCTACTGGATGGTAGCCGTGAGCAGGTTCGATACCCGGTTTGACCTGGGAGGCGGATCGGGGGTGAAAAGCGTGAATGCCATCGATGACCGAACCTTCCGGTCCGACTGGACCTACTTCCTTTCCGGGGAAACCCAGGTGCGCTTCGGTGCGGAATTGAAGGATCTCAACTTCATCTACGAAAGCGACTGGCTCGACAGTACCGTTTTTGAAGTGTCACAATCCCCCCTGGAAGGAGCCGTCTTCGCCAAGGTGAAACGGTGGCTGAGTCCTATCGTGATGGTGGAACCGGGCGTGCGGCTGTCGTACTATGAGAATCACCCCACAAAATGGTACCTCAACCCCCGCCTCGGTATCAAATACCTCCTTACCCCGGATCGGTATATCAATATGGCCACGGGGCTCTACCGCCAGTTCCTGGAAACGGTGCAGGATGATTTCAATCCCACCATCCTCGACCAATGGTTTGCCGTGGACCCGTCAGTGAAACCGGCATCCAGCTTCCACTATCTCATGGGGTACGAGGAATACTTCGGGAATGTCTACCGGTTGCAGGCGGAAATCTACTACAAGACGCTGGAGAACATGCTCACCTTCATCGAAAACCGGGCCACGGCGGATGAGGAGATTTCCGATGAATCGCTCGATAACAATTTTGATCTCTCCAACGGCTACGCCTACGGATTTGAACTTTTTCTTCAGAAGGAAATGGGACGCCTGAACGGGTGGATCAGTTATGCCTACTCCGTTGCCCGGAAGAGACTTCACGGAAAAGAATATTTTACGAACTGGGACCGGAGACACGCCTTTAACATCGTCTCAAACTTCAGGGCGACCCGGAAATGGGATCTGAGCCTGCGATGGACCTACCAGACGGGTCAGCCGTACACCCCCATCCTGGGGTACTACTTCGAGACCCTCCCGGGCGAACCGGAGCCGTTTTACCGCTCCATTCCCGGCGGACGCAACTCGGTGAGATATCCCCCCTACCACCGCCTGGACCTGGCGGCGGAGCGTCACTTCAAACTGTGGGGGACCCGGGTCGATTTGATTCTTCAGGTGGTGAATGCCTACTGGCGGAAAAATGTCTACCGCTATGTCTACCACTTCGGCGATACCCATAACGGCATCGATGACGACCATGATGGCAA
>JBHIEY010000208.1:0-2991 GCA_046861835.1 Fidelibacterota bacterium | reverse complement strand
GCACCCTCACCCGGAAAATGGTGCTGCTGCGGTAGGCCCGGACCGCCGAATCGCTTCACCGGTATCCCGTTACCCTCATATCGGGTGCCAGACAGTGTGGCAAAACTACCCTAAAGTCTGGCGGGGCGGAAGGTGATATTTGAGCTGTTCCCTCTGGATTATGAAGAGTTTCTGGTTTTCAAGGGGGCAAAGAGGCCTCGTGGCCGGTCGTTTTCAGAAAAGGATCATCAGAAGAATCTCATCGCATACGAGCGCACCAAGAAGATGTACGAGGAATACCTCTCGCAGAAAAAAAGAATCCTGAATGATATCGTGGTTTCCTACATGGAAAAAGATGTTCGGTCGCTGGCGGACTTCCGCAAAACGTGGACCGGGAAATCAGCGGCACCCCCAAACTCTATTTTTGCGACAACGGTCTCATACATCAGTTTTCTTCCGTTTCTGAGGGGAAACTGCTGGAGAATGCAGGTTACCTGAACTTGCGCAAGTATGGCAAACTCATGTATTATCAGCGCAGAAGCGGAAGTGAAATCGATTTTGTTCTCCGTGACCACAGTGTCGCCTTATATCCCGGGATTTCAGTCCCGCAGAAGGACTGATCCCGGCATGCGACCTATGATGGATCGTCCTGACCCATGACCTGGATTCTCGTTGTCGCCGTCGGCCTCGCTGTGGGGAGTTTTCTCACGGTGGTGATTCACCGTCTCCCCGCCGGCGAATCGGTCATCTCCCCTTCGTCGCACTGTCCTTCCTGTCACCACCCCCTGAAGGTCTGGGAAAACCTCCCTGTGGTGAGCTACCTCGTGCTCAGGGGCCGCTGTTCCCATTGCCGGGCCAGAATCTCCCTCAGGTATCCCCTGGTGGAGGTCCTCACCGCCGGAATCTTTGCACTGACGTACAGCCGGTTCGGTTTCACGCTGGAGGGTGCCGCCTACGCGGCGTTTCTCTCGGTTGTCATGGCCATCACCTTCATTGACATCGACCATCAGATCATTCCCAACGGTCTCCTTATCGGGGGGCTGGTGCCCGGAGTTTTCCTCCTTTTCGTCCGGGAATACGGGGGCTTTCAGCCGTATCTGTACGGCGCTGTCGGCATGGGTGTGGGATTTTTCCTGATCGGGACCATAGGGGGCCGGGTGTTCAAGCGGGACAGTCTCGGAATGGGGGATGTGAAGTACGCGGCCCTTATCGGTTTGGTGCTGGGATGGAGGGCGGCCCTGGTCGCTTCGGCGGTCACCTTCTTTTCCGGTGCGCTCTTTTTCGTGGTGTTGATGCTCATGGGGAGGGCCCGTTTCGGCATGCGGGTCCCTCTGGGGCCGTTTATGAGTCTGGGCACCGTCATCGCTCTTTTCTGGGGTTCCGACATCCTGTGGTGGTACCTCCGGTTCCTGAGGCTTGCCACATAGTCTCGAGAGCGACAGGCGATTTCTCCCAGTCCCCCGTCTCCGGTTACTCGTCACGGCCTTCCAAAACTTTTCCTTGTTTCTTACGCCATTTGGCGTTACGCCTTTTAGCATAGCGAACATCCTCCCGTCTCCGGTCTCCGCTTCCCACAGAGATTGATTTGTTGAAAACCCCGGCTTAACTTTGGTCCGCTTTCTTCGGACCCTCCGGACGAGCGAAAAGCAAGAGGAAGGATTCTGCCATGTCAAGAGTTGAAACATCCTCACTTCTCGGGGAACGTATTGAAAACAAATCGGCGAAAATAGGGGTCATCGGCTTGGGGTATGTGGGACTTCCCCTGGCGGTGGAATTTGCCAAGAAGGGCTTTTCCGTCACGGGAATCGACGTCGATGAAGAGAAGGTCAAGAAGATCAACGCCGGCGAGAACTACATCCGCGACGTGAACGATGACGACCTGAAAGCGGTGGTTTTCCCGGCAGATCGGGACAGGCCCGGGGGAACACTCGTCGCTGCCACCGATTACGCCGTGGTGAAAGACTTGGATACCGTCAGCATCTGCGTTCCCACGCCGCTGAATAAGCTCAAAGACCCGGACATTTCCTTCATCAACGCCGTTCTGGCCGGGCTTATTCCCAACATGCACGGGGATTTCCTGGTGGTTCTGGAAAGCACCACCTATCCCGGCACCACCCGGGACTTACTCCTGCCTGAACTGGAGAAGTCGGGACTCACGGTGGGGGAGGACTTCTTCCTCTGTTTCTCGCCGGAGAGGATCGATCCCGGGAACACCGAATACGGCATTCGCAACACGCCCCGGGTGGTGGGGGGGATCACCGGGGCCTGCACCGCTCTCGGGAAGCTTTTATATGAGCAGATTGTGGAGGAGGTGATTCCCGTTTCCACTCCCGAGTCGGCGGAGATGGTGAAGCTCTTGGAGAACACGTTCCGGTCCATCAACATCGGTTTGGCCAACGAGGTGGCCCTCATGTGCGAGCGTCTCCATATCGATGCCTGGGAGGTGATCGACGCCGCCGCCACCAAGCCGTTCGGATTCATGAAGTTCAGTCCGGGGCCCGGTTTGGGGGGTCATTGTATTCCCCTGGATCCCCACTATCTCGCCTGGAAGATGAAGTCCCTCGATTACCGGGCCCGGTTCATCGAGTTGGCGGGGGAGATCAACACGCGCATGCCCGAGCACGTGGTGGAGCTTGTCATGGAGGGGCTCAACCGTCAGAAGCGTTCCGTGAACGGCAGCAGGGTGTTGATTCTCGGGGTGGCGTACAAGAAGGACATTGATGACGTCCGGGAGTCGCCGGCTCTCGATGTATTGCGCCTGTTGGAGGACCGGGGGGCGCAGGTCGATTTTTTTGACCCTTACGTTCCCCGTTTCAGTCTGGACGGCGACAGCCGGCAGGGTCTGGGCACATTTCAGGGGGTTGAAGCGAAGCGATACGATGCCGTGGTGATTCTCACCGATCATTCGGGAGTCGATTACGGTGCAGTTGCCGCCAGTGCCCCGTTGATCATTGACACCCGCAATGTATACCCGGGGAATCGGGACGCTCACATCATCCGCCTCGGCGCCGG
>JBHIEY010000207.1:0-3003 GCA_046861835.1 Fidelibacterota bacterium | reverse complement strand
TTCAGGCGGAGCGGCTTCGGCCTTTCCCGTGAGGAGAGGGAACGGGTGCGGGATATTCAAAACCGGATTGCCGAACTGGGGCTGGAATTCCGCAGGAACATCACTTCTTACCGGGATACCCTGTTCATCACAGAAGACCAGGCGTCCGGGCTGCCGCGGGACTATCTCAATGAACGTCGCATGAAGGACGGAAGCTACGCCATCGACCTCTCCTATCCCTCCTATTTTCCTTTCATGAAGGTCGCCGAGTCTGACGAGCTCAGAAGGGAGTTGAGTTACAAGTTCCTGAACCGCGCCCGGAGGAATAACCTGGAAATCCTGGATGATATCATCCGGGAACGGAGGAAGCTGGCCGACGTTCTGGGATACAGTTCCTATGCTGCCTACCGGACCGAGGACAGGATGGCCGGGTACCCGGCGGCCGTATGGGAATTTGAGCAGGATCTTGAACAGAGCCTTCAGCAAAAGGCTTCCCGGGACTACCGGGAGATGCTCAAGATAAAATCAGAGCGGACAGGAAAGCCGGCGACGGTGATACATCCCTGGGAAAAGTGGTTCTATGAGAATCAACTCCTGGAAACGAAATACCGTGTGGACCCTGAGGAAGTGAAGAACTATTTTGAGGTAGGGCGGGTTATCGAGGGTCTTTTCGCCATTACCCAGCGCCTGTTCAATCTGGACTACCGGGAGGTGGAAAATCCATCCGTGTGGCACGAAGATGTCCGGATGTATGAGGTAAGAGACAGAGGGACTCAGGAACTCATCGGCCGCTTCTATCTGGACCTCTTCCCCCGTCCGGACAAATACCAGCACGCAGCCGCCTTCAGCGTTGTCATCGGAAAGAAACTTCCGGAAGGCTACCAGATACCTTCCTATGCCCTGGTCTGCAATTTCCCGAGGCCCGGTGCCGAACAGCCGTCGCTGCTGCCTCACGAGGACGTGGAAACTTTTTTCCACGAATTTGGCCACCTGCTGCACGGTATCGTGACCCGCTCGCCGTTGATGTCCTACGCCGGAACGGCCGTGCCCCGGGATTTCGTGGAAGCACCGTCCCAGATGCTGGAAAACTGGGTATGGCACAAAGAGTCCCTTTCCCTGTTTGCCCGGCACTATGAAACCGGCGAGGCGATCCCTGAGGATCTGGTGGACCGGATGCTGGCGGCCAGGAATCTGAATTCCGGGACGAAGACGCTGCAGCAGATTTTCTATGGCGTTCTCGATTTCACCCTTCACGACGGCTTCGATCCCGATGGGGAAAAGACCACCACCGATGTTCTCAGGGAACTTCAGAATGAGATCACTCCGTATCCCTATCAGGAGGATACCCATTTCCAGGCGGCGTTCGGGCACCTTTACGGCTACGGCGCCGCCTACTACGGTTATCTCTGGTCCCAGGTTTATGCCCAGGACATGTTTTCCGTTTTCGAAGAAAGGGGGATACTGGACCCCGAAACAGGACTCCGCTACCGCCGGGCCGTTCTGGAAAAGGGGGGGACGGAGGATCCCCTGGTGATGGTGGAGGGTTTTCTCGGCAGGGAGCCCAACAACCGGGCTTTCTTGAAAAGTCTGGGTCTGGAAGTTTCCCCATAGAAAGGTTGCAGGAGTCTGCGGTGACACGACCTCGAAAGACGGATCTTGCCCTTTACGGCGGCCCCCCCGTTCGCCCCCGTCCGTTCCCGTCGTGGCCGCGTCCCACCCGGACCATGAGGGAAAGCCTGATACGGACGCTGGAGCATGAACAGTGGGGGGTGGGGAGCGAAGTGGTGAAGCGATTTGAACGGGCTTTCGCCCGGTTTCACGACAGCCGGTTTGCCATTTCCACCAACTCGGGGACGGCGGCCCTCTGGGTGGCTCTCAAGGCGGCCGGCGTACGGCCGGGCGACGAGGTGATCGTGCCTGCGTACACGTTTGTCGCCACCGCGTCCGCCGTGCTCATGGTCAACGCCGTGCCCGTCTTCGTGGATATCGACAGAGACACGCTGAACCTGGATCCCTCTCTCCTGGAGGATGCCGTCACAGAGAGGACGCGGGTGATCATGCCCGTTCATCTGGCGGGGAGTCCCGCCCACATGGATCGAATCGGGGCAGTAGCCCGCCGGCACGGGATCAGCGTCATTGAGGACGCCGCCCAGGCCCACGGTGCCGAATGGAAGGGAAGGAAGGTGGGAGCCATCGGGTTGGGAGGGGTGTTTAGCTTCCAATCCTCCAAGAACATGACGGCAGGGGAAGGGGGGGCCGTGGTTTCTGACGATGAAGATTTCATCGGGAAGTGCTACGCCTATCACAACGTGGGCCGGATCAAACGGGGCGAGCTGCATCCTGAGGAAATATCGGAGGGCCAGCGCTTTCTCGGGGGGAATTTCCGATTGTCGGCGTTTCCGGCGGCCCTCCTGGAGGCTCAGATTGAGGCCCTTCCGGATGACATGAAGATCCGGGACGGCAACGCGGCCGTCCTGGATGAAGAAATCGGAAAAATCGCGGGACTGTATCCTCAAAAGCACTACCCGGAGGCCAGCCGGGTCTCTCATCATCTCTATATATTCCGCTACGACCGGTCACAGTTCAACGATACCTCAAGGGAAGAATTCATCCGGGCCTTGAACGCCGAAGGAATTCCCGCCTATGCGGGATATAAACCTGTCTACCAGGAACCGTTATTCGTCGTGGATCAGGACGAATATCCCTGGCTCAAAGGAAAGGATTTCTCCCGCCTCTCCCTTCCTGTAACGGAACGGATTTCCCATGAAGAAGCCGTCTGGCTCAGGCAGAACTGTCTTCTCGGAACGAAAGAGGACACCGGAGATATTGTGGAGGCTATCCGGAAGGTGGCCGGATATTACGGGCGTGATTCGTAATGCGTAATTCGTAAGGACTGACAGCTGATGGCTGACAGCCAATGTCTGACCCCTGTCGTGCCCGGAACAGGAGTTGAACCTGCACGGTCTTTCGACCACATGATCCTGAATCATGCGCGTCTACCAATTCCGCCATCCGGGCAACCTG
>JBHIEY010000057.1:0-10973 GCA_046861835.1 Fidelibacterota bacterium | reverse complement strand
AAATCAATCCCAGGAACCGTCCTGGTTTTCCGGCGCTCAACAGCACCCGACTTTAGTCGGGTGATAACCGACAGGAGAAATCAACCCCAGGAACCGTTTTAACGGTTTCCCGGTCGAGATTTCCCGTTCCCGGTTCACCACCCCAGGGCCAGCGCCGCCGCCCCCACGGTTAGACCCACAGCGAAATTGATGGCCTTCACCACGGCAAAACCCTTCCGCGAATGGGCGAGAAGAGGAAGCATGCCGTGACCGTCCTGGACCATGGAGCTCGCCAACAGGACGCTTAAGGGAATGACCCCCTCGGCGTACAGGGTGACAAACACTAAGTGGGGACCGGATTCCGGTATCAATCCAATCAGCGATGCCATCACCAGAACCACCCATTTCTCTTCCGCAATGGCCGGTCTCACCTGAACGGCTTCCAGAACAACGTGGGTCACCACCAGGGCTCCCAGGGTCCAGAGGAAAATCCGCGACAGGTGTTTTTGCACCACGTGGTTCCAGAGGTGTTCTTTCAGAAAGTGATCGGGAACCGTTGTTACCACGAAAAAGGACAAGCCGGCCACCACCAGGATGCTGACCCTTATCCAGTCCCATTCCCGGGGACCAACATATCCCACGGCAACGCCAAGAATGAGGACGGTGACAACCCCGGTAAGAATGGCCCGGGAGACGAGGGGTCGCCTCCACTGGGTCGTGATCCCCTTCCCCGGCAAACATTCGCACGTTTCCCCCGGATGGAGGACCAGCTGGTCCGCAGACAGGTCCACGGGAATCCTCCGTCTCCTCAGGGCCATATCGGT
The DNA here is from genome assembly GCA_046861835.1 of Fidelibacterota bacterium. Lineage (GTDB taxonomy): Bacteria > Fidelibacterota > Marinisomatia > Marinisomatales > S15-B10 > JBHIAI01. The sequence goes on along the minus strand of JBHIEY010000057.1, from coordinate 10,170 downwards.
GACGGCTCCGGCCACCATGCCAACCGCAAGAAGAACGGCCATGATAACTGCAGCATCCCGGGGGATCATGGCCAGCATGACAAAGGACTCATCTCCACTGGTGGCGATCATGGCGGCCACCACGGCACCCAGCGAAAGGATGCCGTGGGAATAAAGGGCAATGGCCGTGAACGAGCCCAGGCAGCCGGGGATGACCCCCAGGAGGGCCGCCACCGCATACTGACTCCACCCGGGCCGGAATATTTTCTCCCGCCAGGTTCCTCCGGTGAGAACGTGCAGGTACTCAATGACGAGCATCATCGCCAGGACGAAGCCCGTGATCATCAAGGTGTGGGTGAAAACGTCCAGAATGGAAGCCACGGGGACCTATTCCGTTTCGTGCTCGCCTGTCTTACCCGATCTTCCGCGAATCCAAGCTTTCGTTTCCTCTTTTGCCTCCGCCACATGCCGGGGATGTTCATGCTCGTACATGTCCTCCGGCATGGTGCCCGTGAGCCATGAGGGATTCATAGGATAGACATGGGGATTGAAGACGGTGGACCAGAGGTGCCAGACCGCCACGGCCAGGGTGGCCAGCCACGCTTCCCAGTAGTGAATCACCAGGGCAACATCGATGACGCCCTTCGGCAGAAACTGAACCACATAGTTGTCGAACCACAGGACCAGCCCGGTGACAATCATGATCACCGTTCCCCACACCAGGGCCCAATACTCGGCCTTCTCAATGTAGCTGAAGCGCCCAAACTGTGGGGTAGTGGGAACACGCCCAAGATTATAAAGAATCCTCTGCCAGAAATCTTTGAAGTCCCGGATCTTTGGCCAGACGTCCTTGATGAAGGCTTTCCCCCTCGGGGAAAAAAGGAAAAGGAGGTGCCACAGGGCGGTAAGAATAAAGATCACCGCCGCCACTCGGTGAACGGTACCGCGCAATGCGAACCCCCTTTCCCAACCAAAGAACAGGGTGGTAATCCACGATTGGCTGAACCGGAGGGCGAAACCGGAAATGACGAGCACGAGAAAGCTCAGCATCAAGAGGGTGTGCTGCCACACCTCTCCTAGCCTCATTCGCCGCACCTGAGGCTCGGCCATGACCAGCCGGATCTGCCGGAGCAGATCGATAATCCAATGGATCGCCATCAGGCCGATGATGACGATGATAGCAACAATATAGATCTTCTCCACCACATCGGCCGCCGGTGCACGGACTCTTTCACCTCCAATACCGTGGATGGGGGTGGCAGCCAGCTCCTCCGAAATTCCCGGATGGCATTCCCCGCACGTCCTCTGGAGATTCGCGGGAAATATGGTGGACGTGGGATCCGTGCTGGGAAGAATCCGGTGAACCCCGTGACAGGAGGCGCAGTTGGCCACATGGACGTCCCCGGCCTTGCTCTTCAAACCGTGGTAACTGTCAATGAAGGTGACGAGCCGGCCCACGGGCAGGCCGTATCTCTCGTTGAGCCTCGTCGATTCGTGGCAGGGAGAACACGTCCTCTCCACCACCCGTGTTGGAGATACGGGGGAGCGGGGATCCCGGGGCGAAAGGATGCCGTGCTCCCCGTGACAGCTGGTACAAACGGGGGCATCCGTTTCCCCCCTTTTCACAAGCTTGCCGTGAATCCCCTCCCAGAAATCGTTCCTTATCCCCTCGTGACATTGACCACACGTGGTGGGAATGTTGAAGTGGTTAACGGTGGACTCGGGATGGCCGGCAGAATAGATCCTGTGAGCCGTGCTCCCTGTGGCATGACAGTCGATGCAGGTCGCCGCCGCGTAAATGCCCCCTTTGGTGACCCGACCGTGAATTGAACTTTCGTACAGCTCCACCGGGTGATCCAGAAGCATCTCATATTTCTGAGTGAGGTTGAGATCCTCGTGACATTGACCGCAGGTGGTGGGGAGATTTGCCGGATGGACCCGGGAAAGATTCTCCGACGAGGGACGTATGTCGTGATCTCCGTGACAGTCGGAGCACGAGGGAAGGTCCGGAGCCTCCCCGATCTCAAACCGGCCGTGTATCCTGTACTCGTCGGATTCCGCCTGGTGACAGTCACGGCAAGCGTCACTGCCTGGGAAAAACCCGGTCTCCTCGCGGTGGGGAACAGTATCCTTATCCCGGTGACAGTCTAAACACCCCAGCTCCTGGTGCGAAGAACCCTCCAGATCCTCCTGGATGACCGTACCACGGGCCCCCTCCTCATGACACTCCATACAGCTTGTTTCATCTATGGACTCAAGCTCCTGACCCGAGGCGGGACCCGTTGTCCAGAGAAAAAGGACCACCACCCCGGACAGGAAAATCGCGGGGCCGACTCCCGGGATTTGGCCATGGCGCAGTTTATCCTTCATCATCCCCGGGGTCAACCCCCTCCCTGATCAGGGTGTCCAGGACGGTCGAATAGCGATTCAGTGTCTCTTCGATGAGACCCATGTTGTGCGCTCCCAGACTTCCGTCCTTCTTGATACCCTGTAACCCTGAGGCAATCTCCTCCATCCTGATCCGGTCTCGTTCCGATAGCGACCTCTTCTGAACGGCAGCCATCCTGCTGGAAATCGTCTCAATCAGCCGGGTGATTTCAGCCTGCCAGTCAAGAAGCAGGTCCTCATAGTCCGGATCATGGCACTGGGAGCACCGCAGGGCGGATGCCCTCTCCACCGGTTGCCGGGTCCCCTCGTGACACGACAGGCATTCCAGCCCCGCATCATACATGACATCGGGGGTCTTCTCCACGGCGAAATCTGCCGTTCCTTCAAACACCCCGGCCTGAATCTCGTGGCATCGACCGCACTCGATCCGTTGCTGGGTGTGGTGGCACGATAGACATTCACTCCGGGTGATCACAAGTTCCCCATGACGTCGCATGTTGGAGTGACACCGGGAGCAGGTCAGGTGATTTCTCGCAATATGAATGTTATGAGAGAAACTCACACCGAAGACCTCGACGTTAATTTCCTCCTGGCCGTAGTGGCAGTTTTTGCACTCGGACGGAACGACGGTACTGTAGATGGAAATGTCAGGAATCTCTACGTCCGATCCGGCAGCATCGAGAGCCTTCTTAAGGCTTTCGTGAGCTGCCACCAGCAGCTCATCCGCAAAAGCCACATTGTGGACAATATTCCCCTCCTCCACAAGCTCCACGTTGAACCGGGCGTCTTTCAGGTGTTCCCCGGCCTTTCTCCGGGCCTCTCCCCGGGCACCGCTGACTTCCCCGGTAACATCATCGAGGGCCCTTTCTAACAGCCCGATCTTCTCTTTCATGACGTCCTTCCACTGCTTCAGGACCTTTCCGTATCCCTGGCCGTGACACTTTTCACACGATTCATCCCTGGCCACCACCGTATGACCCAACTCCTCGAATCCTGTGTCAGTCCGGTGAAAAATGTGACAGGCCTGACAGTTCAATCCCCCCTCAAACATGGGGTTCGGATGGGGCACAACGTTCTTGCCGCCCAGACCGGCAAAGAGGTCGAGCTGAGCCTGATGGGACTGCGTGTGGCACGACTGGCATTCGGGCATGATGGCAATCGTCCGGGAGACGGATTTGTGCTGAATCGCCAGATGACAGATCTGACATTCCACTTTGTGATCGGTCACGTGAGTCTTATGCATAAGGTCGATATCCTCATGCATCCGGATCTTTTCCACTTCGGCGTGGCAGGCACTGCACCGCTCGATGGGAACCGCCCCGTCCCCGACCTGCATGGGACCGTGACATTTCTGACATTCGATATCCTTTTGCAGCACATAGGAGTGATCGTACCGGACGTTCCTTCCGGGTGTGGCAACGGGGGCCGGATGACACCACGTGCAATTGTCGATCCGGGCCTGTTCAGGCTGATTCTTGAAATGACACAAGAAACAGGTGGAAGTGGTCACCGTTATATGCTCACCCTGAACAATTTGGGAATGGCAGCTGGTACAGCGGAGTTTCTTTCCCCTGCGCAGTTTTATGAGGTGGGGCCGGTGATCGAAGAGAATCCCTTCCCTGAAGGGAACCATCCCCTCCAGAAGCCTCGCCTCATGACACCCTGAGCGGAGGCAGCTGGCGTCATCGATCTCGGCCCACGGCTTACTCTTCTTGTAGACGCCGGTAAAATAGTTCACCACCATGGAGAGAGCGGTGAATTTTCCCCGGACGTGCGACTTCCAACCGGGACGGTAATGACAGTCCGTGCAGGTGACCGATGAATGGGTGGAGGTCTTCCACGCTTCCACATACGGCTCCATGTAGTGACACGTGGAGCAAAAGCTGGGGCGTGAGGTCACCTCGGCCGCCCCAAATAAGATCAGAACGAGAACCACCGAGGCGCCAAGAACGATCCCTGACCACCGCAAGACTGTCTTAGTCATGGATCTACGCGGGACGGGATGGATTCCGCTCCCCTAGTCCTGTTTCAGCTCCGCCGGGTCTGGGTGGATAATCTTTTTCACATACTCTTCAAATTTGAATCCCTTAAACGTCGGACTTTTCTCGTTGTGACAGCGCTGGCACGTTTTCTCATCCGGTATCTCCAGGCCCACCGAGGCAGCCTCCACGGTTCCGCCGTAGATGGCTTCCATAGTCTTCTTGGACTTGTATTCGCTTCCCGGACCGTGGCATGCCTCGCATCCCACAGCCTGCAATCCCGCCATTCGCCTCGCCGCCTTCCTGGCCTTTCTGTCCTCCGGATCGGGATTCCAGAATGCCTCATCCTTCACTTCATATCCGCCCCGGCCAAACCCTGTGGTGTGACACACCAGACACTCAGGTGCTTTCTCCGCCACCACCTCAAGCCTCATCTCTTTGACGATTTCGGCGGCTTTGTCACCCTTCAGGGTGTCAAAGGCCCGGGCATGAGCGCTCTCTTCCCACACCTTGTACTGGGCACCCCGCTTGCTGCTGGAATGACAGATCTTGCAGTTCTGGGAGCCCACATATTCAAAATCCTGGGACCAGAGTATCCCACCGGTCATCAGGACAATTACCAGGATTCTTGTCATCGATTCCTCCTCCTTGTTGAGATTCACTCCCCCAGCCACTCATCAATTTGTTCCGTCGAATGACAGACGGTGCAGGCTCTTCTCGCTCCAGCTACTCCCCCGTCCAGACGTGCGCCGTGGCACAGGGCGCAGTGGTCGAATCCCTCGGCCCGGGCCACATTGCCGTGAAACGATGTACTGTCGGGACTTAATAACCATATCCTGGGAGAGGGATGCCCGCTCGGTCCCCCTTCATGACAGGTGTAACAGGAAACACCGCTGGTTCCACCCAGATAATCGTCACCGTGACACGCCACGCATCCACCGATCCCAGACGAGGCAATCCGGGCCATATGGGAAACGTCCGCCAGGGGATCCACCCACGAATCGGGATGAACCCTCGGTTCCCCTTCCTCCGTGCAGCCTCCCGTCAGAAAAAGAACAAAACTCAGCGCTGCGAAACAGAGAGGTGGTTTTCCTTGATGGGTCATACGTAATGCGTGATTCGTAATGCGTGGCATGTTATGGGTTTTGCGTCATGATTTTCTCCCGGTCTCCCCCTCTCCAAGTCTCCCCCTCTCTTAGTCTCCCAATCCCCCGGACTCCCCGTGGCACCTCAGACAGGTACTCGATTGCGGTTCGTGACAGACCAGGCACACCTCGGGAGCATCCAGGGCCGCCTCGGCGTGCATTCCCCCGTCAGCACGAACCCCTGGCAATCGGGCCCAGTCTGGAAGATTGTGATCTATGGGCATGAGTGACTCCTGCCTGTGGCAGTCCCGGCAGTAGGTGCGAATGTCATGACATACGGAACAGTCGGCGACTCCACTCCGGGCGTCAAACCCGTGATTCAGAAGGTAGGAGACCGGATGGATCTTTGTCTCAAACTGCTGAAGCTGGTGACAGTCATCACAGGAGGCCTGGGTGTGGCAGAGCATGCAGGTCTCTTCCGTGACCGGACTCACCTGGGAGCCGTGAATAGAGGTCCAGTCCATCCCGTGATCGTCCGGACGAACATGTGAATGGCAGGCCCGACAGTCCCTCTCCTCCCAGACGGTCGGAAGTGCCAGACCATCATCTTCAAGAATATGTGCATGGCAGAGGGCGCAGTCTGGACGCTGGGTGAGGTGAAAGGCGTGTGAGAAAGGGGGACCGGTCCTCATGGGGTGCTCCCGGTAAGTCATCGGATTCTCAGCATTGGCATGACAGGCAGAACATTCATCCGTGGCCACGTCGCCATCGTGACACTCCAGGCATGACTCCTCGTCGGGAAGCAGCCGGACATCCAGGGAGACGGATTCCTCCACCCCCTCGTGACACTGAAGACACTCCAGTTCCATCTCTTCCACATGGGGTTCGTGGGGAAAGACAATATGGTCCCGCTCCTGGGCGGTCAGGAAGAAGACCAGTATCACGATGCCCGTACTACAGCGTCCCATGAATTGCCAGTCCGACCCTCCCGTCAAGATCATAGGCGGGATTCCTGTTGATCTGGCCGAACAGCCTCACTGTCACCTCTTTCAAAGGGTTCCAGGAAATCCATCCGTACAGACCCGCCGCCCGGCGCAAATCGACAAGATCCCCGTAGTCGACGGCGTTCACTGCCATCTGGACTCCCGAAGTGAGGGAGGAAGATATCGTCTTATTGAGACCTGCTTCTCCCCCCACCAATCTCCTCTCCCCCTGGATTCCTCCCAGAAAGGCAAGGCGAATTCCCCCGGCGATCAGAGTGCTGGAGAGATAGGAGGTGGGCTCATCCCCCATCCGGTAGACCAGCCGGTTCCACCAGGCGACGCCCTTCGCGACGGGTGACCCAACGCCCACGGTTACCACCGCCGGCACGGCGGCCCTCCCATCCACCCACGGGTAAGGTTGGGAAACGGGGAGCCGCTTGTTCCTGACTCCCACCCTCACCCGGTGATTCCCCACGGTTCGTGATGCCGCAAGACGAACATAGTGGAGACCTCCGTCCGAAAGATTCCATGCCAGGGCTCCCGAGACCCTCACTTTCATCCATACAAACGCATCCCACGTGGGTCCCACATACCACGTCCTTTGTTCACCATCATGCCGACCCCAGCCGGTGACGGAAAAATTTTTGCCGGGCTTACCCATTGCCCAGGAAACCAGAAAAAAGGACTTGCGGCCAAAGCCCATATCACTGAAGTCTGCCACGGACGGGAACCCTCCCAGGACCGACACCGATCCGAATCTTTCCGTTTTCACCGTGTATTGCCCGCCATCGACCCGGGCCTGGATCACGGTGCTCCACCACGACAGTCTTCCGACCTTCACAGTATGGGCCCCCATGGTCAGCCGGGCCACCATGTCATGTGCCCGGAAGGAATTCTGGAATCGAAGGTTTTCCGAGCCGAGTTCAAAGTGAGCCTGAACGGTCACGACGGACCCGAAATCCTGTCTGTACTGACCCCAGAGTCGCCAGTGGGTTTTCTCATCTTCGGAAACCATGTACAACCGGGGGGAGGTTCCGACGGCGGAAACCGACAGCTGGGGTTTTGCCGCCCCGGCAGGGGAGAGAGGGACCAGAGCCAAGAACAACCACGCCAGCGGAAAACGGACTCCCAGGTTCCCCGACCGTGTCTTGCGATTAGCTGAATTCCACACAGGAGTGCGCGTCATTTGACCCGATCGGAAATTGGGGAAATATTCAGGGAGAGTAAAGAGATATTCACCATGGAGACCTCAATTGTCCTGCGGAAAAACTTACGACGAAGGAAAGATCACGGCAAGATAAACCGACCATGTTATCCTGTTTAATGTGGTTCGTATTGTTAAGAAACCACGCAGCTCTGGCCGGAGAGTCTGTCATTGCGGGCCCCGCTCCTGTCACCCCAAATCTCCACCTCTCCACTTCTCCAGTCCCCCGTCTTCCGGTCTCCGGTCTCCCGTCACCGTTGCTCGAATTCTCCGAGTCTCCATTCCTCCAGTTGTCCAGTTATCCCATTATCCAGTTATCGATCAAAAAACATTGATTCATTTGCCATTACGAACTAACTTTCAAATGGATAAGCGGGTCTTAATAACGGTTTTAGTTTTCCCCGTCTCCTGCCGGAAAGGGCCCGGGGGAGTTACCCATGATTCTCAGCCGTTCCTCAGAATACGGCATTGAGCTGGTTCTGTACCTCATGACCCATGAGGCGCCCGGATTTGCCTCCTTGAGGACCATCTCGGATGAAACGGGCCTTTCGTTCCACTATCTCAGCAAGATTGCCAGGATGCTTACCCGGAGAGACATTCTGAAATCGTACCGGGGACCCCGCGGCGGTGTTACCCTGGGAAAGCCGGCGGCCGAAATCACCCTCTTCGACGTTGTCCATGCCATCGAAGGAGACGCCCTCTTTGAAAAATGTATTCTGAGACCGGGTCCCTGCCAGGAGGAAAACCCGTGCCCCATCCATGAAAAATGGCTCCCAATCCGGGACCGTATCCGCGAACTCTTTATGGAGACCAGCATCGAAGTCTTCCAGGAACCGGTATTGACCGCCCATGCCCCCCGCAACAACCGGCAAAACCCGTGACAGAACAGCTGCCCAGAGACCACCTGCTAACGACCCTCATGAGAGAACACCGGGAGATCGTCAAACTCCTGGACCGGCTGCGACAGCTCACGGCGAAACTTGAAGCTGTGGTTTCCCCCGATGAAAGTCCTACGCTCCTGGATCAGCTCTCTGATGTGATTGAGAATCTTCTGGCGGTGGAGCTGCACCACGACCGGGAAGAAAAAGTCCTCTTTCCTGCTCTGGAAAAGCGAGGCATCACCGACTCCCCCTATGTCCTGCGAGAAGAGCATCAGATTCTCCGCGACATGAAGACCAAATTTCTCAAGACCGTCCGCCGGGCGAAAAGGAAGGACTTTCCCCTCGTCAAGGCCAGACTCGGGTACTACGGCAGAAGCATTGACCGCCTGATCCGGAAGCATATCGAAATGGAAAACTCCACCCTTTTCCCGGCGGCCCTGAAGGCCATCCAGAATGACGCAGACTGGGAAGAACTGAATAGGGACAGCAGGAACCTGGAATCGTGACGGACGGATGGGTCCCAACATGCCGCAAACCTGCTGGAAAAAAGGCTTGACTGGGCCTCGGAGGGTGTGTTAACTTGAACAAGATTTACGGGTCCTAAAGAGTGCTTTTCTCAAAATCGGTAGAATACGCCATTCAGGCCATGATATACCTGGCGGAAAAGGAGTCCGACGATCCTATTATGATCGGAGAGATTGCCGGCGCTTACGGGATTCCACAGCAGTTCCTTGCAAAAATCGTGCAAACGCTGGTGAAGCACAGGCTCATGGTGGCCGTCCGGGGCCGCAAAGGGGGGGTTAAACTGGCCCGGAACCCCTCGGAAATCTATCTCCCCCAGATCGTGGCCGCCATTGAAGGGCCCCCTCTCGAGGAGGAGCCCTGTGTGTTCGGCCTGGATGCCTGCTCGGACCAGGAACCGTGTCCCCTTCACCATCAGTGGACGGTGATCCGGGACGAAATCCACCATATGCTGGAGAACGAGGACCTGAAGAAACTGGCCAGGCGTGTTAGCGAAAAGCATCTGGCCATGCAAAATATCGTTCCAGCCGAGCAGTAGCCCCCTTTCACTCGGCTCTGCTTCTTGAAAGTTGGTGCCCGGAAGGTGACCCTCTTAACTCACCTGCAAGCACCCCCCAGCATGTACTTGCCAACGCAGGTTCAACCGGAGACGACCGTTTCCGGATGGGTACTGCGGACCTACAAGTCACGCCGGGCACCAACTTCATTTTTTCCCGCCTGACGCGTTCCAATCCCTTTCCTGCCATCCGGTCTGTTTCCCTTTCTGCCTGTACACAAAGAGGTTAGACGTTGGACGTTTGACGTTCTGGTTACGTATCACGCGTCACTTGTCACGGTCTTCCGTCACACATCACGCATCCGCCCCCTCAAGATCCGGCTCACACTGCCGAAATCCCCGCTCCCTGCCGGGAAAAGCAGTTGACTTCCTGAAGCGGACGTGTAAATTTGGTGACGCGGAGACCCATCCGGCGAGGCGGCATGTCCCTGTACAACCACCTTCAGAAAACCATGCAACAGGCCCTCAAGGAAGGCCAGCGGGAAAAGGCGAAAACGCTTCGAACGATCATGGCCAGACTCAAAGACCGATCCATCGCAAAAGGAGAAAAACTCACTGAAGCCGAGGAAGTGACCGTTCTCAAGCAGGCCGCC
>JBHIEY010000206.1:0-3011 GCA_046861835.1 Fidelibacterota bacterium | reverse complement strand
CGGGGCAGCATCCCGGTTTTTTCTCTCGGGAAAAAGCGCGAAACATCTTTTCGTGTGGGGACGGGCAAGCTGTAGAAAGATCCCACACAGGCTCCCGGGAGGCCGCTATTGTTCCCCTCGCTCATTTCTTAGTATCTTTGTCCTGAGTCTGCCATACTGCCGCCATGTGGATCCTTTCCCGGTATATCGTCAGGGAGCACGTGCTTCCCTTCATCTACTCCCTCCTGGTGTTGATCTTTCTCCTGTTCACCAATTTTCTCTTACGGGCGGTGGACAAATTCCTGGGCAAGGGGTTACCTCTGGGGGTTATCCTGGAATACCTGGCTCTGAACACGGCATGGATCGTTGCCCTGGCGGCCCCTATGGCCGTCCTGGTGGCGACGCTCATGGCGTTCGGCCGGCTGTCGGAGGACAATGAAATCGCCGCCCTCCGGGCCTCGGGGGTGAGTCTTTCCACCATCCTCTGGCCCGCCCTTGCCTTCAGCCTTCTGGTGGCCGGTCCCCTGACGTATTTCAACCTCTCGGTTCTGCCCAACATGAATCACCGGGCGAGACTCCTTTCCCGGGATATCTATCGGAAGCGGCCCGATCTGAACGTGGAAGCCGGATACTTCATAGATGATCTTCCGGAATACAGCTTCATCGTCAAGGGAAAACGGGGAGAGACGTATCAGGATGTTCGAATCTACAGCAAAGACCGGACACGGACCCAGACCTCCATTCACGCAAAGGAAGGGACCTTTTCCACCATTGAGGATGCCATTCTTGTAACCCTTTACGACGGGGAGATCCACGAACTCGACGTCAGGAACTATCAGAACTACCGGCGGATCGCCTTTGAGAAGCACCGGATTGTTATCCCGGCGGACGACCTGGTGCTGCACCGGAGGGAGTCGGCTTCCCGGGGCGACCGGGAAATGACGGTTCCCATGATGAACGAAAAGATCGGGGCGTACCGGGAAAAGATTTCCACGGTGACCCAAAGGATGAAGGATCACCTGGAAAAGGTGATTCCGGGGGTCCCGCTTCCCGAGGATCCCGATCGGGCCTTCCATCTGATTGACAACCGCCTCGACGAATTGGAATCCGGGGATCTTGAGCCCGATAAGGAGGTGGCGGCCAGGAAACGATCCCTCAGCGCTCTCAAGCGCCGGTTCAGGGCCGAATACCAGCTCTTGGAGGGTTACCGGAGAAGCATCAACCGTTTCCGGGTGGAAATTCACAAGAAATTCTCCATCCCCGCCGCCTGTATTGTGTTCATCCTTGTGGGGGCACCCCTGGGAATGATGGCCCGCAGGGGCGGATTCGTAACGGCCGTCACTTTCAGCATCGGTTTCTTTCTCATCTACTGGGTTTTTCTCATCGCGGGGGAGGAGCTGGCCGACCGCAATCTTCTTTCCCCCGTTCTCGCCATGTGGTCACCCAATTTGCTTCTCGGTTTGATGGGCGTCTGGCTCTCCTGGCGAATCTCACAGGAAGAGGTGATCGTCCGCATACCTTTCCTGGAAAAAGTGGCCAGAGGGCGGGCCCCTTCATGAACATATCCCGCCTGGTCGAAAAAAAGAGGACCGGCGGCGTCCACACCCATGAGGAGATTTCCTTTCTGGTCGACGCCTACACCGGGGGCACCGTTTCCGACCGTCAAATGGCCGCCTGGTTAAAGGCCGTGTTCCGTCGGGGCATGACCGATGAAGAAATCGTGGCGCTGGTTGAGAGTATGATGGCGTCCGGGAAGAGGGTGGACTTCTCCCACCTGGATCGATTCGTGGCCGACAAGCATTCCACGGGAGGAGTGGGAGACAAGGTTTCCCTGGTGCTGGGTCCGTTGATGGCCGGTGCAGGTCTGGCGATCCCCATGATCACCGGACGGAGCCTGGGACATACGGGGGGAACCTGCGACAAAATGGAATCGATACCGGGATACCGCAGCGACCTGTCCCTGGAGGAATTCATGCGGGTGGTGGATCGCGTGGGGATCAGTATCATCGGTCAGACCGACTGGATATGTCCCGCCGACAGGAAGATTTATGCTCTCCGGGATGCCACCGGGACGGTGTCGTCCATCCCCCTGATCTGCGGAAGTATCATGAGCAAGAAGATCGCCGAAGGGATCCGGGGGCTGGTCCTCGATATCAAGGTGGGAAGGGGTGCCTTCATGAAAACCGTCGAAGAGGCGAGAGCACTGGGGGAAAAGCTCGTCATAGTGGGACACCATTTCGGGGTATCCACCGAGGCCGTCTACTCCGACATGAACCAGCCGCTGGGACACGAGGTGGGGCTGTGGAATGAGGTGGTGGAATCGGTAAGAGCTCTCCAGGGCCAGGGACCCGACGACCTCATGGATGTCACCCTCCACCTGGGTTCCCTCCTCTTGATTCAGGCGGGCCTTGTCCCTTCCCCATCCGAGGCCCGTACCGTGCAGAGGGAGCTCCTGTCGAGCGGGAAGGCCCTGGAGGTTTTCCTGAAGATGGTGGAAGCTCATGGAGGAGACGCGTCGGTTCTGGAAGATCCCTCCCGCATCCCCCGCGCCACGTTTTCCCGGAAGGTAACGGCATCCAGAAGCGGATTCGTCGTTTCGTTTGATACCATAGAACTGGGTCGAACGGCGAATGATCTCACCATCGTTGTCCATGGAAACCGGCGAACACTCGATCCAACCGGGGGAATCCGCTTTTGCCGGAAGGTGGGAGACAGCGTGGCCGCCGGCGAAACGGTGGCTGTCTGTTTTGGGCGGGAAAGGGAGCGGGTGGAGAAAGCCGCCACAAGGGTCGCGTCAGCCGTCACTATCCGTGAGCGTCGACCCACGCCAGGTCCTCTCATTTACTGAGCCGATGTGGGGACCCGGATGTGGGAAAAACCTCTGAAGAGGTTTCGTCCTTCTTAGATTACCGTATTAACACCCGGCTCAAGCCGGGTGCTGTTGGGTATGGCATTTCTTCCCCGCGACGTCCGGTCTGTTACCTGTACCGTTTGTTGTGACGTGGAACGACCGGGATGAAGCCGGGTGCTGT
>JBHIEY010000205.1:0-3034 GCA_046861835.1 Fidelibacterota bacterium | reverse complement strand
GCTCATCGGAACGTCCACCAATCTCCTGGTGAGCTCCATGGTGGAGGGTCACGGCTTTCCCGCCCTGGGCATGTTCGAATTCGCCAGGGTGGGGATCGTGTTCGTCATTGTGGGAACGCTGTACAACACGTGGGTTGTCCCGAAGCTCTTGAAACCGAGGGCCGGCGTTTCCTCCCTGACCCGGAACTACCACATGTCCCCCTATCTCACGGAATTCAAGATAGCCGACGGATCACCCCTCATCGGGTCCACCTGCCTGGAGAGGGGGGTAAACGAGAACTACGATATCACCATACTTTCCGTTATTCGCGACGGTCGCCGGTATGACACCAACATCCGGAGTCTCCCTCTTGAAAAGGGGGACATTCTCCTGGCCCGGGGTACCCTGGACAGCTTTGTGCGGTTTCGCGAACGGGAGGATGTTCTTCTCCTTACCGATGTGAAGATGAGTCAGGCAGAGCTGGCGGGCCGTGACAGCGTACTGGTGGAAGGCCTGATCACCGCCGGATCGTCCCTCATCGGGAAAAGCGTGAAGGATGTCAATTTCCGGAAAAAGTTCGGTGCCTTCGTTCTGGCCATCCGCCGGGAAGGAAAAACCTTAAGGGAAAAGATCGCTCACATCGTTCTTCATTTTGCCGACACTCTCTTGATCCATGTTCCCAGAGACCGGCTAAGCGTCCTGGATGATTCGCCCGATCTGGCGATCCTGCAGGAGCACGACATCCGGCTGCACAAGGTACGGTTCTGGTGGCTGGCCATCCTTCTAATTCCCCTGATCATGGTCATGGCGGGTCTTGGCGTTCTGGATATTCTTCAGGCGGTCATTCTGCTCTTGCTGCGGAGCATCACGATCCAGGAGTCCTACGGTGCCATCAACTGGTCTGTGATTGTCATGATTGCCGCCTTCATTCCGGTGGGCATTGCCATGGAAAGATCGGGAACCGCCGCTCTTGTGGGGGGTGTGATTTCGGCCACGGGACAGGTTCTTCCGGCAGGGCTGGCCCCCTATGCCGTTCTTTCGGTCACCTATCTGGTCTCGGTACTGTTGACGTCCGTCATGTCAAACAATGCCGCCGCAATCGTTCTGTTTCCCATAGCAATCGACGTTGCCACCCGTCTGGGGGTGGACTCCCGTCCGTTTGTTTTTGCCATCTGTTTTGGGGCGTCCACCTGTTTTATGACGCCCGTGGGGTATCAGACCAACCTGATGGTATACGGACCCGGGCGATACCGCTTCACCGATTTCCTGAAGGCGGGAGCCCCCCTCAATCTTCTGTTCTGGATCCTGGCTTCGATCTTTATTCCCATTTTCTGGCCGTTTGGGTAAAATGACAAACCACGGAGACACGGAGGAAAGAACGTATCAAGGGGCAAGTGAGCAGTTGGCAGACTGCCAATCGCAAACTGCCTTGTGCCAAATTCATACGGTGGCATGGTTAGACTCGCGCCGTCGATAGTCTCGTCGAATTTGTCCAATCTCCGTCTGACAGGGAGAAAGGTTAAGACTCGCTTGTTATGTGTCATTGCGAGGAGCGATGCGACGTGGCAATCTCCCGATACGAAAACCGAAATGTGTGAGATCGCCACGGTCCCCCCCCTTTCGCGGGGGTCCCTCGCGATGACGGAGCGTATGCTGCGTTCGGAGCGTTGAACCTTGAAGCTCGAACGTATAACACATGACCCATAACGGTTGGCTTGACCGGAAACCAGTAACCAGGGGCCAGGAACCAGTGACCAGAATAATCAAGCTCGCACCATCAATACTTTCGTCGGATTTCGCCAACCTGGCCGCCGTTCTGAAAACGTGCGAGGAAGGGGGGGCGGACCAGATTCACGTGGACGTCATGGACGGACATTTCGTTCCCAATCTCACCATCGGTCCCGTCGTCGTGAAAGCTTTAAAGAAGTCGACGTCCCTTCCCCTCGATGTGCACTTGATGATCGAAAACCCTGAACGGTATGTTGCCTCATTCGTCCGGGCCGGGGCCGATATGGTGACAGTCCACGTGGAGGCCTGTCGGGACACGAGAGCCGTCCTGGACCAGATTCGTACGCTGGGGGCGAATCCGGGAATCACCCTGAGACCGGGAACGCCTCTGGAGTCCATTACCGGCTTCCTGAAGGAGGTCGATCTGGTTCTCGTCATGTCGGTGGAGCCGGGATTCGGGGGTCAGGCCTTTCTTGGTCGATCCCTGGAGAGAATCCGGAAGGTAAGAGGTCTCGTGGATGCTCTTTCCCCGGACGGAAGGCCGCGATTGTCCGTGGACGGCGGAATCAAACTTGACAACGCCCTCCAGGTCATCGAAGCCGGTGCCCATACCCTGGTGGTGGGATCAGGCATTTTCGATCACGACGATCCCGTGGCCGTCATGAGGGCCTTCAAGGAACTGGGACGCGAAAAGGGCGGGAGGGGGAGCGAATGAACATCTATTTAGGAACGGATCACGCCGGTTTCGAACTGAAGGAGGCCATCAAGAGATATCTTCAGGAGGAGGGTTACGAGGTCCAGGACAAGGGTGCTCTCTGGTATGACGGGGATGATGACTACCCCGATTTCGTCCGGCCCGTAGCGGAGGCGGTGGCGGCTGACCCGTCAGCCCGGGGAATCATTCTGGGTGGCTCGGGCCAGGGAGAGGCCATGACCGCCAACCGGTTTCCCGGCGTCCGGGCGGCGGTCTTCTACGGGGGTCCCGAGGAAATTGTCCGGCTTTCCCGGGAGCACAACAACGCGAATATTCTGTCGCTGGGAGCAAGATTTCTCACCGAGGAAGAAGCAATCGATGCCGTTTCCCTCTGGCTGGAAACCTCATTCAAGGGGGGCCGGCATGAGCGGCGCATCAGGAAGATCGATAACCCCTGACGAGCCGCCTTCTCACCCGTTCCAGATCTTCAGGGGTGTTGACATTGAAAAAGGGCTCCTCTTCACGGGAAAAATCGACCACCCTGACGGTGGATGACCCGATAAGCCGGGTAAGAGCGTACTCCTCTTTCGCCAGCATGCCCTCGCACCGGGTCAGCAGGGAGGCGGAGTAGA
>JBHIEY010000204.1:0-3040 GCA_046861835.1 Fidelibacterota bacterium | reverse complement strand
TGGCGATCCCCGAGGGGGATTTCCCCCACGATTATCTGGGGCTCAAGACCTACTATCCGGACATAAATTACTTTCAAGACGGTGATGAGGAGGGTGTCTCCCGAATCCTTCCCTTTGAGGGCGACGTCATCTCAGGGGCCATGCATGAATTCCTTGGAGATTCCCTGTTTCTAAACTATGACCCCAATTATGAGATTGACGCCCCCAACTGGCTGGACGGGGTAGATCCCGTGGAAGGGGCCGCGGTCTCCTACCGGGGGGTGACAGGCATTCTCGACGGCGAGGGAATCCCTCAAATCTATGACACTCTCAACACTGCCGTCTATTATGAACTCCCCAACGGCAGTAAGACCGCCTTCTTTGGGTTTGATGTGTTGAGCCTCAACACGATGGCCGTAGGTGCTGACACGTTGTACGGGGCCGGATATCACTGGGTAGGGATGTATCCTCAAGGGCCCATCCCTCAGGCCCTCCTCTGGATGAACGCCATCGTCCTGGAAACGGAGGATTCCAGGTCCCTTCCAGAACAATTCGCCCTCCTGAAAGTGTATCCCAACCCTTTCAATCCGGCGACGACCATTGAGTTTTCGGTGCCTCGAGGTGGACTCGTAACCTTGACAGTCTATGATCTTTTGGGAAGAGAAGTGGAAACGATCCTCAGCGAACGTATGGATGCCGGCTACCATGCGGTCCAATGGAACGCCGGTGATGTTTCCTCAGGAATCTATGTTGTCACGATGGAGGCGGAGGGATTCCGTCGCGTGCGGAAGCTGACGGTGTTGAAATGAAGGGTTGCGTCGTAACTCTTCTTTCCCTCTGGGTCATGCCCCTGACCGTCATTGCCTCTCAGGACTATCTTCTGGCACCCGACGGGAAACACACCCCGTTTGACGGGGACATCAGATCAATTCCCAGGGGTGTGATTGAGAAGGGATCGGAGGAATCTCCCGGTGTTTTTCTCGATCCCACCGACTTCCAGCTCAGATGGAATGATACGGGTACGCATTACACCTTTGCGTTCAACACCGGGGATACCATGGCCCTCTGGATGGCTCCACTGGGGAGAGCCATCGTGAAAAAGATTCTGATCTACAACATGGACTTCACGGGGGAGTTTTGCTTCTTCCTCCACGACGCCCTGTATGACGGGGAGGTGACGTCATCCGCCTGCGCCGACCGCAACGGGTGGGTTGGCTTCTGGGCACACGTCGAGGAGGGCGACACCGTCGATTCCGATCCAGGCGAAAGTGAATTCTGGCTCCCAGGAGACAATGAATGCTTCAACGACCCTCCCATGGGCGAGGAGTTGTGGCCGGCTCTTGGCATCGGCTGTTACCTTCTGCCCCTGGATGGGGAGAGTCACGGCACGTGGCACGAAGTGGATCTGGGGATAATCCTGGGGAATCCGGATACCCTCGAGAATCCTTTCTTCATCGATGCGGGGGTGACAAAGACAGATCCCGACAGCTGGGGAATCGGTGCGTGGGACGACGTGGAGATACCCTATCATGCCCTGAAGTTCTACGAAGAGATAGGACCGAGCGGAAACCCCGGATGGCATGTGAGGAGCTTTGGGTGGGATGTCTATGCCGTGGTGGAGTATGTTGAAGATATTCCGCCGTGTGTCGAGGATGTTACGGTCCTTCATACCACACTGTCCACCGAGCCACGGGAGGTAAAAGCCAAGATCTGGGATGCGAACCCTTCAGGGGACCAGGCGGGAGTCACGGAAGCGTGGCTCCACTGGGAAACAAGCTCTGAAGCAGATTCCGGGGAAATGGTGTTCCAAGGGGACAGCCTCTATTCAGGGAGCATTCCGGGGTTTGTTCCCGGAACCGAGATTACGTACTGGGTGAAAGCCAAAGATGTGATGGGAAACTGGAGTCGGTACGGCCGCCGGATCTCCTATGAAATCTTTGAGCCTAAAGAGCTCACCCTTTTCATCAACAATACCAGGTATCCGAACTGGATTCATTACTATTACCTGCTTGGTTTGGACATCGGAGGCTTAGACGGATTACCGCATGATGTGTGGGATGTCCGGTGGGGACCTGTTACCTTTGAACTCCTGCAAAACTACCGGGTAGCCATAGAGGCGCAGGGAGGAGGTCCGAAAGGGTGCTCGTCGGGCCTGGACAGGTGGCTGGACGAGGGAAACAGGCATTTCCTGATCTCAGGCGATCAGTGGCTGGGCAAGTGCTACTACGGGTGGCCGGGAAGCTGCGGGGGAGGCGTCGTCGAAATACCTCAAGGCGATTTTCTCAGAGATTACATGGGAATTACGGCCTACTACCCGGATATCAACAACTGCGACGAAGGGGACAGCACTGGCGTCTCACGGTTACTCCCCATCGAGGACAACCCCATATCCGGCCATCTCTACGATTTTCTCGGAGATTCGCTGGTGCTGAACTACGATCCCTACTATGAGATTGGCGCAGGGAACAGGCTTGACGGTATTGGGGTCGAGGAAAGAAGCCATACCCTGTTCTACGGCATCTCCGGCGTACTGGATTCCGTTGGAGATCCCGCCGGCAGTGATACGTTTCCTGTGGCCGTGTTCACAAGGTTACCCAACGGCTCAGAAACGGCATTCTTTGCCTTCGACGTTCTTAGTTTGAATACGATGGCCGTTGACATTGACCTGTTGCCTGACGGCGGATACTACTGGATTGGGATCCGGTACATCTCCCCAATCCCGCAGACGCTTTGGTGCTTCACATGGGGCTGCTTCGGATCGGGCAGTACCTCTTCTCAGCCCACGTTTCCGAGCGTGATGTCGCTCCAGCACCCCTTTCCCAACCCGTTCAATCCGGAAACAACCGTTGGATTTTCCCTTCCCCGGAGTGGACGGGTTACATTGAAGGTCTACGATCTCCTGGGCAGGGAAGTGCAAACCCTCCTGAACGGACGCCTCGAGGCCGGCCACCACACTATCCAGTGGAATGCCATGAACGTTCCCTCAGGCATTTACGTCATCAGGATGGAGGCTGATGCCGATGCTCGCCCGGATCCCCACCTTGTACCCCTCGAAGCTGAA
>JBHIEY010000203.1:0-3052 GCA_046861835.1 Fidelibacterota bacterium | reverse complement strand
GAACCGGTTCGCCTTCATACAGATCGTACAACGTCACCCTCTTGAGAAGATGGCTTCCCGATGCTTTCAATACGTCCTGGATCTTCCCCACCGGGGTCGCCGCGTTCACGATAAACGAGAGATCCCTCGAGATGCCGGGATAGGGTGATAATGCCGCATAGAGACGGTCCCTGTCCATTACCCTTCGAACGGCATCCAGGTTCAGGGTGAATCCAAGAACAGGGACAGAGATATCGTAGCTGTTGAGGAGGTGGGCCGGCAGCTCCCCGAATTCCGCCACCGCCGTCTTGCTACCATCCTTCAGAACCTGTCCATAGAGGAACGTGGGGCTTTCCGGGAGGTCGGAAAACTCGATTTTCTTCACCCGGGCGAATCTGGCCAGAGCCTCCATGTATCCTTTGAGCATGTAGAAGTCGTTCCTGACCGGTCCTCCCTTCCACTGCCGGGGACGGGCGTAGCCACAAATGACTCCGCAGAACTGTTCACGTTCCACGCATCCGGTGGCCGAATGGTCATCGGGGAAAAAGGTGTTTCCGTGCTCAAACAGGGCGAGATCGCCCTCGTCACGGTTCAGGTTGTAAGAGACGGCACTCAAGAGGCCTGGAAACAGGGAAGTGCGGAGGACGGACATTTCGAGGCTCTGGGGATTCCGGACCCTGACGCCCTCGCCGGAGAAAAAATGGCCCGACTGGGCAGGGTTAAGAAGGCTGTTGGAAACGATTTCATGAAAGCCCAATCCGGCGAAGAACTCCTTCAGCCGGCTGATGACATCCATGGGGTCCCGGGCAGTTCCGTCGAGAAGACCGTCAAATGTGGTATCCGACGCCACATTCTCGTAGCCGTAAACCCGTGCCAGCTCCTCCACCAGGTCGATGGAACGGGTCAGGTCGGGCCGGAATGTTGGAGCAAGACAGCGGTAGCCGTTACCGGCCCGGGTGAAAGAAATTTTCAGTCCCCTGAAGGTTTTCTGGATGAACCGGTGGCTGAAATGAACTCCCGCCACGGCGTCGGCTTTCCGGGGGCTGAGGTAGATGGGATTTCGCCTCATCTTTACCGGGTATTCGTCCACTACCCCTTTCAGCACCTCCCCCCCGGCCAGCTCCGAGATCAGGGCGGCCGTCCTGTCGAGGGCTCTGAGGAGCCCCACGTAGTCCGTCCCCCGCTCAAAACGCTTGGAAGCTTCCGTGGAAAGTCCCACCCTTTTCGATCCCCGGCGGATAGTCACCGGGTCAAAATAGGCGCTCTCGATCAGAACATCTTTCGTCTTTTCCGTCACTTCCGTGTTGGCTCCTCCCATCACCCCCGCCAGGGCCACGGGACGTTTGGCATCACAGATGAGGAGGTTCTCCGTTCCCAGCTCCCGCCTCTCCCCGTCAAGGGTCACCAGGGTATCGCCTTTTTTTCCCATCCGAACCACGATTCTGTTCTCTTTCACCAGACTCAGGTCAAACACGTGGAGCGGGTGTCCGAGTTCCATCAACACGTAATTGGAAATGTCCACCACGTTGTTGACGCTCCGGATCCCCGTGGCGGCCAGACGGTCCACCATCCACGATGGCGACGGACCGACAGCCACGTTTTTCACCACACGGCAGGCATACCGGGGACAGGCCCCAGGATCGCGGATGTCGACGGAAACGACATCCGCCGTTCGGCCCCCGGATTCCTTAAGTTCAACTTTAGGTGTACGCAGTTTCTTGCCCGTTAATAAGGCAATTTCCCGTGCGACACCTACATGAGACATACAGTCGGGCCTGTTGGGCATGATTTCGACGTCCAGGGCCTCGCCTCCGGAGACCGGCACGGTTTCCAGGGCACCGTTGGTGAGCAGATCGGCCAATTCCCCGGGGGTCACGTCGATATCCACAAAATCGGTGAGCCAGTCAATGGCGACAATCATCTGAACTGCCTCAGAAAGCGAACGTCGCCGGTGAAGAATAGCCGGATATCCTCGATCTGGTATTTCAGCATGGCCATACGTTCAATGCCGATGCCGAAGGCATATCCCGTCCATTTTCTGGGATCGTATCCCACGGCCTGAAAGACGGCTGGATCGACCATTCCGCAGCCCAGGATTTCCAGCCAGCCGGTTTTCTTGCACGTGGTACACCCTTTACCCGAACAGAGAAAGCAGGAGACGTCCACTTCCGCACTCGGTTCCGTAAAGGGAAAATAGCTGGGCCGGAAGCGGGACCGGGTGCCGGGGCCGAAAAAGCGGCGGACAAAGTATTCCATGGTCCCTTTCAGTTCGGCGAAGGAGACGTTCTGGTTCACATAGAGTCCTTCCACCTGGTGAAAGACACAATAGCTTCGAACGGAAATGGCCTCGTTCCGGTACACTCTTCCAGGGACGATGATTCTCACGGGGGGATCCCGTCTTTCCATGACGTGAATCTGTGTGTTGGAGGTATGGGTTCTCAGCACCACATCCCGGGAGACGTAGAAGGTGTCCTGCATGTCCCGGGCCGGGTGATGCCTCGGGATGTTAAGGGCTTCAAAGTTGTGGTAGTCGTCGTCCACTTCGGGTCCGTAGGCCACCGAGAATCCGGCCGCGGTGAAGATCTCTTTCACTTCCCGGAGGGTGTGCTCAATAGGATGGAGAGATCCCACGGGGACGAAATCTCCCGGGAGCGTTGAATCGCGGACCCCTTTTTCCGTCCCGGGTGGCGGCCCGGGAATTCTCTTCGCCAGATCGGCAAGGGTCCGGCGCAAATCAGTCTTGAGGGTATTGAGGGCCTTTCCCAGTTGCCGGCGGGATTCTTCCGGCTCTTCTGCCAGCCGGGGAAACAGACGGGAGACTTCCCCTTTCCTCCCCAGATACCGGATCCTCACCTTTTCCAGGGCCGCTTCCGTCGGTTCCAGGGTTTCAATTTCTTCCTGGAAGGTGCGCCGGATTTTCTCTATGGCATCACGAATTGAGACAGTCATGAAATGAAACCGCCTACAGGGGATGGGGGCGGATGGAGGCAATCAAACGAGGTGGAGTCGAACGGACTGCTACTTCCCTGACGCTTCTTTGACCACTTCGGCGAAAGCATCCGGTTGGTGTACG
>JBHIEY010000202.1:0-3081 GCA_046861835.1 Fidelibacterota bacterium | reverse complement strand
AAAATATAGCGAGAGCTCGGAGGTGTCTCCCTGGATGGTGACGGTGCCGGTAATCTTGCTCCCCTCGGAGACTGCAACGGTTCCCACATCCTTGTCGGAGCCCTGCACAATCTCAACGTCTTGCAACGTTGTGGTCGCATAGCCCCACACGCGGATCTCAATATCGAAGGTCCCCGCAGGCACGCCGTCGATCCGGAAGGTTCCGGTGTCTGTGCTCCCCCCTGCTGAAAAGGGGTCAACATTTCCCCAGCCCCAGTAGCGGTCGTCGCTGTTTTGGGTGTTTATGGCCTGGACGTCAATGCCCATCCAGTCGGTGACGGCCGCCGGAAGCTGCACCGTGCCGGTCAGGACCGAAGCCTTGGTCAGAATGATCGTACCGGCATCGCCGCCGCTTGAATTGACCGGAACGGTGACAGGGCTTGCTGCGTAGCCCTCCACATGAACGGTTAGGGAATACGTGGTAGAACCGCTTGGTGGAGGGATATTGACGGTGAGTGCGTTTGAACTATCTCCAACGGCAAAGACGGCTTGGCCATTTCCCCACCCGGGCCCTTGCATGTTCCAAGCATCCACCCAGACCCACAGCTCGTTCTGGGTCCACCCCCACTGGTTTGTGAAGGAGGCGAACCGGTCTTCAACTTCGTCTAGCGTACCATCGGCATCTCGATCGAGCTTCAGGGTTCCGGTGATTGAGACCGCATCATTCAGGATGATGGTTCCGGCATTGGCCGTTGTCTGACCTGCCGGAATCGTCACTTCCTGCTCGGACGAGACCTTGCCCGTGGCCTGCACCCGCAGATGGTACGTGGCATCCGCCTCGAGACCGGAGACGGTGAAGGTGCCGTCGGTCCCTGTCCGGGTCTGACCCCAGGCGAGATGGGAACCCGCCTCTACCTCTGCTCCTGGAATAGGGTTGCCGCTCGTATCCTGGACGGTTCCCGTGATAGTGGCCGTCGAAATGGCGATGACCATGAGCTGGTAGGCCTCGGTGGCGTTGCCCAGGTCGTTGGGGTCGTCGAAGGTGCCGTCCAATCCTTCGTCGACCTGGACCAGGACCGAGTAATTGCCGTTGGGTAGCATGTTCCACTCCTGGTCGCGCCCCTCCCAGTAAATGTTCATTAGTGTGTCGGGCTCCATCCACCAGGTGTCGGTCCTGTCATAATCAGTCTCGTACCACCACCACAGGAAGTTGTCCCATGGGAATGACTCGCCGGCATCAAAATCGATCGTTCCGTCGTTGTTTCCATTGTCATATGGTGTCCCAGGATAGTCTGGATCATACGACCATTGCCCAGTGGTCATGTTCCACGGATGGGTGGGATCATCCCAGTTCATGGGATCAAACTGGCCGCTACCGTTCGAATCGATGACAACCCGGATCTCTCGCCAGTCTCCAGGGGAGCCACCTGCCCATATGGCGCCGATCATGGCCCCGCCATTGCTTCCGCCGATGGTGAGGGATGGACTTGCTCCGTTATTTGTAAAATAGTCTGTGAAATTCGCTGCATTTACCGAACTCGGATCGAAGGGATTGTTTGGATCGTCGATCGAGCTCCTGGCACCGAGGAGCACGTCGTTAACCCCTGTTCGTGCCGACTTCGGTTGAAGGGCTACTGCAAACAGGACCACAAGAATCAAGATGCCCAAAGACCTGCACCAGAAACCTTTTCTTGGACTCATTTACCCCCTCCTTAATAGATTTATCTTTGTTTCAGTTTCAGTATGTGGTTTTTCAGCTCTCGGTTTCTCTTGGAATGGTAAGCCCGCCTGTTTCTTTCAGAATTTGCCCGGGCTTGCTGGAGTGTGATTTCCGCCATTCGCTGTTCCTCACGATGTTTGGCCAACCGGAATCTCTCGTAGGCCAGCCGCATTTGGTATGCGCTGGGCCGATAGTCAGGCCCTTTTCCCCTATCTCTGGCTTTCACCACAGGGGTGCCAAAGGCGCTCTTCTCCACGGTAAGACCGCGCCGTATGAGGCCCTTTCCCTGGATCGTTCTCCCTGATCCAGTCGAAGGGTCTGGAGACGTTGATGCATCTGTATCTGGCTCTTCACCACTGACTGGTGCGTGGGTGATATCTGCGCCCTCTGTTTTGAGAGGAACGTAGCTGGCGGTGTGCTGTTCACCCTGCCGGAATATCCATACCTCGAGAATCCTGGGTTCTCCCTGTTCGGTCTCACCCCCAAAAACCACGGCATAGCTGTGGGGCCGGACGATGCGCCGAATGGCCTCTCCCGGGGTCACCTTGTCTTCTATGTTGAAAGTAACCGGTTCATCGACGAGAGCTGCATCGATATAAACGTCACACCCAACTCTTTCGGCAAAATCCTCCAGCACCTGCCTCAGAGGGGTAGCATCTGCGCTTCCCTTTATCCAGTCGGAACCAGCCTCTATTTTTGTTGAGCT
Organism: Fidelibacterota bacterium; assembly: GCA_046861835.1. Classification (GTDB taxonomy): domain Bacteria; phylum Fidelibacterota; class Marinisomatia; order Marinisomatales; family S15-B10; genus JBHIAI01. The sequence goes on along the minus strand of JBHIEY010000202.1, from coordinate 676 downwards.
GGCACTGGCCAACACATACGGGCCGAGAATAAGCAAGAATGCAAACGCTTTCATTATGGTTTTCATTACGAAGCCTCCATTTTTCGGGCTAAATTGACAAAACCCCGTTCGGAAACCTTTATTCCGCGATGAGGTTTGGTTTTTGGAGCATTCGTGGTGACCCCGCCCTTTCTCGATCCCTCAGAAACTGCTTGATCGAGTGGCCTTTATCTAGGCCGGTGAAAACGGAAAAGGCCAAAGTTTCCTCCGGGATTAGTGGCTCCTTGAGAAAAATTAGCCAAATATAATATATTCCGAGGTCCATCAGCTTATTTTTGCCTCATATATGAGGCTACTAAGGGAAAAAGTTCTTAGGGAAGTTTCGCGAGTAGTTCTCCATATATAACTAATTTACCATCGATTTATTTGCAATTATATACAAATCTGGGTAATTTGTCAACTTTTTTTCCTTTCTGTTTCTCTTTCAAATTCTTGGGATGCTGCCGAGGGATCTCTTGCCAGCAAGGGGAGATGGGCTTGTTGTTGCCGCCCCAGACCACGAAATTTCTAGTGGAATTCTAAGGGTTGATTCTTTTGTGCCCGAGGCTTAAATTCTTCATATCGTTCTTTCGGCGAGGGGCTTGAGGAAATATTTCCCTGTCAGGAGGGGGTTTTTCCAGAAAATCATCGGCTGGAT
>JBHIEY010000056.1:0-11239 GCA_046861835.1 Fidelibacterota bacterium | reverse complement strand
ATCCTCAGAGAGGAGATAGATGGATAGGAGACGGCCGTCAATCGCGATCCCCGCCGCCTCCAGTGACCATCACCGGGCACCTGGTCCCGGGAAAGCCGGGTTAGAACGAAATTCACAGCGCCGGCAGCGGTACTCTACTCGAAATAGTAATTCAACGTCATTCTTGCGAAACTGCCCCCCAACTTAGCCTTCGCGTCGTACTTGGTGGTGCTTGTCCAGTTGTAGTCGGAGCTGCCGTAATAGCTGTCGGAATCTGAGTCGCTGTAATCCCACAGAAGCCAGTTCATGCCGAATTCGCCTCCGATGGAGAATTGATCCGAAAAGAAATACTCCGTCCCGACCGCCAGGGTGATCCCAATGAAATCGAGACCGTCCTTGATTCTCTTCCTGTCTTCATCCTTGAGTTCTTCCTTCTCGCCGTTAACGGTGGCTTCAAAGCTGACGGTGGGGATGACGATAAAGCCTTCTGCCAGAACGTAGCTCTTCAGGGCGTCCTTCTGTCCCCGGAAGTATTTTATCCCCGCCCGGGGCATGAAGAGCCTTAGACTTCCTTCGGATTCCAGCCGCGTATCATCGACAAGGCGGTCCCCGTAGTAGTTCTCCTCGTAGCGGTAGTCGTAGCTGACCTTGAAGCTGCCGCCCCAGAAGTCGAGTCCCAAGATGGGCCGGAACGGACCGAAGGTCAGCAGGGTGACGTAATAGGACTGGGACGGTCCCCCCACACGGACCCCGGAAGAGAGGTTCAGACCGAAGGTCTCTTGTACAAGAAAGCCCGGCATCAAAACGAAAAAAAACATTCCCTTCAGCAATTTCATTGCAATCCCTCCCTGGTTGGCTCAACGGGTCATCCCCTGGTGTCTCAATCCAGGGGTCCAAAACGGTTGAGGTCGAGAGGAACATAGAGAAACCGAACAAACATTACAACAGTTTTAGTCCAGACCATTTTTCACAAAGAGTATTTCATTCGCCTTTGCCACGGCAGGGACCACCGGTTTTGCCTTCTACAAGAATGTGAGAAATCTTAATATCCTCCCTGGGCGCTGGCCGTGGATCCAATGAAAAGAGGGAAAACGTTCCGGGGATATCCTTTTCTGGCGGCAGGGTTGCTGATTTCCGTGCTCGGTGGGGAGGTCCGCTTCACGGATATCACCGGATCGTCGGGGCTTTCCGCGGCCATTCACGGTGAGGGGGTGTGCGTTTTCGACGTTAACCGTGACGGTTTTGAGGATATCGCCATTGCCGATTACGACGGCGGGAACCTCCTGTATGAGAATCTGGGAGAGATGACGTTCCGGGAAGTTTCACAGGATGCGGGAATTGCCCGGGATCTTTCCGCCCGGCTTGTGGTGGCGGGTGACTACGACAACGATGGGCACCCGGATCTCTTCCTGGGTGCCATCGAGGGGTCCTCCATCCTGTACCGGAACCGGGGGGACGGAACCTTTTCGGATGTCACCGACGAGGCCGGCGTCGTGATCACCGGGGATGTAAGAGGAGGGGCCTGGGGCGATGTTGACCGGGACGGACTCCTCGATCTTTACGTAGCGCGCCTGCATGAGGAAAACCTGTTGTACCGGAATAACGGCGACGGCACCTTTACCGAAGCTGCGGCCTCCCTTGGCGCCACCGGCCCGGCCTCCACCGGCCTGGTGATGGGACTGGCCTTTCTCGATTTCGACCTGGACGGCGATGATGATCTCTTCATGACACAGGACGGCAACAAAGGGAATATTCTTCTACGGTGGGATGTCCCGGGCGGCTATACCGATATTTCCCAGTCCGCGGGCGTCAGGCTTCCCGTCCAGGGGATGGGGGTGGCCGTGGGGGATTACAACCGGGATGGTCTGTTTGATGTCTACACGACGAATCTGGATGAGAACACGCTGCTTGAGAACATGGGCGACGGTACTTTCCGGGATGTCTCCTCCGCGGCGGCGGTGGAGGATGAACCGGGCAGCATGAGCTGGGGGACCTTCTTCTTCGACGCCGACAACGACGGATGGCTCGACCTGTTCAGTCATAACCAAACGGGGTTCGGGCAGGTCCCCAATTCGTTCTTTCACAACCGGAAAGACGGCACATTTGCCGAACTCAGTGCCCAGGTGGGCCTGGAAATCTGGAACGATGGCATTGGATCCGCTTACGGGGATCTCGACAACGACGGAGACCTGGATCTCGTCCTGGCGGGAGGACCGACGGAAGGAAATTCTCTGATGGTGATGCGAAACGATTCCGACCCTTCGGCCTGGACTCAGGTGTCCCTGGAGGGAACGGAATCCAACCGGTCGGCCGCCGGGGCCGTGGTGAGGCTCTACAGCCCCGGGGGGTCCAGACGTCCTTTGTGGCCGCGGGAAACGGCTACTGCTCCCAGAATTCCCTGCGTCAACACTTTGGCCTGGGGGAGTTTCAACGGGTGGACTCGCTTGTGGTAACCTGGCCATCGGGCAGAAGGGAGAATTTCGGCCCCCTGTCGGTGAACGCCCACCACCTTCTGCAGGAGGGATCCGGCGCCATTTCCACCGGGGTTTCCGGGAATGTCGGCACCGTTCCTTCCCGGTTTGATCTCGGGCCTCCTTTTCCGAATCCTTTCAACGGTGCCGTCGTTATTCCCTATTCGGTTCCGGGCGAGGCCGCCGTTGAGATCACCGTTGTGGATGTCCGGGGCCGCACGATTCAGGTCCTTGTTCATGGACGCCCGGGTCCGGGCGCTCACCGGGTGGCATGGCGGGGGGGAGAAAACGCCAGCGGTCTCTACCTGATAAGGATGTCGGCCGGCTCCCGGCAATTCGTCCGGAAGATTCTTTTCTTGAGGTGAGCGAGTCCACCACCATCCTGGGCATTTCGGCCTATTACCACGATGCGGCCGCGTGTCTGGTGAGAGACGGCGACATCGTGGCGGCGGCCCAGGAAGAGCGGTTTACGCGCGTCAAGCACGACCCTTCCTTTCCCGTTAACGCGGTTCGGTACTGCCTGAAAGAAGGGGGGATACGGGGGAAGGACCTGACCCGGGTCGCGTTTTACGACAAACCCCTTCTGAAATTCGAGCGCCTCCTCGAGACCTATCTCACGTATGCCCCCCGGGGACTGCGATCTTTCTGGAAGGCCATGCCCCTGTGGCTGAAGAAGAAGCTGTGGATTCCCCGTCTCGTGTCCGAGCACCTGGGTTACGAAGGGCCCATTCTGTACCCCGAGCACCACGAGTCCCACGCCGCCTCCTGCTTTTTCCCCTCCCCTTTTTCCGAGGCGGCCATATTGACCATGGACGGCGTGGGGGAGTGGACCACCGCCAGTCTTGGCGTGGGAAAGGGCAACAGAGTAACCCTTCTCAAAGAGATCCATTTTCCCCATTCCCTGGGGCTGCTCTATTCCGCGTTCACCTACTATACGGGTTTCCGGGTGAACTCCGGAGAGTACAAATTGATGGGACTGGCGCCGTACGGCGAACCGCGCTACAAAGAGCTGATCACCCGCCACCTCATCGACATAAAGGAGGATGGATCGTTCTGGCTCGACATGGACTATTTCAATTACTGCTCGGGACTCACCATGACCAGCGGCAAGTTCCACCGTCTGTTCGGCGGTCCTCCCCGGAAACCGGAATCGGAACTGACGCCGCGCCACATGGATCTGGCCGCCTCCGTCCAGGCGGTAACGGAGGAGGTGATGATGAAGTGCGCCCGGTTCCTGCAGCGGGAGACGGGATTGGACACTCTCTGTCTCGCCGGGGGGGTGGCCCTGAACTGTGTTAGCAATGGAAAGATTCTGGCGAACGGGCCTTTCAAGGATCTGTGGATTCAGCCGGCGGCGGGGGACGCCGGCGGTGCCATAGGGGCGGCTCTGACCGTATGGCACATGGTGCTGGGCCGGGAGAGAAACAGCCATGAACCCCATGGGGACGGCCAGAAAGGCTCCTATCTGGGGCCGGCCTATTCGGACGACGAGATCGAGGCGTTTCTCCGGGGTCACGCCATTCCCTACACCCGGCTGGAGAAGCCGGAAACGGCCGCCGCGGAGTTGATTGCCGCGGGAAAGGTGGTGGGGTGGTTCCAGGGGCGAATGGAGTTCGGTCCCCGGGCTCTGGGAAACCGGAGCATCCTTGGGGATGCCCGTCTGGAGACCATGCAGAGCACCATGAACCTCAAGATCAAGTTCCGGGAGTCGTTCCGGCCCTTCGCACCGTCGGTCACCGAGGAGAAGGCAGCCGGATGGTTCGAACTGGACCGGCCCTCTCCCTATATGCTCCTGGTGGCAAACGTTCATCCCCGCCGCCTGTTGGATAACCGGCCGGCGGAAGAACCCGCGGGGCTTGAGAAACTGAAAATCAAACGGTCCACCATTCCCGCCGTGACGCATGTGAATAATTCGGCAAGAATTCAGACCGTCAACCGGGACACCAATCCCCTCTACCACCACCTCCTGACCGTTTTTGAAGGGCTGACGGGCTGTCCCGTCATCGTCAATACGTCATTCAACGTTCGCGGTGAGCCCATTGTGGAGTCTCCGAAGGACGCCTACCTCTGCTTCCGGCGGACGGAAATGGACTATCTGATCATGGGATCGTTTCTGCTGAATAAGGACGATCAGCCCGGTTCGGTTGAGGGACTCACCTGGGAGAAAACCTTTGAACCCGACTGACTGGCTTGACCGCCTGGAAATCGACAGATCGCCGGCTCAGGTCAGAAAGTTTGGACTGATTCTGGCCCTGCTGATGGGGGCATTTTTCGGCATCCGGTCGTGGATTGCCGGGGAGATCCTCGTGTACGGTCTTCTGGCGGGAGCGGCAGTGGGGGTGCTGGCCCTTGCGTTTCCCCGGTCTCTCATCGTCGTTTTTGTTCCCTGGATGGTGGCGGCCCGGATGGTGGGCCTCGTCATCACCCACCTGTTGTTATCGGTCATTTTTTACCTCATATTTACCCCGGTGGGATGGGTCATGCGACTGGCGGGCCGTGATCCCCTCAGGCTGAAAAGAGGGGGAGAAAGCTACTGGATCAAGCGGGACCCCGACAGGAAAACCGATTACGAAAGGATGTTCTGATGAAGCGGATGGACCTTGTGGCCGAGTTCTGGCGGTTCCTGAAGGTGAGAAAGAAGTGGTGGCTGGCACCGATTATTGTGTTTCTGGTCCTGTTGGGAGTGATCATTATTTTGATGGAAGGGTCGGCCCTGGCACCCTTCATTTATACGATTTTCTGATCTCCTCGTAAAGCTTCCTGGCGTTCGGATAACCGGGGTGGCTATTGAGGAGGATTTCCAGCTCCTCCACCGCACGCTTCTTGTTGCCCGTCTGCCACAGGGCCGCGCCCAAATTGTACCGGGCCTGGGCGTCTCCAGGATCGAGTTTCAGAGCCTCTTCCAGATACGGAATGGCTTCCTGAGCCCTGTTCCCGTGGATCAGGAGCGTTCCTGTCCATTTGCGGGTGAAGGCGTCACCGCCCAGTTCCGTCGCCCGTTTCAGGGGGGCGAGGGCCTCATCGTACCGGTTGGCCGCTAAGAGGGCCTGACCGAGGGCTTTGAAGCTGCTCCACCTCAGGGGAAAGGCCCGCACTACGGCCCGGCATTCCCGAACCGCGGAATCGAGATCCCCGTTCCGCCGGTACTCTTCGGCCAGGACCAGGTGCCCCTGCCGGTAGTCAAGATTGCCTTTCAGCACCTCCAGCGCCGTTCTTTCGACGGCTGACGACGGTTCAAAGTCTTCGACAGTCACGCTTCTCCCGGTTCGGTGAAACGGCCACCCCGAGGTGAGAACCGCGATCTGATACCGGGCGATGGCGGTGTCGAGGGGGGTGACGGCGATGCGGGTTTGGAACCAGGCGTCGGGTTTGGGGGGTTGGGGAGGGGTGTTGGGGTGGAGGAGGTTTTCTTTCAGGATGGTATGGGCGACGGCTCTGGCCATGAGGAAGTATCCCTTAAGGTTGGGGTGGAGGTGTTCGAGCATGAGGGTGCGGTCGATGAGGCCGTTTGGGGAGGCATTCTGGAGGGTATCTTCCAGGTCCACCAGGAAGGTTCCGGGGGATTGGCTCACTTTTTTGAGGATGGTGTTCATGGGGGAGCCGGCCCGGAAGGGGAGGGCGTCGGTATCCCGGGCTTTCCGGTAGGCCTCTCTGGCCTGAGGGATCCGGTCCAGGGCCTGGAGAGCTCGTCCCTGGAGGAAGTGGGTGAGGGCGAAGGTGGAGTCGAGGGTGAGGGCTTTTTCGGTGAGGGTGAGAGCGTTCCGGTAGTTGCCGGTGTTCAGTTCTTGGGTGGCTTGCGCCAGGAGGCGGTTGACGGTGAGGGTATCGGAGCCTGTCTGGTGGAGGGAGACGAAGGGGGGTTGGTCGGCCAGGTTGGAGACGAGGGTGCCGATGAGGACGGGGATTTTTTTTCGTTGAGCTTTTTTGATGACGGTTCGGAGGTTTTTTTCAAAGGTTTTGCGTGTGTATTCCCGGAGGGGGCTGTTATAGGGGACAGCCTTTTCCCTGGCCATTCTGGCCATGAGGGTACCGGTCTGGTCGGGGGGTGGAGCCAGGGAGCGGAGGAGGGATTCGGCGAGCTGGAAGGTTTTGAGGTGTTTGAGTTTGAGGGTGAGGAGGGTGAGGGGTCGTCTCAGGGGCCCGGGGGCGATGACTCTCTGGGTGGAGGCGGATCCGAGGGCGCCGTAGAATTCGTTGTGGCCGGTGTAGAGGATGAGGAGGTCGGGGTCACGATCCAGGACGTCCTCCACGAAGTCTAAGACGGCGTAGGAGGTGACGGCGGTCATGCCGAGGTTGATCATTTCGATCTCAACCCCGGGATAGGCCTGGACAAGCCGGTCCTTCACCATGGCCGGAAAACTGCCGTTGAAGAAGTACGGGAAGCCCCCGGTGGTGGACCCTCCGAAGGCGAAGATTCTCATGGTGTTGGGACTCTTTTTCTCCGCAAAGACATCTTCCGAGCCGAACCCTCCCACCTCGGGCCGGGGGAAGAAGCGCAAGGCAGCCCCGGGGTTTGGAACCCGGTAATCCGGGGCAGGTTCGTAGGGGACAAACAAACGGAGATCCTTTCCGAACCGCGCGAGTGAGAGCCCCAGTTCGGCCAGGAGGAGAAGGGTCACCGGCACCATGGCCAGGAGGGCCCGGAAGACCCACTGTTTCCGGGGGGATAAGGAGATGGTCTGGGAGGGACGCTGACGGATACGGTTACTCCTTTTTCTCTGCGGCCGCCGTCACCAGGTCGTCGTGAAATCTCCGGGCGTCGGGGAAGTCCGGGTAGAGGGACAGGAGGGTTTCCACCTGCTCGATGGCCCTGCTCAGTGATCCTGTGAGGTAGTAGGCGCCGCTTAAGTTGAACATGACCTGGCCGTCGGCGGGGGCCAGTTCGAGAGCTTTCTGGAGATAGGGAATTCCCCGGGCCGGTTCCCCCCGGTCGACCAGAAGGGTACCGGCCCACTTGTAGCTGAACGGGTCGTCGGACAGTTGGGCACCCCTCTCGAGGACAGGGAGGGCCTCGTCGAACCGGCGGCTGTTGACCAGAAGTCTCCCCAGTTCCAGAAAGGGGGATTCGTTGTTGGGAAAGGTGGCGGCCAGGGCCCGGTACTCCCGGATCGCGTCGTCGATCCTCCCCTCTTTCTTATAGGTTTCTGCCAGAAAGACATGTCCCCTTTCGTAGTTGGATTCTTTCGACAGGACGGCCAGGGCCACCGAGTCGACCCGGGATCCAGGTTCAAGGTCGTGGATCGTCAGAAAGCGCCTCCCCTTCTTGAAGGGCCATCCGGAGGTGAGGATCTGGGTGCGGTACCGGGCGATGGCGGTGTCGAGGGGGGTGACGGCGATGCGGGTTTGGAACCAGGCGTCGGGTTTGGGGGGTTGGGGAGGGGTGTTGGGGTGGAGGAGGTTTTCTTTCAGGATGGTATGGGCGACGGCTCTGGCCATGAGGAAGTATCCCTTAAGGTTGGGGTGGAGGTGTTCGAGCATGAGGGTGCGGTCGATGAGGCCGTTTGGGGAGGCATTCTGGAGGGTATCTTCCAGGTCCACCAGGAAGGTTCCGGGGGATTGGCTCACTTTTTTGAGGATGGTGTTCATGGGGGAGCCGGCCCGGAAGGGGAGGGCGTCGGTATCCCGGGCTTTCCGGTAGGCCTCTCTGGCCTGAGGGATCCGGTCCAGGGCCTGGAGAGCTCGTCCCTGGAGGAAGTGGGTGAGGGCGAAGGTGGAGTCGAGGGTGAGGGCTTTTTCGGTGAGGGTGAGAGCGTTCCGGTAGTTGCCGGTGTTCAGTTCTTGGGTGGCTTGCGCCAGGAGGCGGTTGACGGTGAGGGTATCGGAGCCTGTCTGGTGGAGGGAGACGAAGGGGGGTTGGTCGGCCAGGTTGGAGACGAGGGTGCCGATGAGGACGGGGATTTTTTTTCGTTGAGCTTTTTTGATGACGGTTCGGAGGTTTTTTTCAAAGGTTTTGCGTGTGTATTCCCGGAGGGGGCTGTTATAGGGGACAGCCTTTTCCCTGGCCATTCTGGCCATGAGGGTACCGGTCTGGTCGGGGGGTGGAGCCAGGGAGCGGAGGAGGGATTCGGCGAGCTGGAAGGTTTTGAGGTGTTTGAGTTTGAGGGTGAGGAGGGTGAGGGGTCGTCTCAGGGGCCCGGGGGCGATGACTCTCTGGGTGGAGGCGGATCCGAGGGCGCCGTAGAATTCGTTGTGGCCGGTGTAGAGGATGAGGAGGTCGGGGTCACGATCCAGGACGTCCTCCACGAAGTCTAAGACGGCGTAGGAGGTGACGGCGGTCATGCCGAGGTTGATCATTTCGATCTCAACCCCGGGATAGGCCTGGACAAGCCGGTCCTTCACCATGGCCGGAAAACTGCCGGAGTAGAGGTAAGGATAGCCCGCGGTGGTGGAGCCTCCCAGGGCCACAACGCGGAGGGTGGACGCCCCTTTTTCCTTTTTGAAAACGTCGTGAGTCCCGAAGGCGGCGGCGGAGGGACCGGAGAAGTAGCGGTGCCCCACCGAAGGGTTTACGGTCAGGTAACCGGGACTGAATCTGTCGGGCACAAAGAGCCTGAGATCCTTCCCGTAGGAGACGATCCGGAGCACCCCTTCCGCCAGGACAAGGAGGAGAACCGGAATCAGAACGGCCACGGCCTTGAACACCCTATCCCGGGTGGGGAATTTTCCTTCTTGGGGTGATGTCATGGGGCAGATACCCGTGAAGAGAAATTTACAAAAGAAAAACGGGCTTCGAGAATCAAAGCCCGTTTTCATCCATCTGATTCGGCTCTGTTGCTATCTCAACAGCGTCATCTTCTTGGTCACCTGATGTCGGCTGGTCTTCAGGTTGTACAGATAGATGCCGCTGGCCACCGGCAGGCCTTTCGCATCCGTTCCGTTCCAGGTCAGTCCGTAGGTTCCCGGCTGCTGGAAATTCCGCTTGTAGGTGAGCACGGTCTGTCCCAGGACGTTATAGATGGTGAATGTCACCTCGTCGGCCTGGGGCAGGGTGAAGCGGATTTCCGTTACGGGGTTGAAGGGATTGGGGTAGTTCTGACTGACCGTAAACGATTTCGGCAGAGCTGCCCCATCGCCCTCTTCCACTTCCAGCCATGCCGGCGGATCCTCCACCGTCAGGGGTGGATCGGTTGTCCAGGTATCCTGCGGAAATACGTATTCCGCCGGCCAGGGTTCCGTCCTCCCTTTCTGGATATACCGGCAGCGATAGCGACCGTAGGCGAATCCGCCGCCTTCCTGCATGTATCCATCCGTGATGTTTCCGAACTCATAGACGTACACCATGGATCCGGGGGTATACCCGGTAATGGAAAACGTCACGGAGTAGACCAGGTCCTCATCGGGGTCGGTGAGAATAAGGTCAGGATGGTGGCTGTTTTCCGCGATGGAAAATCCCTGGATATGTTCCGCCCAGTGATCCTGGAAGATGAACCACACGGTGTCTTCCAGGGCGTCAAATCCCAGATCTTGAGCCGGAGCCATATCCACTGAGAAAGTCACATCGACGGTCTGACCCAGGGGAATGAGTCCATCGAGGGGGATATCGTTGTAGTACTCCAGACCGATGACCTGGGTCTCCCCCGCAATTCCTTCGAAGGTATAGGGTCTGTCTCCTCCGCCCCAGGTGGGGGGGTTCTCGTACCCCATATCCGCAAAGAAATAGGGGTTCACGGCGGTGATGATGTCGAGGGATTCGTCACTGAGCTTGATGTAGTACTTGTACTTGTCCTCGTCCCCGGGATACTTCGTCAACGGTACGGCCAGTTCGTAGATGGACGTGCCCGGAATGTTGGTGGCGATGAGGTCGGATCCGTCGGGTTCGGCGGTACTGGACCACCCGTTAAACCCACCCCGGACCTGCATCGTGTCGTCCCGGGCGGGACTGAACAGGTCCATCAATTCGTAGGCCGCCATGTCCACCGTCCAGTAGACCGTGGCCGTCACGGGCTCCACCTCGGGAGGAAGGGTGTCATCGAAGTACTTGAAGGCGAGAGTGGTGTCCTGGTGAATGGTGGCGGTCCGGTTGGAGATGTTGTCCTCCCAGTGCACACCGCCGTCAGGATCGGTGAACGTGAACTTGTACTCGATGGCCGTAGCCCCCGTGTCGGGAAAGGAGATGAGTCCGGACCAGTAGTCGGGGTTATCCGTCTCCTGGGTCAGGTCATCGCCGCCGGACCACCCGTTGAAACTTCCTCTCACGTCCACCTTGTCGAACTCTTCAATCACCGAGCCCATATGGACCCGGAACCAGACGTCCATGCTGTCGGTGGGGGTGAAGGGAGCTATGTCGTCCCAGTAGCTGAAGAAGGAGGTGTCGCTGCTGACGGTGACCACTCTGTTTGCCACGCTTTCCCAGGTGACCTGATCGAGTTGATCCTTGTAGAGGAACTTATACTCGACGTCATCGCTGCCGCCGGAAGCGACAACCTGGACCGTACGGCTGCTGTAGTCGCCCACGGTGGTGAGCGTGTCGTTGAAGTGGTCCCATCCGTCATAGTCGCCCGAGACAAATCCGAGCCGGGTGGAATCGGTGAAGTTGTCCAGCGTGCTGGTATTCAGGGTGAAGGTGACGTTGAAGGTGTCGATCTGGGCCGAATAGGGTTCGTCGTTGAACCATTTCCAGGCCAGGGTGGTATCGACATTCAGATCAAATGTCCGGTTGCTGATACTTTCCCACACAAGGCCGTCCAGATCGTAGACGAATTTGTACTCCACCGTCTGTCCGGCTGAATCTGCGGAGAAACCCACCGGGCCCGAATAGAAGTAGGAATCCCCTTCCCTGTCGAGGACCA
>JBHIEY010000003.1:0-34902 GCA_046861835.1 Fidelibacterota bacterium | reverse complement strand
TCGCCGTCGCCGACCGGGGCTGCTGGTCCAGAAGGGCCATTTCCCCGACGAATTCTCCCTCCTTCAAAACGGCGATCTCCTTTTCATTCTTGTGAATCTGGACCGCACCGTTCATGATGATATACATGGAATCCCCCGCGTCCCCCTCGTTGAAGATGTTCCTCCCTTCGGCATACACCACTTCCTCCGCGATTTGGGCCATGTGGTACACGTCTTCGCCCGGGATATCCCGGAACAGGTCAACTCCCTTCATGAATATGGTTTTCTCCAGGGTGGTATACATGGGCATATCCTCCAGTAACCATGATTGCTTGACAAAGCCGGGCAGCGATTGAAGCCGCGATCCGTACACATCCCACAGTTTTGACACCGTTTCTCTCTGGAGGGGGGACCGGGAAAGTCTCTCCCAGTCAAGGGCGCTGCCGTCCGCCGTCCGGGAAAGGAGGGGGTCAAACCGGGGTGTGAGTATGGAGTGAAGGGCGACGGCGGAAGTCCAGACATCGGTCGATTTCGCCCAGTCCACAAGAGCTGTCTCGACAGAAACGGGGGTGTCCGGATAGATACGGTGGCCTTCCCTGACTTTTTCCCCGAGGGAAGTGGCGTCGAAGATGGGGAGGAGTTTTCGGCGGGTTTCCCGGGGGAGAATGGTATCCAGGATTTCCAGTACGTTCGACAGGCTTCTTCCCTCAGACGACCTGACGGGTGCCGTCAGACTGGTGACGGGTGCATCCGGATAGGGAAGAAGGCTCAGTTTGATTGCATGGATTTTTCCGCGCCGTATGAAATGGTTGAGCAGGTCTCTCACGAGAAACACTTCCTGGCCGTCCGGGAGGCGTTCCAGGAGGGACAGGTGGCGATAGAGCCGGCGAATCTCTTCATTGAGAACCGTTTCCACTTTTCCCGCCTGGGTGGGGGAGAGGGGGGTCGTTCTCACCATTTTTCCCAGGACATCCACGGTTTCCCGGGCGATGGCGTCCCCGGACGGCCCCACTTTTTCCACGAGGGCGTCCCGGCTCGGGGGCACCGGGTGGTCTTCCAGGGCGTGGATCAACCCCTTAGCGAGTCTTCCGGGAAGGTCCGGGTCCAGTAATCTACGGACAAGGGCCTCGGATACCGCTGTCGAGTCAAAATTCCTCAGGGCTTTCCGGGCTGCCGGCCGGGTGGAGGGGTTTTCGAGGTTGTCCGCCAGAGGGAGGATGAGCGTTTCGCCGGGGCGGCGGGAAGCGACGCGGATGGCTTCTTTTCGAACGTCGGGTGACGGGCTGTTGAGCAGGCGGACCAGATACTTATCGTCAAGGAGGGATTCCTTTCGCCAGCTGATGGAAAGCTGAAGGACGGCAACCTGGTCCCGGGGATCCCCCCGGGTGAGCATCCCGTTCAGCACCCTCAGGGCCGTTTTGTGACGGTGATCGGAAAGAAGAATGAGTCCGGCGGCCGCCCCCGATTGACGGACGGGATGGTGGCGGGGTGCGGAGGCAAGGATTTCCTCCAGGGGCTTTTGGGCCCTGGCAATCTTTCGTTCCCCACAGATGAGCATGGCTTCGGAAGCCACGGTATCGTCGGTATCTGAGATGGTGGTGAGAATCTCTTCGTCGGAAATGATATGGCCCTCTTCTCTTGTCAGTCTCAGAATCGCCGTTTTCACCTGTGGCGATGCCGTCCGGAACACCCTTTTCAGGTCGGGGATCCATGGGGAGAGGGGGAGGTGTTTCATGGTATCCAGGGCGAACAGGATCTGAGCGTCCTGCCCCGTTTTGAGCGTCTCTCTCAGGGCATTTACCACCAGGGGATCAGTGTGGTCCACCTGAAGGGATTCCACGTCCAGCTGCCGTTTTCGTATGGCTTTTTCGAGCTGGTGAACGTATCCCTTTTTCAGACGTGAGTTGGAAAGAATCCATGCTCCCAGAAAGAGGAGGGAAGGGATGCTCAGATACCGCACATCCACCCAGGCAGTGACGGCGAGAATCAGAAGGCCCGAGAGACCCTGGGCGGCGTTTTTTATCGTCCCGTCGATCAGGGGTTTGGTTCGCTTCTTTTCGCTCATAGGAACGGGAACCCACAGCAGTTGAGTGGCGGCGTCGTGGACCGTAAACCGGAAGATCTGATCGCCTGCTCTGGCCATGACGGCGGTCATGACCACGGGGAGGGCCAGGATCATAAGGTTGCCCGCCACGAGGGCCGCGGGGAGAAACGTGAGTCCCCACGTGATCCCCAGATGGGATAGAATCCGTCCCGTTACCAAGAACTGCATGATTACCGACGCCACCCCGATGATGCCGTACAGGAGGCCGAACAGTCCGGCCAGGCTCGCCTCGTCGAGGGTCCGGCTGGCAATGATTTTCAGTTGATAATCGACCAGGGATGACACCAGGGCGGAAAGGGTCACGGTGACGGCGATGGCGGTAAGGTAGGGTCGTTTAAACCGTCCGCTCCGGGAGCGGGTTCGTCTCGCGGGCGGTCTTTTTTCTTCTGGATGGTGGCGGGACAGGAACGGTCTGAGAAAGACGATGACGGTCAGGGAGAGCATGAGGAGGAGGGAGGCAAGGGTCAGAAGGGGCGCTGTACCGAAGTTATGGACGAAAGGCCGGATGGCGAATCCGCTGGCGGTGCCGGCCACTGCCCCACCGCTTCCGATGATGCCGAACAGCCGTCTGGCCTGCCTCGGCGTAAAGGCACGGCCTGTGAGGAACCAGAACTGAATGACGCAAAGGGTGCCGATGATATCCATCCAGACATACAGGACGGGATAGACCCAGCGGCTCAACAGACTCTGGATGACGAGCAGGGAGACCGCTCCCACGGCGAACGTGGTGATGGCAGCGGTGAACTGGGATACGCCCGTTGTGAGGCGGTTGTACAAGGCTACCGCCGCCGCGATGGCGAGGGCCACCGCCACGTACATGTGGGGCAGGTAGGCGGGATCAAACCGGGAAAGGAACAGGGTATCCCGGGCGGTCTTGCCCACGACGAGGGCGGAGACGAGGAAGAAAAACCCGAGGAAAAAGGCGAATACGGACCGGGTTTCACCCCTTCTGACTCGCAGGAGTTTTCCGATAAGGTTCAAGGGGGATTCAAGGGGCCGGGGCGTGAACGGGGTAGACTATGACTTGTCTTTTTTCTTTCTGGCCAGAGCCTGCTCCATCTCTTTTTTCCACGATTCGATCTGGTGGGGGGCCAGCCCGTCCGATTTGGCTCTCGGGCCTGCCGGTTTGGGACTTTTGGAACGTTTTCCGGGGCGTACCCGCCGGTAGAAATCTTCAGGTGAGGCCACCTGGCACCGGAGGGAAGAGGCAGTCTGCCGGATCCCCCTGTCCCCGGTAACGACAACGGTCTGGGGTCCCGGCCACTTTTTGATGTGGCGGGCGATAACGGAATCGGCTTCCCGGCCTCTCCCGCTGAATACGACCGCGAGGGCCTCCGTTTTTTCGGGAGGTTCCCCCGGAGGATTGCCATCAAAAACAAGCACGGCCCTGACGTTCCGGGAGTGGACGTAGCTGTCCACGTCCCGATAGAGGGCTTCGAGGGCCCGGACATAGGACCTTTCGAGGATCTCGGCGTACGCACCAACGGCGTGCATCAGATTGTGGCCGTCGATGACGTAGCGAATCATGTGGGAAAGAGAATGATGAACAGTCCCAAAAGGATGAGCACGAAAACGATAATGAGCCTGGACAACAACCGGTTCTGTGACTGAAAGAAGGAGGGACCGGGCTCCCGAATTCTTCTCAGCTCCGCCCGGGTTCTGCCGCTGAGAAGGAGCCGGGAGCCGAAGACAATAAGGGCGAACAGTATGAGAAACAGTCCCAGCCTGGTGAGAATATCCATCGGACCGTACTTACCCGTGTCACGGGGAATTGCCGGATCAGGGAGGACCGGTCAGGCCCGGACTACTTGTCCGGAGACTCACCCTTTTCCTGTGTGTCCGTGGCCCTGCGAATGAAGGGTTCAAACAGGTCCACGGGGACGGGAAAGACCAGGGTTGAGTTTTTCTCCGTGGCCACTTCCGTAAGCGTCTGCAGAAACCGGAGCTGGAGAGCCCGTTTGTCCCGGGCCAGGACGCTGGCGGCCTGGGCGAGTTTGTCGGCGGCCTGGAACTCCCCTTCGGAGTGAATGACTTTCGCCCGTCTTTCCCTTTCGGCCTCCGCCTGTTTGGCAATGGCCCGCTGCATTTCCACGGGCAGATCGACGTGTTTTACCTCAACGTTGGAAACCTTGATCCCCCAGGGATCGGTATGTTCGTCAATGATGCTCTGCAATCTCTGGTTTATTCTTTCCCTCTGGGCCAGGAGTTCGTCCAGTTCGGCTTCTCCCAAGATACTTCTCAGGGTAGTTTGGGCAATCTGGGTGATGGCAAAATGGTAGTCTTCCACCGCCAGAATGGCCTTGGCGGCATCCATAACCCGGAAAAAGATGACGGCATTCACTTTAAGGGATACGTTATCCCGGGTGATGACGTCCTGGGGCGGCACGTCCAGAACCACGGTTCTCAGGCTGACCCGGACCATACGATCGATGATGGGAATGAGGAAAATGAGTCCCGGTCCGGTGGCCAGACCGTCCCGCGCTCCAATCCCGTGAGCCAATCTTCCCAGTCGGAACACCACACCCCGCTCATATTCACGCAATATCCGGATGGCCGAGGCGATAAGCATCACTGCCAGGAAGATGATAACGCTGAAGGGTATGACTCTTTCCATGTTTGCCTCCTTCGGGAGTTTAAATTTTTTCTACTTTGAGCACCATACCTTTGACCTCCACGACCCGGATGTCGGCCCCTGCGGGTATTTTGCTATCGCTGACCGCTTTCCAGATTTCGCCGTGAACGGTCACCTGTCCCTGGGGATCGATATCGGTCTGGCTGACGCCCGTCATTCCGACGAGGCCAATGGAGCCGGTGACCGGTATTCGCCGCTGTGCCTTCACGGCAAAGCCAATGGCGAAGACAAAAAACACCACCGTAAATCCGAGAGCCGGAATAATCACCTTCCACGAGACGCGCATAAGGGGCTCCGTCCGTTCGAAAAGCATGAGGGAGCCCAAAAGAAGTGACACAATCCCTCCGATACTGAGAAGGCCGTAGCTGGTGACGTTGACTTCCAGAATAAAGAGAACCACACCCAGGGCCATCAGGGCCAGACCCGCGTAATTGATGGGAAGCATTTGAAACGCCAGGAAGGCCAGAATCAGGGAGATGGCCCCCAGAACCCCGGGGAAAATAGCGCCCGGGTTGGACAGTTCAAACAGAATCCCATAAACGCCGAGAAGAAGCAGCAAATAGGCGATATTGGGATTGGTGATTTTGTCCAGAACCCGGTAGCGGAATCCCATCTCAATTTCCTTGACCAGGGCGTTGCGGGTGGCGAGTTGCCGTTTCCCGGAGAGAATCTCCACTTCCCTGCCATCCAGGTAGGCGACCAGACCGGCGAGAGAGGCCACCACCGTATCGATCACTCCCGCCTCCAGGGCCTCCTGGGCGGTGATGGAGACACTGTTCAGAACGGCGTCCCTGGCCCATTCTGCATTCCGGCCCCGTTTTTCGGCAATAGATTGAATGTATGCCACCGCGTCATTGGTGATCTTGTCCATCATGGTTTGACTGGTATCGGCACCCCCTCCCGGGGTTCCTCCAATCATGACAGGGTGAGCCGCACCAATATTGGTTCCCGGGGCCATGGCGGCCACGTGCGCCGCCAGAGTGATGAATACGCCGGCCGAGGCGGCCCGGGCCCCTCCGGGCGCCACATAAATCACCACGGGTATGTCGGCGCCCAGTTCGGCTTTCACAATGTCCCTCATGGCTTCCATGAGACCCCCCGGCGTGTCGAGCCTGATGATGAGACATTCCGCCTTTTGGCTCTCGGCTTCCCGGATCGATTTCAGGATAAAATCCGAGGAAATGGGGCCGATGACACCGTTTACCGTAATGACGTGGACGGTGGACGGTGCCCTCTCAAGAACCGTATCCGTTTCCGCGGCCGTTCGAAACGAGTCACCGATGCGCTGGGCTTCTTCTGCCAATCTCTTCACAATCTCCCGGCGAGGGTCTTCGGACTGGAGCAATTGGGCATGGGCGCTTACCGCGCTGATCCACAACAGAAACAGGACCGAAGGACAGGGTTTGATCCTCTTCAAGGCATCCTCCTTCGGAAATTGTAAGTGTAGAAGACATACTTAGCAAGCACAATTTGAACTCCCGGGGATGGGAACCTGGCGGCCGGTCTCACGCCCTCAGGGACTGGCCCGTGTCGGGATCGAAAAAATGGAAGGCAGCGGGATCGAGCCGGAGGGAAAGTTCGGTTTCGGTTCCTGACAACCGGGTGGAGTTGATCCTTGCCACCACGTCCTGGTCTCCCGCTTTCATGTGGACCAGGGTCTCGTGCCCGAGAGGTTCCTTCACCGTGACGGGCAGAACGGCGTGAGGCCGGGACGAACCGGCGAGGGTAATGTGTTCGGGGCGAATCCCAAGGACAACGTGCCTGCCTGCATAGGGAACGAGCTGTCGACTCTCTTTTAGCGGGAGGGCAAGACCCGGGGCGGTGAATGTCCCCCCGTCCCAGGTTCCCCGGATGAAGTTCATGGCCGGCGATCCGATGAATCCCGCCACAAACATGTTGGCGGGAGTTTTGTATACGTCGGCAGGTGATCCCACCTGCTGAATCACGCCGTCGGTCATGATGACCATCGTGTCGGCCATGGTCATAGCCTCCACCTGGTCGTGGGTGACATAGATCATGGTGGTCTTGAGTTGAGAATGGAGTCGCTTGATCTCGGCCCTCATCTGAACCCTGAGTTTGGCGTCCAAATTGGACAGGGGTTCGTCAAAGAGGAAGACCCTGGGATGGCGAACAATGGCCCGTCCGAGAGCCGCCCGCTGTCTTTCCCCTCCGGAAATGGCCCTGGGTTTGCGGTCCAGAAGGGAAGCAATCTTCAGTATATGGGCCGCCTCGTTCACTCGTTTCCGGATTTCCTCCCTGGGGTACCTTCTCAACTTCAGCCCGAAAGCCATGTTGCTGTAGATGTCCATATGGGGGTAAAGGGCGTAGTTTTGAAACACCATGGCAATGTCCCGGTCCTTGGACAGCACATCATTCACCCTCCTGTCATCAATGAAAATGTCGCCGGTGTCGGGTTCCTCCAGACCTGCCAGCAATCTCAAGAGGGTGGTCTTGCCGCAGCCGGACGGGCCCACCAGGACCAGGAACTCTCCCTCCTTCACCTCCAGCGTGAAATCGTGAACCGCCCGGACCTTCCCGAACCGCTTTCCCACATGAGAGAATCGTACTGTCGCCATGATGGTTCCCCCGCCGCACGAGCGACGGGGCTCTCCTGGGTAATCTCCTATTTTCCCGTCAGAAAATCACCAAAATTCTAACAGGCCTGCGGGTAAGCCCATTGGTTGCGGAGTATATCCCGTCAAATCCATTCGGCGTGGACGCCCGAGGAGACCCGAAGGGGCACCGTCTGAGGCGTGATGCGGAACCGGGACCGGTACGCCCTGGAGATCTCCCGGACAAAAGGGGTCCACCCGTCCCCTTTCACCAGGACCATGACGCAGCCGCCAAATCCCCCTCCCACCATCCGGGCTCCCACACAAAGGTCCGTATCCGAACAGAGAGATACCAGTGTATCCAGTTCATCACGGCTGACTTCGTAATCCCGGCGAAGGCTGTCGTGGGAGGCGTACAGGAGATTGCCAAACCGGGAAATCGAGCCGTTGATCAGGTGTTCCACGGCCTCCAGGGTCCGTTCGTTTTCGGAAATGACGTGGCGAAGGCGGCGAAAAAGAACGGGACCGAGCTCCTCCCGGGATTCTTCCAGGATATCCCATGTGACGTCCCTGGGGGACCGGACGGAAGGATGAATTTTCTCAATGACTTTCACTGCATCCCGGCACTCCTGGACTCTCTGATTGTAAGGGGAACGGACCAGATCCCTGGGGATCAGGGGATTGATCACCCCCAGGCGGCAGGAATCCAGGGGGAGGGAAATGTGCCGGAAAGAGAGGTCACGGCAGTCCAGGAAAAGGGCGTGTCCTGTCTTGCCGGCAAGGGAGACAAACTGGTCCATGATGCCGCTGAGAATGCCGAGAAACTCCCGCTCAACCCGGTTGCACAGCCGGGCGAGGGTTGGTGTGTCGAGGTCCATGTTCCAAAGGGAGGACAGGCCCACGGCAAGGGCTACTTCCGTGGCGGCGGAAGAGGAAAGACCGCACCCGATGGGGACATTACCGGCGATAACGGCGTCGAATCCCGATCCCCCGGCTTCCTCCAGAAGCGCCCGGGTAACCCCCCGGACGTAATTGGCCCACAGTTCCTGGGGGTGCTTCCCGATGTTGTCAATCAAGAAGGAATCTTCCCGTCCAAAATCCCGGGCAAGAACCGTGCACCTCCCATCGGACCGGGACGAAAAACCCGCCATGACCCAGCGGTTGATGGCCGCAGGCAGGACGTACCCCAGGTTGTAGTCTGTGTGTTCACCGATGAGATTGATTCGACCGGGTGCCCGGACGACCAGAGTGGGATCCCGGCCAAAATGCCGGCGGAATGAACGAAGCAGTGTCGATTTCAGTGTGCTGCGGGAGCTGTCGGAAGCTTTTTCCATATCTTGCTCCGGTTATGCCGGCATGAACCGGATCCCCACGGTATCCTTCAGAGTCACCGTAATCTTTGAGTGGGGGCAGTCGGCAAAGGTGGAAACGGGTATCCGGGAGGATTTTCCGTCGACGGTGGCGGCAACAGCATCGCCGGCGGATGGTATCCAGGGTTCGAATTCAACGGTCACCGGTCCGTTTCCGGTGAGCGTAAGATGGAATTCCCGGGTTTCACCGTGTTTCCGGAAGGAAACGGACAATCTCCTGTTTCCCATCCGGATCCCCCACACATTGAGGCGCGACCACACGGGGGGGATATGGGGGCGAATTCTTATCCACGAGTTAAGGGCGTCCACTTCGAGTCCCAGCATCCCCCGGACCACCGGGAGACAGACCATGGCTTCCGACCACGCCTGGTGATGGCATACTCCCGCGGGGCGACCCGTTTCGCCGTCCAGCACCTCCTCTATCCACCCCAGGGCTCCGCGCCTGAAGTTTTGAAGAGTTGCCAAGATGTGGGCAAAGCCGGCCCGGGGGAGATGGGTCCTGTACTCCGCCAGGGAGCACCAGCCGGTAAAAAGGGGCCATACCGAACCGGTGTGATAGGCCGAACCTTTGTAGGATGAACTTCTGGAAGAGAGGATTCGGGTTCCCCAGGGCGTGGAAAAATCGTCCCCGGAGAAGAGGGATGCCACGGATCGGGATCTTTCGAACGGGAGTTGATCGAACAGGATGGGAACGGCGGGAAGAATCGTGTTATCGGTCTTGTTGGAAGATCCCAGACAAAGTCCCATATCGTAGGTTCCCGTCTCCTCATTCCAGAACAGCGAATCCATATTTGCGGTGACGGTTTCATATTCGGACAGGTACTTCCGGGATGATTTCCTGTCGTCCATTGCCTCTGTCATGTATGCCATCTGTCTGAGGGCCTCTGCCCAGCACGCGGTCAGATAGATCTCCACATCGCTTCCGGCGAGGGGTCCAAATTCCACCCATCCGTGGCCCACATTCCGGTTTTCGATGAAGTGATGGTTATTCCGGATGGTGGACCGGAGAAAAGCCATCGCCTTGTTGACACGGTCCCACTGGGTCCGGAGGAACCGTGTGTGCCCCGACCATCTAAGGTATTCCCCCATGAGAACCACATAGAGGGGTGTGGCATCGGCTGCATCGTAATGCACGACTCCGCTCAGGGTGAGTTCATGGAAAATCTTGCCCGAGATATCCTGGAAATCGCCCAGGAGCTTCAGGTTTTCCCGGACCTTTTCGAAGTCGCCGCAGGCGAGGGCGGCCAGGGACGTCCAGACACTGTCCCGGCCAAAATACCAGGCAAATCCGGGCCGGCTCCTGCCCCACCCGGGAGTGGTCTGGGCGAATCCGGCGGTGTAACCCTTTCCAATTCCCGGTGTGTGAAGGAAGTGGCGATCCAGGCCCACCACCGCCCAGTGATACCCCCGGTTGAATCGGTCATCGGGGGATTCCACACGGAGGGACCGGTCAAGGTGACGGCTGTGATAGGTTGCCTGGTCCCTGAGGGTCTCCCCGGGATGGGTGGCGACCCGGCGATAGGCTCGAGTCGCTTCGACCCGGGAACGGCCCGATGCGGCCACCACAACGGGAATCACCCGTTCATCCCTGTTTACGAGATCGAAGACCAGGGAAGCCGTCCACCGGGCCGGCGGTTCGCCCCTTTTCAATTCGTGCCGATCGGGCGGTTCGGGAGATCCCAGGAGAGCCACGAAGAGGTTCCTTTCGTCCCGGAATTCGAAGGCCCCAAGATCCTTCCGCCACCTCCCTTTGCGGACGCCAACGGTGTTGGCAGGGTAGGGCCACATGAGGCGAAACTCGACCGCCCCTTCCACCACGAGGTGGGTGGGGAATTCGCCGGGAGTTCCGGATGCGCCGTTCAGGCGGACAAACCGGAGCTGGCACAATCCTGAGGGTTCCTTCCGGGAGCAGGTCACCTCTTCGGTCACCTTCCAGGAGGGGGCGACCACTTCCCGCGTGATGCCTCCGGGCATGGCAGAAAAGGCCGGTGGGAATTCCCCGGACCACTTCAGGATGCCGCCGGCAACCACACCCCATTGAAGGGAGGCAAGAATACGGAGGGGCGGGACCCAGATTTCTCCCATTCCTGTCTTCTCGCGCCCCATGATAAAGATGCGTTCTCCCGTAACGTCAAAGAAATTCGCCGTGGCCCGTTTTCTGTGAAGGGAAAGGGTCGACGGCGCCGCCAGTTTCGTCATAGCCTTTCCCCCGCCTTGTCCTCAGGACCGTATTCGGGAAAGAAACAGGGTGCCGGTGGCGGCGGTTTGGCCAGGTACCGGAAGAGGTTTAGAAGGAAGAGATCCCGGTGGCGCCGGAACTCGTCGATGGCGGGGTTGAAATAGAGGTGAGTGCCGATGGTCAAGGCGATCCCCTTTCCGTTCCGGTATTCCACCACGCATTTACGATTGTCGTTCATGGTCACCCGTCCCCATTCCAGAGCCAGGACGGATCCCTTCTCGGGACCGGTTTTCCGGCTGTAGACGGCTTCGCAGAAGGGTTCGCCTCTGGACGGCATCCAGGTATACACCCCTCCGTGGAGGGGGGCAAAAAGGGGGTGGTTCAGGAAGCCGTGAAATCCCCTCATGTCCGGGTACCCTTTCATACCGCTGGTTTCCTTCCAGCGACCTGAGAGAATCCGGTCCGGGGGATTGGGCTCCAGTCCCAGGTGATGGACAATGGGGGCTGCCAGGAGGGTAAAAAGGAGTGACCCCCCTTTTTCGTAGTAGGTCGTGAGAGTCTGCACGATCCCGGAGATGACGGGGGTGAGATCGCCGCTGGTGAATCTTCGAAATCGCGATGACCGGGAGGGGTTCGGGGTTGCACGGATGATCGTTTCCGTGGTGTGCCACCAGACAACCTGATACGGATCCAGGGTCCGGGAATCACCGCTCACCGTTTTGAAGGGGAGGAACGCGCCGGTCATGGGCGATTGCTCGAGCCAGTCCCAGGCTCCTTTTTCTTCCCGGGGGAGGGAGGAAAGAGGATAAGGGCTCAAGAATCCGACACGGATCATATGGGCAATTCGACCGGTTTGCCGAGAACCGACTCTTGCCCTGGACCGTCGTCGACGGTTACGGAAAAGGATTCGTTTTTCAGGCGAACCTCCAGGCGGTGCCCTCGAACGGTGAGATTGGTTACGTGAAGGGCTTTGAGGCGGAACGGAAAGGGATCCACGATAACGGATGTCTCTCCGGGCCGGATCCCGGCCACATATTTCAGAATCAGATCGACCACCCAGGAGTGCTGGTAATCATCGACGCCCCTGTAGAGAGAAGGGCGGCCGGTGAACGGATGGTAGTGCTCGAAACTGTTGGGCCGGGTTGCGTCACCGTCAAAGAACATCATCCGGATGAATGTCCGGATGAATTCCGCCGTGATGGACCGGAATTCTGCATCCAGACGGAGGGCGGTGCGGGCCAGGCACTCTGCCAGGTGGGAGTTGGTCATGGGCCATACCCGTCCGTTCCAGGGGCAGTTCATCCGGCGGTCCTTCCAGAGGGCCTCCGCCGAAAACGCGGCATCGGTGAGGGCGGTTGCCGGTACCGGAAAAGGTGTCCAGAATTCACCGGGATTGAGGAGGTGGCGGCGCAATCCCTGGAGGTGTTCTTCTCCCACCATATCGGTCATATACGGGTAGAAGCAGACGGCGGCTTTCACCCCCGTTCGCCTGCCCGTTCCGGGATCCACATCGAAAAACATCTCTTCTTCCGGGTCCCACATGTGCTGGTTTACAGCCTCTTTTATGGTCTTGAACCCTTTTTCCCACCGGTTCCGTTCTTCACCGGGACGATCCAGGGTGACGGCCATCTCGTAAAGGGCTTTCTTGATTCGGTACAGGTAGACGGTGGCGTCCACCCCCTTAAGGGTAAACTGGTGGCCCCAGTTGTCGGCGTCGGCTTCCCGGGAAACGGCGGTGTAACGGCTCATGAATTCCTGTCCCGTTTCGTAATGATTGTGGATTCCGTACAGGCCACTCCCCTCGGGATCGCGCTGTTCGTCAACGCAGAGGGCGTACCGGGAGAGGGCGTCGTAGGCCCGTCGAAGAAAGTCGGGGCCGGGGTGAATCCTGTGGACGTCCAGAACGGGGCTCCCCCAGTCGGCGTGGTAGAACATTTCCGGCCGCTCTCCTGTTACGTCGAGATACCCGGGGAATTCTCCGTTCTTTCGCTGCCGGTGGATGAAATTCAGCAGGCATCCGCGGGCCAGGTCCGGCTGCAACATCCACCGCGTTTCGCGCATATGGCACTGGGCGCTGTAGGATATGGGAGCCCGGAAATAGTCGATCCCCTCACAGACGGTGGGATGGGGGTACCCTTCGTCTCCTCCGGGAAGGGTCATGAGCCTGAGGCCGTACCACCGGTACCAGTAGTACCGTCTGATGAATTCATCGGAACAGTCGAAATGGGGAATCCCTGCAACGTGCGATTCCCACTCCTTCTCACTCTGGTCCGGGGTCACTCTGGGAAGGGACGATCTGTTCCGGCTTTTCCCGCGAAATTCGCGGGGGGGAGGAACCTCAAACATCACCGTAACGGTTTGAGTTTTCCCCGGCTCGATGAGAACATTTCGGTGGAGTGCCATAAAAACCAATTCGTCGCGGGACCGTTGAGAGACCCGCGCCAGGTTGTTCAGCCTCTCCTTCCACGTGTCGTAAAACGGGGTAAGAGTCCACCGGGGTTGAACCGGTGTCCCCTCACTGGACTGAACGGAGAAGGAGTCGGCTCTCTCATCGAGGGTGAGCCGGCACGGAACGTTAAGGGACGGACGGCCGCGGTCTTCCAGGGCAATCCGGAACTCGATCCCGTCCTTGTTCCCTTTGAGGTCCGCAATGGCCGTTCCGCGTTGGACAGTCCAGAAAACCAGGGAAACCGTGCGGCGTGAGGAGGAATCGTTCTTCAGGGTGTACCGGGAAAGGAGGATATTATGGGAGAGGCACACCGTCTGTTCGCGGATGGAGAGGTGAGTGTCACCGGCGGCATACACCCGGGTCATGCCGGAGCGTTGCCATGTCCGGCTCCGGCAGTTGAGGCGAATCTCATTACCCCCGTTATCCACGCACGAGAGTGTAAACAGGGGAGCCAGCCGGTAGTTATAGTAGAGGGCCTCATCCCACAATCCCGGCACGTCGAGCCAGAGGGGAAACCGGGGGGCCCACATGAGGGGGGAGCCGGATCCGAGATACCACTTGTCCTTACGGGCCGGGAGGTTTTCAAGCATCAGCTGTCACGGCTTTCCCGTGATTTCCAGGGTGGTGCGGACGAACTCGCCCCGTTTCTCTGCGGGGAAGGTCACCTCGATCGTCTCTCCCCTCAGTCGTCCCCCAAGAACATTTTCCACATATTCCGGTCCCAGGATCTTTACCCCGTAGGTTTTTCCCGGGACTCCTTCCAGGTGAAACCGAAGGCCCCCGGGAATCCGTTGGGTCTCCAGAACCTTCAGTCCCCGGTTCGGGTCGCCTGTCCGGGATACGGGGGTGGGGAAAACGGTCCGGAAAGATGGGGTGTGTTCGATCACGACGTTGGCCTGTTTCGTGACGGGAAAGGTTGTGGAGACGTGGATATCCTGAGGGGATTCCACGATATGGAATTCCGCTTCGTCTCCGTTAACGCGCACACCCGACACCTGTCCCGTCCGGAGGGCGGGACTGAACGTCAGGGTGACCGGTTCTTCCCCTCCGTTTGTCACCTGAAGGGCGATTTCGGTTTCCCGTCTCGTGAGGATCAGATCGAGAAGTGACGATCCCACCTTCAGGGTATTCACTTCCAGGCGGTCCCAATCTGCCGGAAGATGGGGGGCGAAGGTTACGGTGTGCTTCACGGCGTCTGTCTCCAGGCCCAGGAGTCCCCTCACGAGGGGAAGGACGGCTCCGGCGGAGCAAAACCCCTGATGGTGGACCGCTTCCGCGGGCCACACATTCCGGTCCCCGGAGAAAACTTCCGTCACATTACCCAGGGAGTTGTCGAACGTATGCCGGACGGTGGACATCAATCCGGCGAGCCCTGCCTCGGCGAAATGGTGACGGTACAGGGCGGTAGCCACAAAGGAGGTGACAAAGGGCCATACGGCGCCGTAGTTATAGTTCAGCGGTTCGTAATAGCTGCTCCGGTTGGTGAGGCAGCGGATTCCCCAGTCGGTGGTCAGTTCGGACGTGTTGATTCTGGCCAGTGTGGCGCGGCTTTTTTCCGGATCAAAAAGGTCCCACATGATTCCCGGTCCGCTCCACGGATTCAGTTCGGCAAAGATCTCGTTGTCTTCGTTAAAGGCGTAGCCGATCAGGCCCGCGTCTTCGTCCCACAATCTTTCATTGAGGGTCCGGGACGCCAGCCCGTATGTTTCCCTCGAGCGCTCCGCCAGGTTGTGGTCCCCCACGGCTTCCGCCAGTTCTCTCATGGAATCGATCGCCTTGACCCAGATAGCGGCGAGATAGACATCGGTCACGATTCCGGTGAGGGGTCCGAACTCCAGGGCGCCCAGGCCTGCCGCCCTGTTGTCCATGAGGCCGTCTCCGTTCTCGTCGGTGGCAAGGGACCACTGGTATGCCCGTTTCAGAGACGGCCAGTTCTCGCGGATAAAGGGGAGGTCGCCGGTGGACCGGAAGTAATCTGCCGTTGCGACTACGTACCACGGTGTGGTATCGCCGTGGATGTATCCGTAGTGATAGTCCTCAAACCAGTCGACATACCGGAAAGCCGATTGGGACAGTTCGTGGGCCATCTTCCCGTCCTCACGCTGCCACTTCCGGCTGAATTCCAGACTTTGCCGGACAATGTTGAAGGCACCGGCGCTCACCAGGGAGAGGGAATTGATGTAGATGTCCCCGCTGAAATACCATCCGAAGCCCGGTCGCCCGCTGGTGCCGGAGATACCGAGTCCCGCCACCAGTCCCGTACCGAGGAAGGGATTGGTGACGACAAGATTGTCGTAGGCCACTTTGGCCCATTCGAAGGCGAGATCGATTTCCCTCACGGGGGTCACGATCTCGAGGGTGGAGTCCCTCAGGTTCCGGAAGTGGGCAACGTTCTCCCGGTAGTATCGTTCCGGTGTCCGGCTGAGGTTTTCGTAGATCTTCTTGAATTCGCCCGGATCTCCTGCACCCCCCGCCAGGACCACGGGAACGAACTTTCCCGCGGCCGTTTCCGGATCCACTTCAATCTTGAATTCCAGGGGAACATCCGAAAGCATGTGGGCGGGGGAATAGGAAATTCCGGTGGCTCCAGGGGATCCCACAAAGCCCACATTCTGGTGGCGGGGTTCCGAAATGACGTAGGCGTCCATCTCTTTGTCCCAGGCGGCGTACTGTCCCCCGATTCCTGCCGGCCACATAGGTTGAAGAACGGGGATGAAGCCGGCCACCACGGTGACGGGTTCCCGGGAGTCCACATCGAGGAGAATAATGGCTCCCGGCTCGTTAACGGGGGTGACAAAAATGGCCCGGACCACAAATTGATGGTGGGTGAAGGTGATGACGGTGGCTTCGGGCGTGACGGTGATCCATCGGGCCGTTTCCCGGCCGGAAATCTTTTCGGTGCTGTTGGCCAGGAGGAATGAGAATTCAAAGTTTCTGAGGATCTTTATGGGGTACCCCCATGCCTCGAACGTCCCCCCTTCCCGTCCCAGGATGGCGAAGCGGCGGCCCACCTTGTCGAAGGGAGCAAAGGGTTGAACCCGGCGCGTCAGTTCAAGATCGTTGGCTTCGAGGGTGAATTCCGGGACCAACCCGTCTGGTCCTTCCTCTTCCGGCGATTCCAGGGAAGCCGGTAGCAAGGTCATGGCATAAAGTCCGCAGGCGGGCAGTAACAAGAAAGCAAATTGGCCTTTCACCGAAGCGATCTCCTCATTGTGCGCTATCGCGACAGGGTCAGGCGAATGAGTTTATGAGGTTCAAACAGACTGACCCTGCGGCGCAGCAACGAATCGAAATAACACCCGGCATTGATTCCGATCTCCCGACCCGGCTCAAGGGTCAGGCCCAGACGGGGCATGCGGGGGAGAGCGTATTCCAGCACCCACTCTTCACCGGTGAACCTGTTTGCGGCCCGGACGGAGTCGGCAGAGATAAGGTCCGTGTTCATATACGGGTACCGGTCAGGCTGCTCGTCGCAGACGAACACACTCGTTTCCACTGTGGGTGTCTCCTCGTCGTTATTGGGGGTGAATCTGAAGACAAGGTTATCCCGCCCGCTAAACCAGCCGTCTGCGGCGGCGTCGATCTGGAGGTGAAAGGGGCCGGGGGGCCGGATCCGGGCGGCACCATAGAGAAAATGGTCATCCCAGGCCAGGGCGAACTCGCCCTGGCCGCGAGTATCCTCCAGATGGTAGAAGGAAGGCCATTCCTCCGCGTCGATATTTCCATCGATGACGGGGGAAACACGGGGGATGGCGGGATCGATATCGTAAAGGGGATAGGGATCCTTTCCATCGGGAATGCCGTCGCCATCGGCGTCGGGGTTCGTGAGTCCGGGTAGATGAACGGGTCCCCCCCAGTCCTCGCCCACCCCTGACGTCACCCAGTTGGAGAGAAGGACTTCTTCCATATCGTGGAGTCCATCACCGTCGCTATCCGGGGATTCCGGGTCGGAGCCGAGACGCATTTCATCCGAGGGGAGCCGGGGATCGTCATCGGGGATGCCATCTTCATCGCTGTCCGATACCACCAGAGTATCTCCCCACCTGAGAAGGAACCAGTCTGTTGCTCCCCACTCTCTCAGGATGTAGGCATTCCCATCGTAGTGTTCTCCAAAGGGTCCGGAATACTCCAGGGGAGAGAAATGATTAAAGGGATATTCGGGATGGTTGCTCTCCTGGAACATGGCATCCAGTTGGTGATGGAATTCGTGGGTCATGAGCCAGTCGTTGCCCGAACCCTCACCGGCCGGGGTAGCTCGCCACCATGACGCTCCGGGCAGGCTGTCTGTGGGGTTGATCCCCCAGGTAAATCCTCCTCCCCTTCCGGCCAGAACCCAGGCATTGAGTTCCGTATCGAAACGTTGCTCGGCAATGATTCTCACGATTCCCACGTAGTCCGTGAGGTGGTGGCCCCGCGAGGCGAGGAAGGGTTCGATCTTTTGCGGGTCGGGAGGGGGATATTCCCCGAAGGGATCCACGTCCAGGAACCGGTCGCCGGTAAAAAAATCGACATCGAGAAATACCTTCATGGAGGAATTATTCCAGTAGAACAGGACGGCCTCGTTTATCTGACGGCGGATCAGGTCCACCTCGCCGGGCGGGATGGGGGCCGTCGGCGGATGGTTCCGCGGCTGTTCGCTCAGGTCCACGGCGTGGGTATGGACAATCACGGCCAGGGGAAGGCGGAGAACGGCGGTCTTCCCTTTTTTCCACAGGGGGGTGGCGAAATCCAAAGGTTCAGACCAGACCCGG
This sequence comes from Fidelibacterota bacterium, assembly GCA_046861835.1. Taxonomy (GTDB): domain Bacteria; phylum Fidelibacterota; class Marinisomatia; order Marinisomatales; family S15-B10; genus JBHIAI01. The sequence goes on along the minus strand of JBHIEY010000003.1, from coordinate 16,886 downwards.
GGCGGGATGGTCTCCAGGGGGGATGAGACGGTAAAGTTGATCCGGGAAACGGGGGGAAGGTCTTCGAGCGTGATCCTGTGGTGCCGGGTGGGACGGGGACCGGCAGTCACTTTGGGTTCGTGGCCTTCCGGCCATGTGCGAACGGAGGTGGGTGTGGGGATGGCCGATTGCCACGATAGGGTGGCCTTTCCCCGTTTTCCAAAGGCGATACGGGGCGAGAATCTGCTTCCGTCCATTTTCACCGGCACCATGAGGATGCGATTCCGGTCAGAGACGACCAGGGTATGGCGCCGGCGCTGGAGGGCTCTCGGCGATTCAAGGGGTCCGGCGACATCGGTGTTGATGGATCCCATGACCCGCCCGGTGGGATCGTAGAGGGATACGGTTTTCTTGAAGGGATCGGAAACGGCCAGTTTGTCTGACCGGACCCACTGGACGTCCCACGGTTCCAGGGAGCCGGTGGAGAAGACTCCGGTTCGGACGAGGGTGCCGTGTTTCAGCCGGAACAGATTCACCGTTTTGGCCACGGGATCGGTCACGGCCAGATGACCGCGAAAGATAGCCAGGGAGGTAGGACGGCGGAAGGTGGCAGCGTCAAAGTCCCGGCGGATCCAGAGCCGGAGTTTCGGGGTGAAGGCATACACCCCCCTGCCCGTGAGAAGCCACAGCCGCCCCCGCCGGTCGATGGTCATATCCCTCATTTCCCCCTTCACGTTCCCGTCCCGGGAGAGCGGGAAGGTGTTCAGGAGAGTCCCTTCGGGGGAATAGACCGTGCCATGAATCCATTCCTGTTGTGAGTCAGATCCCGTGTCCGGAGGACCCACAATCCAGAGGTTATCCTCCCGGTCAACGGCAAGGGTGGGCCGGGGAGGTGCTTTCAATGCCGTCACGGTCTGACCCTGACGGTTCAGGATGGAAACGAATGGACTTCCCGCCCGGGATACGGCCACATCCCCGGTGGAGAAGAGAGCCATCCGGGCGATGGGGCCCTCTTCAAGAGGGATGTCCACGCCCTCCATGCTATGAGCTCCTGATATTCCTCCGGGTGTCCGGGGGATGACGAGGTAGCCATAATGTCGGGTCGTATCTATGGTGGTATCGACGAAGGTGCTGTCATTCACGTTCCCTGAGAGGCGGTCGTATACCCGCAACGCCCGTCCATCGTTCAGGGTGTCCGTCAGGTCGGACCGGTACAGGTCGTAGCTGAGCCCGGGTGTCCCGGGCCACCGGAGAACGTTCCTGCTCTCTTGCCGGGACACCTGGAGAAAAGAGGGACGGCGCGGGACGTCCCGTCGCCGGAGAGTGACGGGAAATTGTTGATGCCCCAGTTCGAAATCCCTGAGGGGAATTATGACGGTGCCCTGTTGGCCCGTCGCCTCGCACGTAAGGGTCAACGCCAGGGTATCGGAGTGAGCGGGAACGGCCCGGTGGAGATTTCCCACTTCGATGCCGTAGTATCCATTTCCGGGCAGGGGGGCATCGTCGCGGATGTTCCACTTGGGTGATCTTTCCGTTACCACCGTCCCGGGATGTTCCGCGAAGTATGCCACGTACGACACTTGATTAGGGAGAGCGAAATGGGGGTCTTGAGGGCGGTGGGAGCAGAGGGTCTGGTCTTCATGGAACACGGGTCCCCATACGATAAAGAAGTTCTCGGCCGCCCGGGCGGCTGTCGCAATGCAAATTGCAAAACTCAAAATGAAAAGTAGAACTGGAGAAATGGAGAGATGGAAAACCGGGGAACTGGGGAAATGGAGAGTCGGAGTTTTGTTACGCATTACGAACCACTCCGGAGGAGCAGAATATCTATAGATATTTCCATTTTCCATTTTTCACTTTGCTCTGAGCCGGTTCTTGCGCTTTACCCTTTGATTCCTGTCAGGGTGATCCCTCTAATGAAGTATTTCTGGGCAAAAAAGAAAACCAAAATGATGGGGATCATGACGGTGACGGCGGCGGCCATTTGGTGGGGCCAGTGGAGGGAGTGGATGGTATGAAACATGGCGATGCCCACTTCCACCGGGCGCATTTCCATGCGCGTGGTGACAATGAGCGGCCAGAGGAAGTCCTTCCACATGCCCATAAAGGAGAAGATGGCCAGGGTCGCCAGTGCCGGTTTCGAAAGGGGAAGGACGATACGGAAATAGATGGTGAAGTCCCCGGCGCCGTCAATCCTGGCTGCATCCTCCAGGTCTCTGGGGAGGGTCATGAAGAACTGCCTCAGGAGAAATATGCCCCACACCGAATTCACTGCCGGGGTAATCAAAGCCCAGTAGGAGTTGATCCACCCGAAGGCGTGGATGATGAGAAACGCCGGAATCATCGTCACAATGCCGGGAATCATAATGGTCATGAGGTAGACGGCAAAGATTTTATCGCGGCCACGGAAGCGCAGACGGGAAAAGGCGTAGGCTGCCATGGAGCAAAAAATAAGCTGGCCCACCACGGCTCCCGCCGTGATAATTAGGCTGTTGAGAAAGAACCGTCCAAAGGGGAGAATGGTCAGGGCGTCCGGATAGTTATTCCACTGGATTCTCTCCGGGATGAACCGGGGCGGAAACTGGTAGACCTCCAGTTCCGTCATCAGGGAGGTGCTTACCATCCAGAGGAAAGGAACCAGCATGGTGGCGGCCGTGGTTCCCAGGAGGAGGTAGGTAAGGATCCGGGTAGCGGTCTTAGTCATATTCCACTTCCCGGGGAATGAATTTGAACTGGAGAGCGGTGATACCGACGATGATAATAAACAGCACCCACGACATGGCGGAGGCGTAGCCGATATTGAGATATTCCCACGCGTTCTGGTAGATATGGAACACCACGACGTCCGTACTGCGCATGGGGCCGCCCCGGGTCATAACGTAGATGGAGGAGAAGACCTGGAAGGAGCCGATCATGGAGGTGACGAGAACAAAAAACGTCGTGGGAGTCAGCAGGGGGAGGGTGATCCTGCGGAACTGGACCCACCGGCTGGCGCCGTCCATCCGGGCCGCTTCGTACAGGTGCTCGGGAATACCCTGAAGACCGGCGAGGAAGATGACCATCTGGTAGCCGATGACCATCCAGATACTCATGATCATGATGGCGATGAGGGCGGTGGAGGGATCGGTGAGCCACCCCAGGGGTTTGACGCCGATGAGAGACAGGACGTAGTTGACGAGCCCGAACTGGGGATCGTAGATCCATGTCCACAGGAGGGCAATGGCCACGAAGGAGGAAACGGAAGGGAGGAAAAAGAGGGTTCGAAAGAAATTCACCCCCCGGATTTTCTGATTCAGTGTCACGGCGAGGAGAAGGGAGATGGACATTCCCACGGGGACATGAAGGGAATAGATAGCCGTATTCTTCAGGGCGTTCCAGAACTGGCGGTCGTGGAGCATCTCCCGGAAGTTTTCCAGTCCCACGAAGGGCTTTTCAGGCAGGAGGATATTCCACTTATGAAAGGCAAGGTAGAGGGCAAAGATCAGGGGAGTTACGACAAAGATGGCAAGGTGTATGATAGACGGTGAAAGAAATGCCAGACCGGTGGCCAGCCGTTTTCTTTCCTTTCTCCGGGTAAGGAAAATGACCCCCAGGCCCGCAAGGACCAGGGCCGGCAGGAACACCTGTAAGACCATCTGGACCTCCCGGCCGGGATTGGTCTGGGCCCACGATCCGGCCGTTTCCCTGTATTTGTGGATGGTCTTATCCATTCGCATGGCTGCTTCGGTGAATACGGCGTCCATATCCCTGCCGCCAATCATCACTTCGTCCACCGCGTCCTGGGCGATTTCTTCGACACGGCTGAATTCCTCCACCCGTGTTCCCCACGGCTGCCGGGCATAGTGAACTTCCCGGGTGAAAACGGCCTCCAGTCCCAGGGTATCGTCCCGGGCGATTTCCTCGGCCAGGGATTGGATGGAGGGGATGGCAATGCCGCTTTGGGCCCGGAGACGCCCGGCGATTTCGCCGCTGAAAAAGGCGGCCACCAGGGCGGCTTCGGGGATGTGTTTGCTCCCTTTGGAAACGCACCATCCCGATTCATACATAACCGTCTGGTGGCTTCCCCCTTCGGGAGTGGGGAGGGGGGCGACCCCAATCTTTAGCTCACCCGAGCGAATGTACTTTTTCAATGTGGTGAGCCACCAGTGGCCGCTGGGGGACATGCCGATGCGGTTCGTGAAGAAGAGGGTGGACGTTCCCCCTGTGGCGGAGAGTTCCTGTCCGTGAGGTGCCACCCGGTGGCGGGTTCGAAGATCGATGAGAAACTTCAGCGCCTCCTTTGTCTCGGTGCTGTTGAAATAGCCCAGGGCCGTATTCCCGTCGGGACTCAGAACATCCCCCCCGTTGGACCAGACCCAGGAAACCCAACCGGGCAGCCAGTTGGTGAACACGGTACCGAACTGGTCGATTTTTCCGTCCCCGTCGGTATCCCGGGTGAGTGCCCGGGAGAGGTGGAGATAGTCATCCCAGGTCCAGCTTTGTGAGGGGTAGGGGAGACCGGCCCTGTCGAAGAGTGTTTTGTTGTAATACATGACATACGGGGTAAAATCGTTGGGCAGGGCATAGAGGGCTCCGTCGACCTCGGCAATTTCCAGGACTTCCGGAAAGTACATGGAGAGATCGACGCCGTATCTTTCGGCCCACGGTTTCAGATCCACCAGCAGGCCCCGGTTCACAAAGGTGGGCATGATGACAGAGTCGAGAAGAAAGACGTCCGGCGGGGTGCCGGCAGCCATGGTGGTCATGATCTTCTCTTTGTAGTGGGTGGGGATGCTTTCGATGACAACCCGGATATGGGGATAGCGTTTCATAAATTCCCGGGCGATTTGCTGTTCCAGTTTGAGTTCCTCCGCTCCCGCCCAGTTTGCCACCTGAATGGTAATCCGGGCTCCCTGGAGAAGGTCGAAGGGGACGGCCCAGAGGAACACAAAAAGGAGACGCACTACGATCCGGGCGACTCCGTATCTGAATTTTCCTGAGGTCCCCTCCATTCCTTCATTCCCAATACGATCATGTTTCAGAATATTCATTCGGCAAAGCACTCAAGAAGTCTCGAACCGTGGGGACGGATCGTAAGTTCAAGCCTTTCAGAAATGCGACCCAGGGGGGTCCGGGCCCACAGGTCTCTAAGAAGAGGATCACCGGACAGGCCCAGCGGCCGTGGATCCACCGGGACCGTGAATTCCGAGTCTCCCCGGTTGAAAAAAGCGAGAGCTTTGGCCCCCCTTTTCAGCGGCTTGATCCAGATTTCCAGGGGACCGTCCACATGAATCGTGTGACCCTGCACCCCCAGGGGGTCCTGGTCCACCGCGATTACCTCGGGGTTGGTTACGATCGTTCTGAGTCGATCATTCATCCGGGTAAGATCGCATCCCAGAATCAACGGGGCGGCCAGCATGCACCACAGGGTCATGTGGGTCACCTGTTCGTCCGGCGTTAGCCTCGAAGGCCTCGGGGGCTCCCCCCATCCGACAACTCCCAGTACCATCATATCGGGATCGTTCCAGCGTCCCGGTCCGGCGTAGGATTTCCAGCTGTTCTGGCCGAATCCGATGGCACTGAGGCACTCCCAGGTATCGGTGAGATCCCCCGTGGTGCGCCACATGTTGGCGTACCGGGACCAAATCGGGGCCCCGGATATGGGAGCGGTGTTCGACAAACTCAGCACCATAGGTGATCCCGTTTCATCGATGGCCTGGCGAATTCTCTTCACATAGGTTTCGCTGGGCTGGTCCGGGTCGTTCATGGCCCAGTCGTACTTGACAAAATCGATTCCCCACCGGGACCACTGGCGGGCATCTTCCCTTTCATGTCCGGCGCTTCCAGGAAAGCCGGCGTAGGACCGGGGCCAGGGGGTCGAATAGATGCCCACTTTGAGCCCCAGGCCGTGGATGGCGTCACACAGTCCCTGCATGTTGGGGAACCTGGAATTGCCCTGAAGGGCGTTAAAGAGCCCTCCCCGTTCTCCCTGCCATCCGTCGTCGATGTTGACATACAGGTATCCGCAATCTCTCAGTCCGGTGTCAACCATGGCCCTGGCCTGGGCGAGGACCTTTTCCTGGGACACGGTGGATCCGTAGCGGTTCCAGCTGCTCCATCCCATAGGCGGGGTGAGGGCAAGGGAGGAGATGGTCAACGGGGCAGCCTCTGTCCGGGTTCGGGCAGTTCAGGAAACCGGTTGTGGGGTTCCGTCTGATACCAGTAGGCGACGGATGCGATATCATCGGCCAGGGGACGGAACTTGCCGTTGGGCCACCAGCCGAGGGCCTGGACGGTTACCTTAAGATTCCTTTCAAATCGAATGGGATCCATGATGTGCCACCGGTACATGCCGTGCCTGGGGTTCTCCCCCTTTTCCCTGACCCAGAGAGGGTAACCCAGAAAGGGTGTGGAGAACGTTTCCCCGAAACACCAGGCACCGCCAAAGTAATCCTCCGTTCCCGTGCCGCAAATGGTGGGATAAAGATCGTCGTCGTCCACGAAGAATTTGACCTCTCCCTCGCCCCACCATCCGTCAACCATCTGAGTCCAGGCCAGGAACGTTCCCACATAGTGCCCCGTTCCTTCTACGGCATCGAGAATGACGTATTCCGGGTGGGCGGGATCGGTGATCTCCCTGCGCCACTGGGCGTGGAAATATCCCGCGGTGCCGGGTACCTCTCCCAGAGAAAAGGTAATCTGGTAAAAGAAGCCCTCAATCTCTTTCGAACGGTCGTTCCGGATATCAATCCTGCATCTTTTTCTGAAGGGCATGGGCCAGTAGCAGTTGAATCCACCGGACGGATTCACACTTACGGGAAGCGAATTCACGCGGTAGCGGAGGCCATGGCCGTTGGCGAAGAAATCCCCCAGAGGCACCTGGACGGACGGATCGTCCTCTTCATCCCAGAACATTTTCAGCACGCACGCCCGGTAAGCCGCGGGATCCACGGTGATCCAGATGTGCTGGATGACCCCTGGCCCGTCGATATCTGCCAGAGGCGTGGTAGACTCTCCAGGAAGGGTGATGCACGGTCGTACTTTCCAGCCTCTACCCAGTTCCGAGGCGGGACTGCCGGATTCCGGGGTTTCTCTCGCTCCACCCCCTTTCTTGCCGCCGGGATTTTCCGGAGAAATGGAACGGGTGACGGAAGGGGAAAGGAGGGGGAGGCTGCCCAGACCCGGCAGAAACAGATGATTACTCATTGCACGGTTTCCTTTCACGTTAACCTCGTCATTTACGGCCGGCCGGTTCATTTAAGAACCACCATTTTCATTCTGCGGGTCATGGGAGGAAGCGTGTCCCGGCGGACCTGCAGTCGGCAGATATAGATGCCGCTCGGTATGCCCCGGGCGTTCCAGAGAACGCGATGGCCCCCCGGTTCGGGAGTAGCCCGGAGGAGGTCGGCCACTTTCCGTCCCAGGATGTCGTACACCGAAACGGTAACCTCGGCAGTTGTCCCCAGGGTGAACGGTATGGTGGTGACCGAATTGAAGGGATTGGGATAGTTCTGTCCCAGGGAGAACACCGTGGGAGCCAGGGGGCTCTCCTCCGTCTCCGGGTTGGAACCAATCGACAGGGAGGCCGCGTCCACGGCTCCTTCGTAATCGACTATGTAGTGCCACCAGTTATTCAAGACACCATCCGTTACGCCTTTAAACCGCGGCAGGTGTTCCAGCCACCATCTCATGTATCCCAGGTGGGAGCAATCCCACTCGAGGCAGTTAACGGTCCGCGTCTGGTCCAGGAGAACAGGATACCGTTTCCAGTTATCGGCATAGGTAACGACCTCCCGGTCGTTTTCGTAGTCATAGTCCGACTCCCCGTTGGGCGGGAAATGGATATTGCCCACGTGGGCCTTCCCGGGGAGATCCTTGTCGATGCGGGTAAACAGTTCCCATGCATTGGGGGGATCGGCGAAGACATCCCATCGTCCATAGACATGCCACAGGGCACTTTCCGCCCGGTGGCCGAAGCTGTGGAGGGCTTCCGCAACGCCCCGCTCATAATTCCAACCCATGATGGACAGCAGCTTCTGGAGTCCGGGATGATCAAGGGGCGGGGCATTCCACCAGAAGGCCCCCGGTCCCGCCAGAATAGATTCATACATGCCGGCAAAGGGGTGGGCATAGACCCACACCTCATCAATGGTACCGTTGTTCCGCTGGGTGTCAAGGTCATAGCGATCAATCATTTCATGGTAATCGAACCGGACTCTTCCTTCCTCCTCGGTCAGGCTCTTGAGCTGATTCATCCGGGCGACGGTACTGTAGAAGTAGGCCAGGGTATCGACGGTCATCAACTCCCCATCCAGGCGGGAGAATATAGCATCGTCGTCATAGGTTTGAACCACATCAAAACGGACGACACCGTCGCTGGCATGGCGGAATTCTTCCAGGAGAATACTCACCAGGATTTCGGGATCCGTCCAGCTGCGGACTTCGTGAATTCTCCGCATACCGGTGGAATCAATGACGGGGTCCTGAAGAACCAGGGCAACCTTTACGGTCATCGGTTGGGCCCGGGTGGACTGGAAATCTTCCACGACGGCGGCGGTGGCCGTTCCCGAAAGGGACGGTGTGGAGGCAGTAATCTCTGCGGTTCCCAGGCTCACGCCGTGGAGCCTTCCCATTTCGTCCACGGTAGCCACGGACGGATTCGCCGAACTCCAGGAAACGGTTTCGTCCAGATCGAACGGATGGCGGGTTCCCATATCGTCGACGATTTCCACCTTCAGCTGGAGAGAGGTCCCTGGAATGATCCTGAGTGGTTCCGGAAGAATGGCGAGGGCCGTGAGCGTAATGGTGGTGTAGAGGGTCCATTCCCCCAGGTAGACCGTAGAATCGCGGGGATTGAAACCGGTGAGCCGGATAAGTGTGGCTTCCATGGGGCTAAAGGCGGTGGAATCCCACGCCCATTGGGAGTGATTCCTGTTGTCGACGAGGTGTTGGTACGATCCCGACCGGTTATCCAGGTCCTCCCTGGAGGCAGCTGCTTCCAGGTTCCAGGTTCCCTCCTGCCAGAAGAATACGTCGCTGCGATGAATTCTCACCGGGGAATCGAATTCCAGGGTGATGGTGAGGGAATCGCTTTCGAGCGTTCCCGCATTCGTGTAGGGGTTGCCGTCGAATATCTTCTCTGCGGACCCCACGCTGAAGGGGGGCTGCGAGGTAACCGTCACGCCGCCGCCTTGAAGCAGGCCCAGGACATCGAGAGGGAGTGTCCGGGTAATCTGACCGAAAAGGGACCCAGCCCATGCAGCGACGATGATTGCCAGGCAGCCGGGTTTGCAAGGGAAAGGAATCACCCTGAGCTTCCTTCTGTCACCCTGAGCCTCCTGAGCTTGTCGAAGGAGGAAGGGTGACCCAATAATCTCCCTCATGCTTCGGGACTGTCATGCTTCGTCAGGCTCGGCATGACAGACTCCTTTCAGGGGATTCACCAATTCATCCTGACTCCAAAGCGGTGGGCAGCCCCCAGGAGGTTGAACCCGCTGTAGGCGTAATCGACGTTCATGAGGTTACCCCCCAGGCGCAGCTGGATTCCTCCGCCGAAAGACGAGGTGGCCACATCGTGGTTAAGGGGATATCCCGCTCTCAGGAAAAGGAAGTCGTGGTAGTTCCACTCGGTTCCCGCCTGGCCGAGGGGCTGACCGTCATTGGGTTTCACGGCGGAAAAGCTCACGAGGAGTCTCTGGTCCGGCAGCTCCACGGCATTCACGGCGAGGCCAAAAGTAAAGTTGGTGGGGAGGGGATAGGATTCGTTCACGAATTTCACGTCTGAGCCGAAGTTGGCTATTTTCATACCGAACCTGAAGCCGCGAAACAGGGTCGTGTAGAGGATGGAGATGTCCGCCGAATAGGCCTGAGCCATGAATCCGCGATACAGGGACATGGTGATGGTGTTGAGCGTCCCTCCGAAGGTCACCCTGTCGGTGAGAAACCTGGAATAGCTGATTCCCACCCGGAGGTTTCCGGAGAAGAATGTTTCTCCCGTTCCGTCCGGTTGAAGGGGCGTTCTCACTTCCATCATGTCGGTGTAGAGGGCCGTGACCGAGACCCCCAGCGTGCCGAGGCGTCCAAAGGTCCGGGCCACGGCGGCGAATTCATGATTGATGCCTGCGAACCATTCCGTGTGGTTGAACGCGATGGCCGTGCCCCGTATCCGGGCCAGGGCCGCGGGGTTATAAAAGGTGGCATCTGCGCCCGAAACCACGGCGATATAGGCCCCTCCCATTCCCGCCGACCGGGCGCTGACCCCGATTTTGAGGAATTGGGCGTCGGTACTCCCGGGCCGTTCGTATTGTCCGGAGGCAACAACGGTCATGGTGAGGAACAGGGGGACTGCTTTCATGAACGTGTGAGATTTTCCCGATGGGAAGCGACGGGGGCTGGCTGGGTTGGAGTCCGTCATGGTCTATTTTATCACCACAAACTTTCCCACGTGGACCTGGCCGGTGGCGTTGTCCTTGACGGTATACAGGTAGATGCCGCTGGAGATGGCCTGTCCCACCCGGGAGGTGAGATTCCAATCTTCGTAGCCCCGGGTGGGATCATCGTGATAAAGGGAGATGATCCAGTCCCCGGCCAGGGTGTAGATGGTGATTTCAGACCTGGCGGGAAGGTTGATGAACTGGATTCTCCGGTCCTGTTCCATCCAGCTGGCCCGCGTGGGGTCGGGTTTTTCCCACGGGGGGTCATAGGCATGATAGGCGATATCGCCCCGGTAGGGATTGGGAACCACGGCGACCCGGTCAACCGATGACGGAGGCTCGGTACCGGGCACGGCGACTTTTGCGTTGGCGTTAATGCTCGATTCCAGGGAGGGGAAATCGATGGTGGTGTCGGGTTTGGAATAGGCGGTGACGGAATAGTAGTACTCCAAGTTATTGAGCAGACCCACGTCCGTGTATGTCCGTTTCAGCCCTGTATTGTGTCCGAACGGATCCCCTGTGGTGTCGTATTCGGCCAGGAGGGTCCAGGGACCGGTGGGACTCCGTGTACTTTTGTAGACCCGGTAACCTTCGAAGGGGTGGGGATCGTTATCGGCCCGGTAGGGATCGGTGTAGGCTTCGGGATCCGCGTCGGGGGTGGGCGACCAGTTCAGGACGACCCTGTGGTTCAGGGTCTCCACCCTCAGGGGAGGTGGGGGAGGCGCCGATGGAACTTTGAAATCCTGTTCAATGAGCCAGTCCAGCCGGTCGGCGTTTGCCAGCATCCCTTTTTCCCCTTCACCCAGGATGATGCCAACAACAAAGGAGAGGGTATCTCCGGGCTCCATATCGACAGGTCCGAAGGAGAGAACGAACTGGGAACCGTTTCCCGTTTGTTGATTGGCCCGAATCCGGCCCGAACTGATTTCCTCGTACAGGGGACCGTCCCGGTCGGAGGGACCGCCCCCGCCCCCTCCTGGATACCATTCAAATGTCCAGATCAGGGAGTCGGCCGGGATGTTTTCCGGGGGATATATGCTGACTCCCAGGGGGCTGAAGGCTTCTCCATCCACTCCCCCGGGGGGATCGACGGAGGCCGCCAGATGGCGGCCGGGGTGGTCCGGATCGTCGTAATAGACCGACAGATCGTCAAGGGCGAATCCGAAATCAAACCGGCAGGTGGTGCAGTACCCCACGTTTCCGTCCATCCAATAGGCCAGATAGGCATCCCGCAATTCGATCTGTGTGGGGATGACATGGAACGTGAACACGATCATTTCATCGAGCGGAGGAGAGGACCAGGCGTAGCTGGTCTGGATTACATCGAGATAAAGGGGGGTATGATCCCCGATGTTGGTGACGTTGTCATCGCTGTAGCGGCATACAAAGTCCTGGTCCGATACGGCGGTATAGTTGGGCCAGTAGGGGATGTCCGCCGTGTCTCCCCGGGTGACCACCCATACGGTGTCCCACGGCTCCGCGGAGGGATAGAATTCAAAGTGGGGATTGGCCCAGATGGTGGTAGAGGAGACAAGGGTGTCGTTTTCCGCCGTCAGGGCGCCCACCCAGATTCCCGATTCCCCGATATGCTCTTCAAAGCTGTTGGGGGGAAACTCACAGTAGATCAAACCGTCGTAGTCGGTGAAGGCGGCCCACAGCGTACCCATGTTGGTTACCAGCTGTCTCACTTTGCCCACATCATGGAGCTTCCAGTCCAGGGTAGCTTCCTGAGCCACCAGTGCCGTCTTTGCGGCGGTGAAGAGGATGACGGCCGTGGTGACGAGTCGCCTCATCTACAGGTCCACCCTTAATCCCAGTTTGGTGTACCGGCCCGTGGAAAACTGCCGGGGATCCATCAGTCTGAACATATTGTACCAGTCGTAGAACTGGGGGGTGTTGAGAACGTTATCCCCGTACCGGTAGGGCTTTCCCGTCCACGGGTTGAAACCGTAAGGCATCTGCACGTTGTTCTGATCGAAGAGGTTGAAGATATCGGCGAAGAGGGTCATCCGGAACCTCCCGGTCTGGAACGATTTGGCTATTTTCAGGTCGGAAGTCATGGTCACTGGGCCGGTGAGGGAATTCTCCTTTTTCTGTCTCTCGACAGGGTCGAGGGTTCCCGGGGTGTAGGGTTGGCCGGAGGACATTCGTGACAGGAGGGTAATGTTCCAGTTGTCCGGCAGTCTTACACCCAGGAGGTTCATGTGACTGTTACGGGGGGAGGCAAGGATATATTGAAGCACCAGCTGGGTGCGAACATCCCAGTTGAGACGCCTTTCCCGGATAGGATTGGGGAAATCGTTGAGGGAGCGGATGTAATCTTCGAAGGCGGAGGACGAATATCCGTTGGCCCACTGGACCGTGAAGGTGGCTTTACCCGAACTGAAGTTGGCGTGCCGTTTTCTCAGTTCAAACTCGACTCCCCGGGCCCGCCCGTAGCCCTTGTTTTCATGGAGTTCAACGGGGAGCCCGAGGGCGGCCTGGAGCCGGGTCGTCCCCACCTGCTGGGAGATATCTTTGGTGTAGCTCTTGATGTCCAGGGCCCAATTCTCTGCCAGCTGCCGGGTCAGGCCGAATTCGTACAGTATGGTCTGTTCGAAATCGAGGTGTGGGTTTCCCGTAAATCCCCCCGTCCAGGGATCCCGGTAGTAAAACTGGAGTTCGGGAAGCTGAACGAAGTGGCCGTAGGAGAAGAAGACGACCGTTTCCAGGGAAATGGGAAAGGAGATACCGAACCGGGGGCTCACCTTATACTTGATCCAGGGCCAGTCGGATTTGAGTCCCGTTGCCTTTTCCCACGCCCGTTTCCATTCTTTGTCCATGACCGTCTGACCCGGTATGAACCAATCGAGGCGGGCCCCCGCATTTATGATCAGGCTCTCCCGCTCAAATTTGTCCTGGACATAGGCCCCTCCCACCACCGGGTAGGCGTGAAAAACCCACCGGTTCTGGCCGAATTCCTTATAGGGACCCGGGGGAGGGGAAAAGGGAGGGCCCCCCTGGAATCTGTACCGGCCATAGGCCGACAGTCTTATTCCCCCGTCCTGAATATCGATATACTGGAGGTCGTGATACTGGATTTCCACCCCCGATTTGATGAAGTGACTGGTGTGGATCTGGGAAGCGATATCCCCTTTGAAGGTGGCGGTGCGGGTAAGGTCGTCCCGCCAGATATTCTCGGAGCCGTGGCTGTCGAAGAACCCGGTGAGATCGATCTGGGGGGCCTCAATGGTAGATTCGATGGAATCGGGCGGCTCCGAGAACGAACGGACAAAGTCCCGGTAGCTGTAGGGGGTACCGTCCTTGTAGAGGACCCAGAAAGATGGGGGCGATCTCCCGTCAAGGGAAGCGTTGTAGTCCACCACGAGCAGGCCGAAGTTGACGGTGTAAAACGTCGACTTCGAGAGGGTGTGGGAAATCTTGAGGCTGGTGTTCTGGTTGTTGCGCCTGTAGACGGCTGTGTGATCGGGATAATTTTTCCAGAGCCAGTCGAACCGGCTCCACCGCTTCCACGAGCCGTGGTAGCTCAGGGTAATGTTAAACTGATTGGTTATTCTCCAGTCCACTTTGGCGTTGAAGTTCCCCGTGTTGTCCTGCTTTTCCGTCAGAGAAGTGACTCCCAGATCGATGGATTCCCGGGTGCGGTGGTTATCGTATGGGGTGTTGGTCATGTTGGCGTTGCCCGAGACAAAGTAGGATATTCTTCCGGGAGGTTTGATTCCAAACAGCGGCAGGATTCTGGCGGTAACCGGTTCGGGACCTCCCGAATAAAAGGAAAGATAACGGGTATCGTAGGATTCCCCCAGCCACCGGAATTGATCGAGTTTGTATTCAAGACCGGCTTTAAACCGGTTTCCACCAGACCGGGTGGTGATGTTCACCACGCCGGACTGGGCCTGACCGTATTCGGCGCTGAAGGCCCCGGTGAGAAGTTCCATAGCCTCGATATCCACCACGTTGAGTTCCAGGACATCACGCCCTCCGTAAATCGGGTGAGTGACGGGGAGTCCGTCTACCATGTAGAGGATTTCTCCCCCTCTGCCCCCTCTGATATGAATATTCTTCAGGCTTTCATCCCTTACCTGAAGAGCCGTGCCGTCCCCCAGGGGAACGGTCTGGGGAGCTGCATCCACCACCGTTCCCCCCTGAAGTCTGAAGACGTCGGTGGTTTGTTCGATTCCAGGCGTTGCATCTATCTCCTGCCTGGAGGTGATGCGCCGGGTTGAGGTGATGTCCGGGTGGACCAGCGGTTCCTGTGCCAGGAGTTCTATGGTCGGGAATGGAATGGCCTCCGACTCCATCTCCACGTTGATCCGGGTGGTCAGATCCACGTACACTTCCACATTCTTCACGGTGACATTGTGGTATCCGATGTAGGAGGCCGTGATCCTGTATGTTCCCGGGGGGACCTGGAGAATAAAGTAGTTTCCGTCGGCATCGGTGGCACCGCCCAGATGGGTTCCTTCCACCATAACATTGGCCCCGATGAGGGGTTCACCCGTCTCTTTGTCCACCACCGTTCCGGCGATCTTGCCCGTGTTTCCGCCGTAAAGGAGGGTGGTTGAAGCCAGAAAGACGATGGATAAGGGTCTTCTAATCAAGGTCATTGTTCAAGGTTCAGGGAACTCTGAATCTCGCCGCGGAAACCGTTGAAACGGTTCTGCGGATACGTTTTTCATTCCTGTCCCACCCGACTGAAGTCGGGTGCTGTTCTGATATAGCCCATGCTCTCCAGGATTTCCCGGGCCAGTGTCCGGGCATCTTCCGTGACGATGAAAAAGATGGGAAAGCCGAGAACCACCGCATCGAAGGTAGTGCCGTAGTAGCGGAGGCCGCAAGGTTGTCCCCGGTATTCCACATAGGGACTGTCGTCGGCGTTTTGATAGCTGTAGACGATATCGGTGAATCCTGCGGGGGAAGGGATAATGTTGATCTGGGCCAGCTTTCCGTAGTAGGGGAAGGCTTCCGCCAGCTTCAGTGAATCCACGTTGACGTCACTGAAATGGGGTCCGACGCCCGTGGCACCCGTGAAGTCCCCGAAAAGGATGGTTTCATCCACAGTGATAATATGGAGATAATCGTGGATAAAGGTGCCCTCCCCGAAGCTCCGGGGGAAATTTTCGGTGGGAGCGAACGACTTCAGGATACGCCAGCCGCTCATAATGAAATCCCCTCCCACGTTGAGGTAGTCCATGATATCGTCTACATGCTGGGGCAGTTTATGGACTTCGCTGGCCTCGCCGTACGTGTTGTCGGCGTGCCAGATAACCAGGCGGTACCGGCCCAGAATCTCTCTGGGGGGCATGCCGTCCGTGAAGTAGTCCCACATGGTGTCCGGCTGAAAAATGTCGGCGTAGAAACTGTCCACCTGGGCGTCGGAAGCGTTCACGCCCGGGGGAAAACTGGTCTCCAGCGTTTCGTCCACCACCAGGATACCCCGGTCGAAGATGGGTTCGGTGAGATAAATGGCAACCGTGTCGCCCACAGGATCGACAAGATTGGTATTGTCCCGGGATGTTACCTGAATGACATGCCTCCCCCCGAGGGGTTCGGGGAACCGGTCAGGGGCGATGTAGAGGGTGGTGTCCGAAGTCCACGTGGTGTCTCCGTGGTCCACGGTCCATCCATATTCCACCACGTCGCCGTCCCTGTCGCGGGCCGTGAAGGTCAGGGGAATTCCGAGAAACCAGTCGGTCACCTCCCGGATAACAAACCGCTGTTCATCTTGTGAAGGAATCAGGATTTCCGTTTCTGGCGGAAAGGTTTTCTCGGTGTAGAAGCACCTCTCGGCGGGATCCGGGTCTGGGGCTCCTTCATTGTCCACCGCCCTTACCTGAACCTTCTGGAAATTCAAATCGGCACTCGATTCAAAGGCGATGGTGAGGCTGGTTTCCGTGGTGCGCCGCCACTCCTGAACCACGGAATCGGCGGCGCATAAGGTCACCGGTATCACACCGTTATCCGTGTCCCCACAGGTCATCTGGACAACGGAATCTGGTGGGCATTCCCCCTCCACGGCATCGGGCGTGAGATGATAGGTCACGTAGCGGTATTCATAGCCGGCGATGAAGCCGTCGTCATCCTCGCCATCCCAGTGAAGGGTAACCAGGGCGAACAGCGTATCTCCGGGCAGGGGGATATTGGCCAGGGAGGTGTTGGGGGGACTGTTGGGATTGGCGGGGGAGGTTTCCCATTCGCAGGACGCTGTGAAGAAGAGTGCCACAATTGCGGCCAAGCCCGGAAGGATCGACCATGCGGCGACGGTGTTGCGTCCCCGCTTCAAGGGGTGGTGATCTCCACGATTTCGATGACCGGGGTGAAATAAAAGGAATCACGGTACCGCGTTACCGATTTGAAGGGACTGATGCGGATGCTCACCGCGGTGGTCCGGTTTTCGAACACGGCAAAGTCGCGGTAGAGATCCACGAGGGAGCCGGTTCCCGGGGGAAGGGTGACGGGGATGTACAGATTTCCCACCTGGACATAGACCGGGGT
>JBHIEY010000201.1:0-3157 GCA_046861835.1 Fidelibacterota bacterium | reverse complement strand
GTCTGGGTGCCCGGACCGAAGGCGATCAATTCCCGGACTGGACGTACCGTTTCATTCCCCTTTTCATACCGCTGGGCGTCCATGTCGGCGAGCCACTGCCATACGTTAGCCCTCCCGGCGTATCCCATCATCTGGACGGTAGCCGGCGAATCCCCGGGAGCGAAAAGGATGGCACAGGCATCGGGATTCGAAGGGAGATTCCGGTCTTCCCGGCCGTCGTTGAACTGAAGGAAAAAGGCGATATCCTTGCCGTTATAGATGGCCTTTGCCCGGAGGATCCTCTCGCTGTGGCCGTGGGGCGAGCGGGCCGACTGAGGAAACAGATAAATGGTGTCCCAGTCGGCCCTTTCCCACAGGGAGGAGAGGGTATCGAGCGGAATGTTGGAATTGACGTTGCTCGCGGCAAAGAGTTTCGCCGGCTCAACGGGTGCCTTGGGGGGATGATCCAGGCGGAGATCGATGAGGTGGGACGCCGCCACCAGGACGATCCCGGTGACGGCGATCCACACGGAGGCGGTTACAACCCTCTTTGCCGTCGCGAAAACCGTCAACTATGCGCTCTCCTCCATCAGTTTGATGAAATCAAGCTTGGACTGAATCTCATCACCCAGTTCGCCCACATGTCTTCTCTTCAGCATTTCCATGATCGTCTTTTTTGCCGCACTCCACTGGGGGTGAAGGGGACAGGGAGTGTCATCGGCGCACCCCGGAAATCCGAGAATGCAGTGATCGAGGAAAGAGTCCCCGTCCACAATCTGGGCCACCTTCAGGAGAGAGATTTCTTCGGGGGAACGTTTCAGCAGAAAGCCCCCCGATTTTCCCTTGTGTGACACCAGAATCTCATGGCGGGTCAGGAGCTGAAGGATCTTCCCCAGAAAGTGGGGAGGAATATTCAGGGCCTTGGAAATGTCCCGCTGAAGCACGGGTGTCCTGGGCGGCTGGGCGGCCAGATAGATGATGGACTGGAGGGCATACTGACACGCTTTGCTGAAGAGAATGGACACGGAATTATTCTTTCAGATAATCAGACCTGATTGTCTTAAGTTACAAAGCCCCATTTCTCCTGTCAACAAAAATCGTCCTTCGGGCTCGCTGTTTTCCGGGGGATCCCTCGCGGTTACGGTTCCCTCTCCCAAACGAGGGGGTCCTGAGTGCACGTTCCCGTAACGGTGGGAAGGGTAATTACTTCGCAGGAAAATAGACGGACCAGGTTCACAGAACCCGGTCCGGACATAACAGGAAATGTTCCACCAGCCCGGGAGGGCCTGGCGGCTTACTCTCTAGCGGGCCACTTCTCCACTTTATGCTTCACCGGTTTCACCGACTGGAGGTATTCAAAGATGGCCCCCAGGTCCTCTTCCGTCATGCCGGAATAGGCGGGCCACGGCATGACCGTATTCTCTCCCTTCTTGTACTCGGGGACTTTGACAGGCTCCTGAAAAGAGTTAAAAAGATCGATGAAGTCATCCTCTGACCACTCCCCGATACCCGTTTCGGGATCGGGGGTCAGGTTGGAGGAATAGACGACCCCGCCCCCCGGCAGGGGGAATGAGCTTCCGCCGGCAAGATGCATCCCTTCAAGCGGTTTCCCGGAACCGGTCGTCGGCGTGTGACAGCTGATGCAGTCCCCGATGGTCGCCAGGTAGTTCCCATAAGGGACCCGGTCGGAGGGATCGGGCCGTAGCTTGGGATCGTACGGCTGCGGAAAGGTCCGCTCCACGTACTTGAACAGACGTTTGACCTTCTTCTGGGGCAGCGGATTGGCGACGGGTTTCAGGCTCCTCACATACGCGACAATCGAGTAGAGGTCCTCCTCGTCCATGTTCACATATCGGCCGTAGGGCATAATGGGGAACAGGGGCTCTCCCTTCTTGTTCACTCCCTCCACAATGGCCCGGATCAATTCCCCATCCGTCCAGTCACCGAGAGCCGAAGGGGTTATGTTGCTGGCATAAAGATCAAAACCGCCCATGATACCCATGCTTTCCACAATATGCCATCCCCCTGCACCCTCGGTGCCGGGCTCGGGGAAGCCCCCGCCATAGTCATCCCAATCGAGTTTCGAATGGCAGTGGATACAGGCGGTCACCGCGGTGGCCAGATATTCTCCCCGGGCGATCCTTTCATCGGTGATTTCCACCTTTATGTCTCGCGGAGGCCCGACCTTCAGCGGGATCAGGCTGGCACACCCTGCCAGAACCAAAGAAACCATCAACAACACGTTTTTCTTCATTGCTCCCCTCCTTTCATCCTTGCGGGAAGGCATCGGGGTGGACAGGGCATCACGACCTGGCCCGCCATTCTAGAATGGGCCCCAGAATTATTCAAGAGCTTTCTATATGTATATCTGTATATCGTTAAAGACGCGGTGGTGGCAACGGTCCCTGCCGTTGAGAGGGCGTTCAGACACTTCCCATGGATGCAAAGGAAGGATCAGATTAGGAGACCGGGCTTAGGATGAGAGCGGAACGTACGGGATCAGCGTTGACTACCGTGGCGTTTTCTCGGGCGCTGGGTTTACCTTATGGCGGTTGCGCCACCAGCTGGCCAGGACAGCGTCAATACTGTATTTTCCCGGACCAACTATGAACACGCCCATCAACACAAAGAAATTCTTCATGGCATGGGCCGGGTTTCCTCTGCCGCTGGCGAAGTGAGAGAAGGCCGCCATGAACATGGTGAATCCCAGCAGCAGGCACATGGGTCTGAAAAACAGACCCAGGGCGATGAGAATGCCGCCGATGGACTCTGAAAACGCGGCCAGAAATCCGAAGACCGTGTGTCCGAAGTTGATTCCCAAATGCTCCATGACGTCTCCGTAGTTTGTCCACGTCTCCGGACCGCCAACCAGTTTTCTCCAGCCGTGAAAATAGGTGAAGGTCAGTCCGAACCCGACCCGCAGCACCAGAAGTCCCACGTCCATCCGCCTCTCCCACAGGCCTTCGAATATTCTGCCAACCCCTTTGTCCACTGATTTACCTCCGGTCTTCGTGTCCTGCAATATGAATTCGCTGTTGAAGTCTCTACCGCTCATCCTGACCGTTCGGCTGAGCGTCCGACTGAGCTCACGACGAAGCCTTCTCCCAGAGGGAGAAGGAATTTATCTCCTCTCCCCTGGGGAGAGGGGATAGGTGAGGGGATGGTGTCCTGGCGAAGG
>JBHIEY010000200.1:0-3176 GCA_046861835.1 Fidelibacterota bacterium | reverse complement strand
GAAAAATGGAGAATATTGAGAGCGGACTCCACGTCCTTTCCCCGGACCAGATCCAGGGTGCGGGCAATCTTTCTCGGCGCCTGCCGAACGTAACGGGCTCTCGCTCGCGTTTCCATCATCACTTCTTCCGGTCCCCCGAATGCATTCTGAAAATCCGGGTGGGGGCGAACTCCCCTAATTTGTGCCCCACCATGTTTTCGGAAATGAAAACGGGAATGAACTGTTTTCCGTTATGGACGGCCAGGGTCATACCCACAAACTCCGGCGTGATGACGCTCGACCGGCTCCAGGTCTTGATGACCCGCTTTTTTTTCTCCTTCTTGGCCTGTTCAATCTTCATCAAAAGCTTTTCGTCGACATGGGGACCTTTTCGCAGGGAACGGCTCACGGTTACTTCCTCCTTTTCACGATGTAACGGTCGGAAGGTTTGTTCCGTTTGCGGGTTTTGTAGCCCTTGGTGGGCTTGCCCCAGGGTGTGGAGGGATGACGGCCTCCGGAGGACTTTCCTTCACCGCCCCCAAGGGGATGGTCCACAGGGTTCATGGCGACCCCTCTCACCTTCGGCCTCCGCCCCAGCCACCGCCGGCGACCCGCCTTGCCGAGAAGTACCGCCTCGTGACTCTTGTTTCCCACCTGACCGATGGTCGCCCGGTTGTCTCCGTTAAACACGCGTGTTTCCCCCGAGGGAAGTTTCACCGTAACCGTATTTCCTTCCCTGGCCATAATCTGAGCCCCCGATCCGGCACTGCGCACCAGCTGGCCTCCCCGGCCCGGGGCCAGTTCAATATTGTGAACGGTCACACCCGACGGTATCTTCTTGAGCGGAAGGGTGTTTCCAATTCTCAAGGGAGCGTTCTCCCCACTGATCACCGTATCCCCCACCTTCAGACCGTCCGGCGCAATGATGTACCGTTTTTCCCCGTCGGCATAATGGATCAGCGCCAGGCGGGCAGACCGGTTGGGATCGTACTGAATGGCCGCCACCTTGGCCGGTATGTCGAGTTTGTCCCGTTTGAAATCGACCACCCGGTACCTCCGCTTGTGCCCTCCTCCCCTGTGGCGAACGGTGGTCCTGCCGGTAACGTTTCGCCCACCCGATTTCTTGAGGGGACGAAGAAGGGACTTCTCGGGCCTGGACCGGTCCGGCCCTTCCGAAACGGACATGAACCTTCGTCCGGGCGTCACGGGCTTTAACCGCCTGACGGGCATCCTCAGGCCTCCGGCTCCATTTCAAACAGGTCGATGGTGAACCCTTCCTTCAGAGTCGCCACGGCCTTCTTCCACTTGGACCGCCTGCCGGAGGTGCGGATCACCCGCCCCCCGCTGCGGATTGTCAGCTCCTTCCTCTTTCCCTTCACATTCAGAGTGCTCACCTTGGCTACCTTCACATTGAACTTCGCCTCAATGGCTTCCTTGATCTCAATCTTGTTGGCCCTGGGATCAACCTGAAACGCATATTTTCTCTCTTTCTCCTCCAGCCTCGACATCTTTTCGGTCAGAAGGGGCCGCAGCAGAATTCTCGAACCCGTTTCCATCACGAATTCCCCGCCAATTGATTACTGAGTTCCTTGATTCCTTTCCGGTCGAAAAGGAGAACCTGGCAGTCCAGCAAGTC
This sequence comes from Fidelibacterota bacterium, assembly GCA_046861835.1. Lineage (GTDB taxonomy): Bacteria > Fidelibacterota > Marinisomatia > Marinisomatales > S15-B10 > JBHIAI01. Next base: position 1,561 of record JBHIEY010000200.1, on the reverse strand, counting down.
GCGGGTGGAAGCATGAACCGCGGGGATAACGGTGACGTTGGGAAGATTCCTGGCGGAAAGAACGACGTTGCGGTCAAGCTCCCCGGGCAGAAATGTCACCTTCTTTTCCTCAAGCCCCAGGTTCTTGAGAATCGTGACGATGGACCGGGTCCGGGGTTTCTCCAGCCCGAGGGTGTCCACCACCACAATTTCCTTATCTTTGACCCTCTGGGAAAGAACACTTCTCCGGGCCAGACGTCTCATTTTCTTGGGCAACCGGTTCCGGTAGGTGGCCGGTTTGGGACCGAACGCGACACCGCCTCCTCTCCACAGGGGAGACCGGACGGAACCCACTCTGGCCCGGCCCAGACCTTTTTGTCTCCAGGGCTTCCTTCCGCTCCCTCTCGTCTCACCCCGGGTCTTCGTGGAACGGCTTCCCCGGCGGGAAGCCGCCATTTCGGCCACAACGGCCCGGTATACCACATCCGCATTGGGCTCAATCTTGAACACGGAGTCGTCCACCTTCACCCGGGAGGTGCTCTTCCCTTCTATGTCACGTACCGTAAGTTGCATCGCCTGACGTTTCGTCACTTCATAACCGCTACGAGACCGTTCCGGGCTCCGGGAACGGCCCCTTTCAAGAACAGAGAGTTGGTCTCCCTGTCCACCCTCACCACCTCCAGGTTTCTCACCACCACCTTACGGTTTCCGTGATGACCGGCCATTTTCAGTCCGGGCCAGACGCGGGAAGGATTGGAAGACTGACCGATGGATCCGGGGGCCCGGAGACGATCCGACTGACCGTGAGTCTTGGGCCCGCCCCGGAAACCGTACCGCTTGACCACGCCCGTGAATCCCTTCCCCTTGGAGGTTCCCCGCACCGTCACCCGGTCCCCTTCGCGGAACAGGTCGACGGTAATCGTGTCCCCTACCTTGAGGTCCTCACCCTCCTCCAGGGGAAACTCCATCAGATAACGGGTGGGGGAAACGCCCGCCTTCTTGAAGTGTCCTTTCAGAGGGCGATTGAGGCGAAATTCCTTCTGTTCGCCAAATCCCAACTGGACGGCATCGTAGCCGTCAACAGATCGACGCTTCACCTGCGTAACGACGCACGGACCGGCCTCAATCACGGTAACCGGAATACTTTCGCCGCCGGCACCGAACAGGCGGGTCATTCCCACCTTCTTTCCCATAAGCCCCGTCATGATCATGCCTTTATCTCGATGTCCACTCCGGCGGAAAGATCGAGCTTCATGAGGGCATCCACAGTCTTGGGTGACGCATTCAGGATTTCGATCAGCCGCTTGTGAATCTTGGTCTGAAACTGTTCCCGCGACTTCTTGTCCACATGGGGAGACCTCAGCACCGTGTACACCGTCCGTTTCGTGGGGAGGGGAATGGGTCCCGAAATGGCGGCTCCTGTTGATTTGACGGTCTTGACAATCTTCTCCGTGGACTTGTCCACAAGATTGTGGTCATACCCTTTCAACGTGATTCTCAGGGACTGTCCGGCCAAGGCTAACCTCCGTTACTCCACGACCTCGGTGACCACACCGGCACCCACCGTGTGGCCCCCTTCCCG
>JBHIEY010000055.1:0-11548 GCA_046861835.1 Fidelibacterota bacterium | reverse complement strand
ACCCAGCCACTTATTGGAAAGGTCCACGCCGGCCTTTCTCAACAGCGCCTCAAGCACATTGTCATCCTGGGGATCGGTATTCTCGACCCTTCCGGTCTTAAGACGGGAAGCCGCGTCGTAGACCCATCCCACGGAAAAGCGGGACGGCCTGCCCACACTCACGGCCACATACCGGTAGTAATAGGGAACACTGTCCCTCCTGTCTGTGGTCACGCTGTCAACCGCCCCCGTGCGGTTCTCCCGGAAAGCGAGGTAGTTCCTGAGCTCCAGGTTCTCCCATTGATGCTCCCAGTAAATTGCAACACCCCAACCGGAGGGAAGAGAAAAGGTCGCCTCAAGCGGTACCGATATGAGCCGACGATTTTCCCACGACACGTTGATTTTCTCGTGGTTTAGCAGCCACGCCGTTGTTCCGGGCTTCTCCGTCAGGGATTCATCAAACACCAGGACATCCTCGGCCCGGGAAAGGCCCGCCCGGAGATCCAATCCCAGGGGCAGGTAGCGGTAATCCAGTTCGCCGTACCATTCCCGGAACGGATGGAATCTCTCGTCAGAGCTCATCCAGAGAAGGGACGGTGTCAGATCCTTTTCCCAACGGGAGGAAAAGTTCTCATCAATCCGTTTCGTGAATCCCGTATGGCGACTGCTTTGTGAGAAGTTCAGGACAAGAAATACGCTGTTGGAAACCCTCAAGTTGGCCTCCAGCTGTATGCCGACCTCATCTTCAAAGTCCATAAGGTGGGGGGTGCGGGAAAGAAGTGTGGAAGAATGTTCCCGGAACACGGTAGGGGGATTTTGAACCGGACTCATCCGTCCCAGTCTCAAGGGGAGGTTTCGCCGCACGACCGGGCTGCTGTCATCGAGGAAGTAGTTCTTGTACTCCACCGTTAATCCCCATCTGCCGGGAAAAAGGGAAAAACTGGCATATCCTCCCCATCCGTCCTGTTCGGAAGGATAGGTCATCCACCCATGGACCGCAGAGAACAAACTGTCGGCGTTCCGGATGTCATGGCGGCGACCCATGATTTCTGCATAAACGTCGTGGTCGGATCCCCGGTGTTCCAGGAAAACGCCCGGGATAAGGGACCGGGTGACGACCGACGTTGAATCGAGGGATTCGAATTCTCCGGTCCTCGGATTCTTTGTCCGGGTGAACCAGGGATTTCTGGCCTTTACGTTCACCAGATAAGCTCCCACCGACAGACGACGAAGCAGTTTCTCCCCGGTGATAGAGGCGGCCGTGACCGTAGCGTCATCGGAAAAATCCCTCCGGCGACCATCCACACCCGGGCCGGGCGCCAGGTGCTGGCCCCCCCGGACCGTGCCGCGAATCAGGTCCATCGACCACGCTCCCGGAGGGTGGAATCTCGCCCATATTCCCCGCAGGGAGGAATCCCAGTCGATCCCCTGATTTTCCCAGAGGTTAATGGCCAGGCCCCGGCCCACCTGGCCGTACAAATCGCCCAGCCTGACGGTGAAATTTTCCCCCATCCAGGAAAGCCGGAATTTTCTCAATCCGAGGTGGTCCGGCCCGATTTGAGGCGGAGAGCTGAACTCCAGGTTGGACCATACGGATAGAGGTCCGTAACCGGCCGTTATCTCAAGAAAATGCTCCCGGAAGAAATAGGGGATGGATTCCCGGGATCCTATCAGGTTGTCCGGCCGTGCCCCCTCCCCGTACTGGAGGGTAAGGCCGGCAGAGACGTACGGGGTCCGAGCAGGAAGAAAATGGGATAAGACCACCAGGACGACAAGAAGAAAGCGCAAGGAAGGGGCTACTGGCTTGCTGATGGGGATTCGTCACTCTTCCCTGCCAGCAGGTCGACAATCTGTTCCTGGATGGCCCGTTCATCTCCGGGCACGTAGCCCATGCGTCTCTGCACAATCTTCCCGGAGGAATCGATGAGAAGAGTGTAAGGGAGGGAACTGCCGTTGAGCTGTTGAAAACTTTCCTGGGCCGGATCCACGGCCACCAGAAAACCGTACCCCTGCGACCGGATATAGCTTCTCACTTTTGAAAGGCTACGCTGGGTATCCAGGTTTATCGCCAGGACATTGAAGCCCCGTTCCGAAAATTTTCTGTGGTAACTGTCGAGATGGGGCATGGCCTTGAGGCAGGGAGCGCACCAGAGGGCCCAAAAATCGACCAGCAGCGGTCCCTCCTTCAGCAGTTCGTGAACTGTCGTCCGGGTGCCGTCGATCAGTCGGACCTGGACAAACGGTACCTGGTCGGTTTGTGACTTCGCCAGGAGGGAGAACAAAAGGAGGAAAGCTGCCGTGGTCTTCACAGGATAGCCGACAGGAAATCGGACAGCTCGGGTTCCGGCACGAACTCCAGCTGCACCCGGGAATAATCCTGAAGATCGTCCCGCGGAACGGAAACCTTGTATGTGGCTTCGATATCCACCGATTCCATGGTTACCTGCAAGGACCAGCCGCTCACGGAAAAAGCTACCAGTGGGGAGAATATGTGTTCTGTCTTCAAGATGACATTTGACGATGTTTGCCTGTGCCAGTAGGGATCGGGGGTGTCCACCACCACGGTTCTGGGAACATTGCCTCTGTCCAGCACCTGAATGACAGGGATCACCCTGAACGCTCCCCGGCTGATATCGTCGCTCAACCGGGACGATATGGGGAATTTCTTTCTGGAGAACTCGAGAGTGGTCAGGCTGCCGTCTTCACGAATCCCTGTAAACGGCAGGGTGGACAAGAGGTCCCGGATAAGATTCTCGCGAAGGGAATAGACGACGGGAATGGAGAGAATGACATCGGTTTCCTTACGGTCGGGCACCTCAATCCCGGGCTTTCCGATGGTCACCTTGTAGGGGTTCCGGGAAATGATGGACAGGATGGTTTCCAGGGCATCGAGGTCCTTTCGCGGCATCTCGTCCGAAGCTCCGGAGGGATCAAAGCTGAAATCCCGGGTATAGCGGCCGTGGGATTCGACCGTTTCTTCCCCTTTCTGCCGGGCGCCGATGGCCAGGTCCATGGCCTCTTCCAGATCCTCCAGAGCGGACGACATGGAAACGTTGATATCCTGAACCTGCCTCGCATATTCGGGCGGTTCGGCCGTCGGAACCCTTCCGGGCAGGGCGGCGACCCCCTCCTGCGGTGGAATTTCCTTCTGTATGGCCTGGCGAATCCCTGAGAATAGTTCCTCCGTCAGTCCGGTTATCTGATTGACCGACCCCGCCGATGATGTTCTTCCCATTTCCTCCCATGTGGCAATATCGATCAACTGAACGTTGGCCGTGACGCGATCCAGGTCCCGGACGAACGTGCCCATCACCAGAACATTCCTGGTTCCGGCCGGCTGCCTCAGGAGGCCGGTTCTGTCCTGAAGGATTCTTTCCAGATCCTCCCTTCCCAGCGTCCTGACGCCATCCAGTTCTCCAAACCGCTGCCTTAGCATATCGGCGAGACCCTGGCCCAACCAGGCGACAGACGGATCGGACCGGAGATTGTCGAAATCGAGGACGTACAAGTTCAGCCACTTGGGTGCCGGGGCCGGAGTCCCGGCAGGGAGATTCACACTCGAAAGGAAGAAAAGGGTCAGAACACTTCGGGCAAGGGGTCCCATAATCACTTTCCGCACAGGCTGCTACGGAGCAATGTATGCGCCCGACGGTAAATTTTCAATCGCAAATTTTATTCTCCGCAACACTGCCTCCTTCCCCAGGAGTGCCATGAGGTCGAAAAGAGGGGGTCCGACCCCGGTACCCGTAACGGCGATTCTCACGGGGTGGATCAACAATCCCGTGGGAACCTCAAATTCTTCCGCACACTTTCTGAGGTGGGCCTCGAGGGAGGGCACATCCCACGTTTCGAGTTGCTCGACCCCGGAGAGATACTTCCGGAGAAGATCATTGACCTCGGACGATGGCCACCTCCGGGTGACGGCCCTCCGGTCAAAGGTACGGGGATCCTCAAAGAAATATCCGGAGAATTCATCCAGCTCCCGCACCGTCTTTACCCGCGACTTCAGAAGTTCGATCACCTCAATCACGTATCTTTCGTTCGCCTCGCCTCTCCACCCCGGGACGGTTTCCCTCACGGCCTTCAACAGGGCCCGGGACGATGTCATGGACATGTGCTGTCCGGAAACCCATTGAAGCTTTTTCTCATCGAAAATGGCCCCCGTTTTCTGGATTCTCTCCAGGCTGAATTCGGTGACCAGTTCATCCCACGTGAACACTTCTCTGTCGTCACCGGGGGACCACCCCAGAAGGGCGAGATAGTTGACCAGAGATTGGGGAAGATAACCCAGGTCGCGATACTCGAGAACTCCCCTGGCTCCGTGCCTCTTGCTCAGCCGATGTCCGTCGGGCGCCAGAATCATGGGGAGGTGGGCGAAATGGGGCGGTTCCTCCCCAAGGGCCCGGTAAACGAGAATCTGTTTCGGTGTGTTTGTCAGATGATCTTCCCCCCGGATGACGGTGGTAATTCCCATATCCAGGTCGTCCACGACGACCGTGAGATTGTAGGTGCTCGTCCCGTCGGTCCTCTGGATGATGAAGTCGTCGATTTCGCGGTTTGACACCTCAATGTCGCCGTAGACGGCGTCATGGAACGTTACGTTTCCCCGGGGGATGCGCAGACGGACACAAAAAGGCTCTGCCCGGTTGAGTTTTCCGCGGATGTCCTCCCCGGTGAGATTCCGGCACGTTCCCGGATACCTGTATGGCCTTCTCTCTTTTCTCGCGGCTTCCCGGGCCCGGTTAATATCCTCCACCGTGCAGAAGCAGCGGTAGGCCTTGCCGCTCCGCAGGAGAGTCTTGACGGCTTCGCCGTGCCTCTCCTTTCGTTCAGACTGGAAGACGGTGGGTCTGTCCCAGTCGAGTCCGAGCCATTCCAGCGATTCCCGGATCTGATCCACATGCTCCCGGCGGGACCGTTTCACGTCGGTGTCTTCGATTCTCAGAAAGAATTTTCCCCCCGTCTGGCGGGCGAACAGGGCGTTGAACAGGGCCGTTCTTGCTCCACCCAGGTGAAGCTCCCCTGTGGGACTGGGGGCAAATCGTACGCGGGGAACTGTACCCATCACGTTTCCGCGTTAGACTGTCGATTTGTTTGACCTGATCATCGCAAACGCGGCACGGCGATTCACGCGGTCAGCGGTCAGCGGTCGGCTATCAGCTTACGCATCACGAAACCCGCGGAGGCGGTAGGATTCGAACCTACGTTCCGAATCATCGGAAGCCGGTTTTCAAGACCGGTGCATTCAGCCGCTCTGCCACGCCTCCTTTTCAGTTGGCACTGGGCAGTCAAGAGTAGGCCATAATCTGCCAACTTCAGATGAGCGGAGGGGGAGGGATTCGAACCCTCGTTCCGGATATTCTCCGAAAACTCGCTTAGCAGGCGAGCGCCTTCAGCCAGCTCGGCCACCCCTCCGGAAACCGTACGGCGCCATACTCCGGAGGCAATTTATCCCCCCGCATATTGTTTTCAAACGGAAACTATGGTATACTTACCGAGGAGCACCGGAAGGAACGATGAAAAAGATCATCCGCAACATTTACCTCATCGGCATGACGGGGGCGGGCAAGACCACCGTGGGTAAGATTCTTGCCAACAAGCTTGAGTGGGCTTTCGTGGATGTCAACGAGACCATGGAGGCCGTTTACGGCCGGAGCCTGAAGGAGATCTTTGATACCTTCGGTGAAGAATCCTTCCGGAATATGGAGGCGACCATGCTTCAGGAATTGTCCCAGGGGGAACACCAGGTGTTTGCCTGCAATTCGGGGTCCGTTATAGACGAAAAGAAGCTGCAGACCATGAAAAGGACGGGAATCATTATCTGGATTGACGTCTCCTTGAAGGACCTGATCCGGCGCGTGGAAAAGATGGACCGTCCCGCCGTATCCGAAGGGGACGTTGGAAAGACGGTTCGGGACATGATGCAGGACTTCCGGAAGTACTACGAACAGGCAGACCTGAGGCTCGCCACTGACGGAACGCCCCCGGAAGTGGCCGCCGATCAGATTCTACAGATCCTGAAACAAATAGGCCAGTAAGGGAGGGACTCCGGGTACCGGACCCTATTCGGCTTCCCGCCAGATTTCCGCTCCCAGGCCCTTGAACTTCTCTTCGATCTTTTCGTATCCCCGGTCAATGTGGTAGACCCGGGATATGTCCGTCCGTCCTCTGGCCACCAGGCCCGCCAGAATGAGGGAGGCGCTGGCCCGGATATCGGTGGACATGACGGCGGCCCCCCGCAGTTCTTTCTGACCCGTGACAATGGCGGTGTTCCCGCTCATGCGGATGTCCGCCCCGAGTCTCATGAGCTCGGCCACATGGGTGAAGCGGTCATGATAGATGGTGTCGGTGATGGTTGACGTCCCCTCGGCCACCGCCATGAGGGCAGTCCACTGGGCCTGAACGTCCGTGGGGAATCCCGGATAGACCGCCGTACGGATGCTCACCGGGCGGAGCCTTTCCGCCCCCGAGACGGACACGGAATCGTTCGATTCCGTTACCACGGCCCCTGCCCCCTGCAGTTTCACGAGAACGGCGGTGAGGATACCGGGATCCACCTTTTCCACCGTGATCCGTTCCCCCGCCAGGGCACCCGCGATGAGAAATGTGGCCGCCTCAATTCTGTCGGGAATGACCTCAAAATTGGCAGGCTTCAGATCCCTTACCCCTTCAATCGTAAGCGTGTCCGTTCCCGCGCCGGAAATGGCGGCACCCATACGACGGAGAAAGTCACACAGGGAAACGATTTCCGGTTCCCGGGCGGCGTTCCGAATGACGGTGGTTCCCCGGGCCATGACGGCGGCCATGACGGTATTGCCTGTCGCACCGACGGAAGGAACATCAAAAGCAATGTCCGTGCCTGTTAGCCGTCTTCCCCTGGCAATCACGTAGCCCCCTTCCAGAGCTGTCTCGGCACCCAGGGCCTCCATGGCCGCTACATGAAAATTCACGGGACGTGGACCCCAGGCACATCCCCCCGGAAGGGAGACTTTCGCATGGCCGAATCTGGACAGGAGCGGCCCCAGAACGTAGAACGACGCCCTCATGGTCTTGACGAGATCGTAAGGGGCTTCGGGGGTATCGCAGGCCGTCGTGTCAATGACCATCTCGTTCTTCCCGTGGGAAACGGTGGCACCGATGATCTCCAGCAGTTTCGCCATGGTCCGGGTATCCCTTAGATCGGGAACGCGCCTTATCGTGTAGACCCCCGGACACAAGAGGGTGGCTGCCATCGCAGGCAGAACGGCGTTTTTTGCCCCGCCGACGGAGACGCTCCCCGAAAGGGGGTTTCCTCCTATGACAACAATCTTGTCCATGACTTCATCACTGTTCCTTCACCCCTGATTCCTCCCGGGAAGCCTCCGTCGAACGGGCACGGGCGGCAAACAGAACAACCAGGACGATCCCCATAACGATGCCGGCCGCATCGGCCACCCAGTCGTAAAAAGAGGCGTTCCGCTGGGAGACCATGCCCTGCCACGACTCGTCCACGGCGCCGAAAATCATGCCTGCAAAGCCCGTGGCGAGAACCCGTCCCGCATCGAGGCGGGACAACGACTTGACCAGCAGTCCCCCGAGAAGAGCATATTCCATAAAATGGAACGCTTTGTCCCAGCCGAAAACCAGACCGTGGAGGGTCTGTCCCGGAATGGCGGAGACGGCCAGGATCACCAGAGCGTAGCCTGCGGTGACGGTGCGGTATCTACGCGTGTTCATAGGAGGAAATGACGGAAGGAAGCCTTCTCAACAGGTCCCCCGCCACCAGGCCCCGGTAGCCGTAGGACTCCCGGAGACTATCGGCCGTTTTTCCGTGGATGAAAACGGCCACCTGAGCCGCCACAAAAGGGGGCATTCCCTGGGCCAGGAATCCTGCAATCATACCGGTCAACACGTCGCCGCTGCCCCCGGTTGCCAGACCCTGATGCCCCGTCGTGTTGGCCACCACTTTCTCTCCGTCCCCTATGAGGGTGGGGGCCCCCTTGAGAACAAACACAGATCGCGTTCTCCGGACCGCTTCGTGGACAAACCGGAAAGGGTCTTCCCGAATGGTCCCCTTTTCCACACCGAAAAGGCGTGATGCTTCGCCGTGATGCGGGGTCAAAACGGCATTGCTACGGAGGGTCTTGAAAAGGCCGGGATTATCATGAAATACCCGGAGGGCGTCGGCGTCGATGACCAGAGGCTTGGAGAATATTTCGAAGAATCCGGTAACGAAATCCATCTGCTCCGGCCCCGTTCCGAGGCCGGGCCCGATAGCCACCGTGTGGCACCAGTCGAGGTGCCGTTTCAGGGGTTCCAGGGACTCCGGGGAGAGGAACCCCTTTCCGCCATCGGAGAGGGGTGCCGTTATCACTTCCGTCAGTTTCGTCTCCACAATGGCGTTAAGGGATTCGGGAACGGCGGCGATTACGAGTCCCGCCCCCGACCGCAGCGCCCCTTCCGCCACCATACAAAGGGCCCCCGTATACCCTTTGGATCCCGATATCACCAGGACCTTACCCTGGCGGTGCTTGTACGTATCCGCCGGAGGTTTCTTGAGGTGGAGCGCCGCCACGGTCTCATCAAATGTCGCTTTTTCGTAATCCAGAATGTCAAAGGCTTCGTCGGGATATCCGATATCGGCTACCTCAAGCTCCCCGGCAAGATCGGCCCCCGGCTGCATGACGAGACCCTGTTTCAGGTATCCCATAGTCACCGTGGCTCCGGCTCTCACGGCCGTTCCCAGGACCTGTCCGCTGTCGGCACTGACGCCGGAGGGAATGTCCACGGAAAGCACGGGTCGTTCCGATTCGTTCACCCGCCGGATCCAGGGGAGGGCCTTCCCTTTCACCTCCCCCTTGATTCCGGTCCCCAGGAGACCGTCAACAATGAGATCGTGGTTCGAAAGATCCAGGTTTCCGGGGTCGGCCTCGTATACGACGTCAAAACCGAGGTCCAGGCATCGGCGGTGAAACACGCCGGCTTCCCCCGAAATCACCCCGGGGGCCACGGTCGAGTAAAGGGCGGTCTCGACGCCGAACTGTTTCAATCGAACGGCGGCTGAAAACCCGTCTCCCCCATTATTTCCCTTGCCGCAGACAATTGCGACCCGGTTTCCCCCCATGGCCAGAAGCATTTTTTTCGCCTTCTCCGCTACCGCCAGTCCCGCCCGCGCCATGAGAGTCTCCCCGGGGATACCCAGGTTCTTCATGGTGTGGGCGTCGACGCGCCGGGCCTCTTCAGACGAAAGGATTCTCAAGTCCGTTCCGCCAGAACCACGGCGGTGGCCAGGTGTGACGTATGGGAAATGGAGACCTGGAAACGATAGGTCCCCTTAAGGTTGCAGCGAATCTTCACTTCGGGGGAAGAGTGGTCTCTCCGGACAACTTCGACACTCGAGAAGGGAACGGTGCCCGTTTCCCCGAGGGCGGCAAGGGCTTTCTTGACCGCCTCCTTGGCCGCGAATTTTCCGGCCAGATGGACATAAGGATTCCTCCGGGTCCGGCACCAGTTCACTTCTTCCTCTGTAAACAGGCGCCGGTAAAAACGGTTCCCGTGGGTTTCACTCATGGCCCGCAGGCGGTGGACCTCAACGATATCGGTCCCAACAGAGTATCTATGAATCATCGGCTTCGTTCAGGGACCTGACAATGCCCACGATCTCATAGATGTTATCGACGTCCCAGTCGGCTCCGGAAGGTTCGGTCCGGGACGTGTCCCCGTACCGGGCGTAGATGGTCCGGATTCCAAGTTTGGAGGCTCCCACCATATCCCTCTCCGGCCAGTCACCCACCATGAGCACTTCGCCGGCGTCAAGGTTGAGTTTCTTCAATACCATTTCGAATCCCCGGGGCGACGGTTTCCGGGAACCGATATCATCGAAAGTGAGGACGAGATCAAACAGGTGGTGGAGGTTTAGATAAAAAATCCTCAGCCACGCTTCCCGGCTGGGGGCGTCGGATACCACCGCCAGCTTTATCCCCATTTTGGCCAGGGCGATGAGGGTTCGCTGCACGTTGGGGTAGAGCATAAGTGAGGCTTCCCGGGCCCTCCGGTAGGCCACGATCCCCGCCGCCAGATACTTGTAGTCCACCCTCCCTGCCCATTTCTTGAGAAAATCGTTGAATACCTCCTGATTCTCCCACCCTTTTGTCTTATACAAATGCATGATTTCGTCGTATGCCCGTTTCGGGTCTATCTCCAGGCCGGCTTCAATCATGGAATCGACGGCCGCCGAGATGGCGTTTTCCTTCATCTTGATAAAGTCAAGGAGGGTGTTGTCCAGATCGAAAATGACAGCCCGGATCATGGCCGGTACCCGGTCCCGGCGCCGCGGCTACGAACTTCTGTATTTCTCAGGGTGTTTGATCCTGTCTATCTCATACTCCGCAGCTTTACGCCATGACCGGTCCCTTCGGGCCTTTTCGAAAGCGTTCAGAGCGGCGGTTTTATTCCCCAGACAGACTTCCGCCCTCCCCAGTTCAAACCAGGCGGGGGCGTAGGTGTCCTTCACATCCAGGGCGGAATGGGCCGCTTCCTTGGCCGATTCGCACTGGCCCAGGGCGTTGTAGGACTGGGCGAGCATATACCAGGCCGTTTCGGACGACGCATCGAGGGCGGTGGCCGTGGTGAGAGTCTGAACGGCCTCGGCGAACTTCTCCTGCCTTACGAAAATCTTTCCCAGGTCTTCATACGGCCGGACGTAGGTAGGATCGGCCTGGATGGCCTGGTTGTAGGCTCGTTCGGCCGCCTGATAGTCGCCCTGTTTCACGTAAATCACACCCTTTTGGGCGTAGGCTTTGGCATAACCGGGATCGACAGAAATGGCCCTGTCCAGGGCATCGAGGGCGCTATCCAGATCGCCCTTCCTCTGATGGGCAAGGGCCAGGGCGAACCACCCTTTGGCAAAGGCAGGTTCCACCTCTACCGTCTTCTTGTACAACTCAAGGGCCCTGTCAAACTCCCCCAGCCTGGTGCGCACAACGCCAAGCTGGTAATAGGCACGGTAATAGGTAGGAGAAAGCTCCAGTACCTGTTCATAGCTGGCCGTAGCTCCCTCGTAGTTTCCGCGCAGGAGGTTCTGGTTGCCTTCATTGAAAAGTTTGTCCGCTATCCCCTTAAGGGCCCTTGCCGGTTTTTCGTAAAGGGGATCCATGGTGACTGCCCGCTTGAAATAGCCGGCCGCCTCGCCGATTTCGTCGGCGCGCATGCTGGCCAGCCCCATGTGATAGAGGGCCAGCGCCGACACTTCAGGATACTGCTCCATGACGGTTTCGTACTTGCCAATGGCGATGTACGGATCTCCCCCCTCCAGGCTTCTCTTGGCACCCGCCATCAGGGAAGCAATGGTGTTGACACGTTCGAACGTGTCCCGGTATTCCTGGTTATGCCCCTCCATGTCGATGGACGTAAGAAGGTATTCCCGCGCCTTGTCGAGATCGTACCGACGCAGGTACAACCGGGCCATGAGATAGTAGCCGTCGGCCAGCGTGGGATTGGTTTCGATGGCCATCGCCACCCGGGTCTCCGCAGAATCCAGTTCCCCCTTGTCCATCCAGTCCTGGGCTTGTTGAAGAAGATCCCGGGCATC
>JBHIEY010000199.1:0-3215 GCA_046861835.1 Fidelibacterota bacterium | reverse complement strand
AGAGGTGGAAACCAAGGACGGCCGGGAGGTCCTGGCCACGCGGTTCAGGGTGGGGGATGCGGTGAAGATCACCGACGGGCCGTTCATCGATTTCACCGGTTTCGTTCAGGGAGTGAATGAAGAGAAACAGAAGGTGAAGGTGACGGTTTCCATTTTCGGACGTCCCACCCCCGTTGAACTCGATTTTCTTCAGGTGGAACACGAGAAGTAGGCTCCGGCCATGGCAAAGAAAGTCCTGACACAGATCAAATTGCAGATCCGGGGAGGTCAGGCCAATCCTGCCCCCCCGGTAGGTCCCGCCCTGGGGCAGCACGGTGTGAACATCATGGATTTTTGCAAGGCCTTCAACGAGGCCACCAAGACGGACATGGGGACGGTGGTGCCAGTGGTCATTACGGTCTATGATGACCGCTCCTTCACTTTTGTCACGAAGACCCCTCCCGCCGCCGTGTTGCTCAAGCAGGCGGCAAAGATCGACAGGGGGTCCGGGGAGCCGAACCGGGAGAAAGTGGGGACGGTCCGGGAGCAAGATTTGCGGCGAATCGCTGAAATCAAGATGCCCGATTTGAACGCGAACACGGTGGAGAAGGCCGTGGAAATGATCCGGGGAACGGCCCGGAGCATGGGCATTGACGTGGAACAGGAGAACCGGTGAAGCGGGGCAAACGATACCGCGAGGCTCTCGGGCGGATTGACCGCAAGAAGGAGTATTCGCTGGCCGATGCCGTGGCTCTGGTGAAACAGGCGGCTACCGCCCGTTTTGATGAGACGATAGAATTGGCGGTAAACCTGGGGGTTGACCCCCGGCATGCCGATCAGAACGTGAGAACGGTGACGTCCCTCCCCTTTGGTACTGGCCAGGAGGTCCGGGTTCTGGTTCTGGCCAAGGGTCAGGCCGCAGCGGATGGCAGGGAGGCAGGTGCCGACTACGTGGGTGACGATGACCTTATCGAAAAGCTGGCAAAGGGGTGGGACGAGGTCGATGTGGTGGTGGCCACGCCCGACATGATGCCCAAGCTGGGAAAGCTCGGAAGAATCCTGGGTCCCAAAGGCCTCATGCCCAATCCAAAGAGTGGAACGGTCACCCAAGACGTCCAGAAGACGGTCAAGGAAATCAAGGCGGGGCGGGTGGAACTCCGGGTGGACCGTCGCGGGATAGTTCATGTTCCCATCGGGAAGAAATCGTTTGAGGATCACCAGCTTGCGGAGAATTTGAAATCGGTGGTCTCCACCCTCTTCCGGGTGAAACCCCCTTCCGTGAAGGGGACGTATGTGAAGAAGGTGACCATTGCTTCCGCCATGAGTCCCGGTATTAAGGTTGACAGAGGATCACTGGGGTAGAGGGAATCATGCCCAATCCTGCAAAGGGAGAAACCGTCGACAGGATCGCAGAGAAGATGCGGCAGGCCAGGGGAATCTATTTCACCCGGTACCTGGGTCTGAACGTGGGGGAGATCACGGAACTCCGCCGGCGCTTTTTCCGTGACGGCGTGGAATTCGAGGTGGTGAAGAACACCCTGGCCCGGCGTTCCGCCGAGAAGGCGGGATATGATGGGCTGGATGAGGTTTTCCGGGGCCCCACCGCTATCGCCTTCAGTTACGACGATCCCGTTTCCCCGGCAAGAGTTTTGAAGGAGTTTCAGGCGTCCCATGATCTTCCGGAGTTGAAGGCCCTCATTTTTGAAGGTGAGGTGATGGACAGGGGTGTGTTCAACCGGATCGCGGCTCTTCCGGGCCGGGGCGAGATATTGACCCGACTCTTGGGGCGGTTGTCCGCCCCCATGACTCAGTTGACGCGGGTGCTGAAAGGGGCCATGGTCGGTCTTGTCAGCGCGCTGCATCAGATCAAGGAATCCAAAGGGTCTTAGACCATAGGAGGTGATGGAGAATGGCGAAGATTAGCCGCAGCGATGTGATCGAGTACTTGGAGAAGGCCAACATGCTGGAGATATCCGAGTTGATCGAGGAGATAGAGGAAAAGTTCAAAGTAACGGCAGCCGCCCCTGTGGCGCCGGCAGGAACGGCCCCCCCGGCGGCAGAACAGGCCGTCGCGGAAGAGAAGGGGACCTACGACGTGGTGCTCACGGCGGCGGGAGAGAAGAAAATCCAGGTGATCAAGGTGGTGCGGACCCTTACCGAACTCGGTCTCAAGGAGGCGAAGGAACTCGTCGACAGCACCCCCAAACCGGTGCGCGAGGGGGTGCCGAAGGAGGAAGCAGAAGAGATGAAGAAAAAGCTCGAAGAAGCGGGCGCCTCCGTGGAGCTCAAGTAGGATTGTCCACAGGATAAGAAAAGGAGGACGTTGATTTGTCCAGCCAATCCAACCAGTGGGTGAAAAGACAGTCGTTTTCCCGGCTGTCCCGGATCATGGACATGCCCAATCTCCTGGATGTCCAGCTCAAGTCCTTCGAGAAATACTTTCTTCAGAGGGATGAGGTGGAGGGGGAGCGGGAACCTTTCGGCCTTGAGGAGGTGTTCCGGAATGCCTTCCCCATTGAGGACACCCACCGGAACTACGTTCTGGAATACAGGGGGTACTATTTCGGACTGCCCAAGTACACTCCGGAAGAGTGTCTGGAGCGGGGAGTCACCTACTCCGTACCGCTGAAAGTGAAGCTTGTTCTTCATATTACGGATGAGTACGACCGGTCCAAGTATGCCCACAGCATCGAGCAGGACGTCTACTTCGGAAACATTCCCTTTATGACGAAGCGGGGGACGTTCATCATCAACGGCGCCGAGCGGGTGATCGTGAGTCAGCTCCAGAGATCGCCGGGGGTTTTCTTTGACGAACATACCCATCCCAACGGGACCAAGCTCTATCAGGCCCGTGTTATTCCGTTCCGGGGCTCCTGGATAGACTTCACCACCGATATTCAGGACTGTCTGTACGTCATCATTGACAGGCGCAGGAAATTTCCCGTTACCACCCTTCTAAGAGCCCTGGGATTCTCCACCGACGTCGACATTTTCCGGGCCTTTGGACTCCTCAAGACCGTTACCCTCAAGGGGAAGTCCCAGAAGGAGGCCCTTGGGCAGGTGTTGGTGGATGATGTGGTCAACGTGGAAACGGGGGAGATTATCGGAGAGGCGAGAACGGAAATCACCGAAGAGCTCCTGGCGGGCTTCAAGGGGGCCGGAATTGACGCCGTGGAACTGGTGAACCCGGGGGAAGGAGTTTCCGCCCGGCTTCTGTTGAACACGATGGGGAAAGA
>JBHIEY010000198.1:0-3260 GCA_046861835.1 Fidelibacterota bacterium | reverse complement strand
TCGGAGGACGTTTACTGGGGAACGAAACTGGCGGCACTGGAAATGATCAGAGGGGGAGTGACCTGCTTTAACGACATGTACTGGCACAGTGACCAGGCGGCGAGGGCGTGCAGGGATGTGGGAATACGGGCCCTTCTTTCGGGTGTTCTCATCGCCACCCGGCCCGATGCGGAAGATCAGCTGAAACAGGCCGAGGAGGTGGTGAAGAAATGGGTGGAAACCGGGTTGAACCGCATCCGTTTCTTTTTTGGTCCCCACGCCCTGTATACCTGTCCTCCCGCATACCTTGAAAGAGTGGCATCACTCGCCTCGGAGTTAGAGACTGGGATCCATATTCATCTTTCGGAAACGGCTGAAGAAGTCGAATCATGCAGGAAATCGTATGGGGGAAAATCTCCGGTTCAGGTGGTGGATGGTACCGGTCTCTTCACCCGGCCCACCATCGCCGCCCACTGCATTCACGTCTCCCCCGGAGACATGGAGATTCTTGCCTCACGGAACGTGTCAGCCGTTCATAATCCCTCCTCCAACATGAAACTGGCCTCGGGCATCATGCTGGTTGAGGATCTTCTCCGGGCGGGAGTCAATGTGGCCCTGGGCACTGACAGCGCAGCCAGCAACAACAACTTGGCCGTGCTCACCGAAATGCGGATGGCTTCCCTCCTGCAGAAGATCGGTCGCGGCGATCCCACCGCTCTTCCCGCCCGCATGGCTCTGGAGCTGGCGACGCGCAACGGTGCCAGGGCCGTGGGAATGGCCCACCGTTTGGGTCAAATTGAGGAAGGATTTGACGCCGACATTGTTCTCGTTCGGAACAACCGGATTCACGCGTCCCCTCCGGCGGACCCTTTTTCCCATCTCGTCTACAGCTTGAGGCCGGACGACGTCGACACGGTTTTCGTTGACGGCGAAAGGGTGTTGACGGGCGGTGAGTTTGCGGGTGTCGATGTGGAGGAAGTGGTGGCCAGGTCCCGGGAGATTGCGGAAAGAATCCGGGTATAGTCCCCCCGGTTTCCGGCACCGTTTGAAGTTTAATCTTCTGATGAACTCGCGTAAATTCCCCTCTCTTCAGGACGTCCTGGCATGAAGCGCATCTCAAGTTTTCTCCTGATTCCTGCGGGCCTGCTGTTCCTCTTTCTGGCACTCCTGCCCGGGAAGAAACCGGTTCCCCGGCTCGTTGTCTACATTGTGGTCGACCAGATGCGCGACGACTATCTGGACCGCTTTGACCCTTTTTTCCGCGGGGGGTTCCGGTACCTTCTCGATCACGGGGTACGGTTCACCCATGCGTTTCATGATCACGCCTATACGGCCACCGCGCCGGGTCATTTTGTTCTGGCCACCGGGGTCTATCCCGGCCGCGGTGGAGTTATTGCCAACGACTGGTACAACAGGGAGAAGGGGGACATGGTCTACTGCGTGGCCGATGACCAGGCCCGGGTTCTGAGCGGGAGGAGCCGGCCCGTGTCTTACCGCGGAATCCCCTTTACGGCCCTGGGAGACTGGATGAAAGCCCGCGATTCGTCTTCGAAGGTATTTGCGGTTTCCTCCAAGGACAGAGGTGCCGTTCTCCTGGGCGGACGCCATCCCGACGGCGTTTACTGGCTCGATTCCAACACGGGAGAGTATGTGACATCGGATTACTATACGGACCGGTACCCGGAGTGGATGCAGACCTTCCGGGCCTCGCGGCCTATCGAACGCTACGTCGGACTAACCTGGACACGCCTTCTGGACGATGACAGCGTCTACATTCGAAATTCCAGGGAGGACGACTTTTCTCCGGAGGCGTCGGGGGAAAGGGTGGACAAAAACGCCGTTTTTCCCCATTTTTTCCCTGAGGCGGCGGGGGAGGATCCCATTCATTTTTGGGCCCTCTGGGAATCCCCATGGCTGGACGCTTTGACCCTGGACCTGGCCCGCGTGATTCTCGACCACGAGCCTCTGGGAAAGGATGCCGTTCCCGATCTTCTGGCGATTTCCCTCTCTGTGGCCGATGGGGTGGGTCATCGTTACGGACCGTTCAGCCAGGAAGTTATGGACATGTTCCTCCGCCTGGATCGCTTCCTGGGAGATCTATTTGACCATCTTGATCAAACGATCGGTATGGAGAAGGTACTGGTGGTGTTGAGCTCCGATCACGGTGTGGCCATGATGCCGGAGTATGCGGAACGGTTGGGGATGGAATCGGGGCGTCTCCGCCGGCGGATGAACGAGGCTCTCGACCGTTTGAAGGATCATCTCGAGGAGGAATGGGGTCCGGGCAGATATATTGAGAACTATTCCAACGGAGTCATCACCTATGATATGAAGACGCTCAAGAACAAAGGGATTTCCCGGGAGAAGATGGACCGGGTGGTGACCGGTTTTCTCCGGGAGCACCCAGGGGTCCTTGAGGTCACTTCCCGTCTGGACCTGATGGGCGACTCCCGCCTCGATCCTGTGGGAGAATTGTGGCGTCATCAATTCCACCCGGTCTTGAGTGGCGATCTTTTCATCACCTTCAAGGAGAACTATGTGTGGCGCGACCCTGTCGGTACAGGTCACGGGTCGCCTCACGCGTACGATCGACAGGTTCCGGTCGTATTCTCGGGTCCTGGATTGGAACCCGTGGTCATTGGCGATACAATCCGGACGGTGGATGTGGCCCCGACGGTTGCCCGCCTTTTGGGTATTGCGGTTCCTCAGGATATTGACGGGAAGCCTCTGGAGCTGTCGGATCCGGGGGAAAAATGAAGGGAGCAAACATGAAACTGCTGGCCAACCTTTGGATAGCTCTCGTCTGGATATTCGTCCATTCCTGCGCCCCTGTGGGCGTAGCGGAAAAAGGGGCCCCTCCCCAGCCCGCACCCCGGCACAATCCTTTGCTTTACGGGTTCAACGAACCGATCCGGTTTGGGGATTTGCGGGAGGGTGACATCACGGAAGCCACCGGCCGTGCCCTTGCCGGGGCCCGGTCGATTCTCGATGAAATCATTGCCGCCGGAAGCGACGGCAGAACCTTCGAAAACACCATGGTCAGGCTTGACGATATTCGAAACGTGATCGAGAAAACATGGAGTCCCGCTTATCTGATGGGATCCACCCATCCGTCCGCAGCGATACGCCTCGAGGGGGATTCCGCCAGCATCCGGTTTGAGAGATTCCTGAATGATCTCGCCGCCAATGAGGATCTCTACAATGCCGTCCTGGTCTATTCCCGGACACAGGAGGGCCAATCGCTCACGGGTTACCGGAAAAAATTCCTGGAAGAAACCCTC
>JBHIEY010000197.1:0-3307 GCA_046861835.1 Fidelibacterota bacterium | reverse complement strand
GACGTCGCCTTGAGGCCCGGGTGCATCTTGTAACCGGGGCGGTGTCCGCCGCCAAGAACATCACCAAGTGCGTAGAGGAAGCGGGAATTTCTGTGATCGGGCTCATCTTCCAGCCCCTGGCGGCCGCCCTGGCCACGCTGGAATCTCATGAAAAGGAACTGGGGATCGCCCTCGTGGACGTGGGAGGCGGAACGACGGACGTTGCCGTGTTCCACGACGGCGCCGTTCGCCACAGTGCCGTGATCGGTCTGGGGGGGAACAATGTCACCAACGATCTGGCCAAGATGCTCCAGATCTCCATCGCCGAAGCGGAGGAAATCAAGATTAAGTACGGTTCCGCCAGGGCCGACATGGCATCCACCGATTTGGAGATCGAACTGACGCACCGGCCCACCGAAATCACCCGGCACGTGTCGGAGCACGAAGTCTCCCGGTACGTGGAAGCCCGGATGGTGGAAATCCTTCAGATGACCAAACGGGAAATCTCCCGGGCGAACGTGGAGAATCCGGTAACCTTCGGCGCGGTGCTCACGGGAGGCGGCGCATTGCTCAAGAACGTTGCCAGCCTGGCGGAAGAAATTCTCGAAGGCCCTGTGAAGATTGGTATACCCAGGGGGTTGAGCGGAGTGGTGGACGTGGCCGCCAGTCCCATCTACTCTTCGGCCATTGGACTGATTCAATACGGTGCCACCGTTGCCGATGAATTCAATCTGGGTTTGGACAGGGAAAACCCCATCGCAGGACTGTTCAGAAAGGCAAAGGATTGGTTCAGTGCCTTTTTCTGAACCGAAAACGGACAGGTGCTTTGATCATCATTCATAACGGATAAGAGGGAGGGTGCGCTATGCTATTTGAATTCGATACGCTGGCCGACCAGAAAGCCAGAATCAAAGTCATCGGCGTGGGAGGAGCCGGAGGCAATGCCATCAATCGAATGATCGCTTCCGGTCTGGACGGTGTGGAATTCATTGCCATCAACACCGACGCCCAGGATCTCGACACCAACCGGGCGGAAACAAAAATCCAGATCGGGAAGAACCTGACGAAGGGTCTGGGAGCCGGGGCAAAGGCCGATCTCGGCCGGGCGGCCATGGAATCCGAAAAAGAGTCGGTCGCCTCCATCATCGAGGGAGCCGATATGGTGTTCGTTACCGCCGGCATGGGCGGAGGAACCGGAACGGGAGCGTCGCCCATCATCGCCCAACTGGCCAGGGAAGCGGGCGCCCTGACGGTGGGAGTCGTAACCCGTCCCTTCAATTTCGAGGGTCCCAAACGGATGAACCGGGCACAGTCGGGCATTGAAGAAATGCAAAAGAGCTGCGATACCCTCATCGTTATTCCCAACCAGAGGCTCCTCAGCATCGTCGATAAGTCGACGACGGTCATCCAGGCCTTTTCCCTGGCCGATTCCATTCTCCTGCAGGCCACCCGGGGCATCTCCGATCTGATCAATGTTCACGGTCTCATCAACCTGGACTTTGCCGATGTCGATACGATCATGCGAAACATGGGAGATGCCATCATGGGGACCGGTGTGGCTACGGGAGAGGAAAGAGCCGTCCTGGCGGCTCAGCAGGCCATCTCAAGCCCGCTGCTTGATGAGGTCAATATCAATGGCGCCCAGGGGGTCCTCGTGAACATCACCGGGGGCGATGACCTCACCCTTATGGAAGTCGACGACGCCACATCGATCATCTTTGAAGAGGCCGGGAACGACGCCAATATCATCTTTGGCGCCGTTATCGATCCCTCCCTCAAAGATGAAATCCGGGTCACGGTGATCGCGACGGGATTCAGCGGGACCATAAGAGACTATGAAAAGCCCTCTGCCAGGGGAGCTCAGGAGGAAGCCCCGGGCAGACGGGAGCCGGTCTCTGTGGGGGCAAGGTTCAATACCCCGGCCCACCAGATGAAGAAAGAACAGGAAAAGGATCAGATGGTCAGGGAGCCCCGCGAACCGCTCGTTTTCAACGATGAAGACCTCGACATCCCTGCCTTCATCCGCCAGAGGCAGTCTTAACCACCCTCCCTGAGCGGAGACAGGAAGTGCAGACACGGATCCGCCTTTCGGATCCGTCAACCACCGCCCTCACCGTCTGAAGATTGGGCATCCACCGGCGCCTGCTGAGATTGTGAGCGTGACTCACCCGGTTGCCCGTGGAGGGCCTCTTGCCGCAGATTTCACATACTCTCGCCATTCTCCATCCCTTATCTTTTGGCGCTCTTTCCAGGCGCCGCCGTGGAAACAAAGCGTGCGAAGTTAATCCCCCAGCGCCAGAACTCAAAGAACTGAAAGCGAGCCGGGACCGGCGGTATCTGCCAGGGAGAGGAAGAACTACCCTCATACGGTGAAACGGTCGTAACATAGTATCTGCGAGGGAACCGGAGCCATGAAGCCCGGGAAAGAGACCGCCGTGGCGAACAAACGAGCGGAATTCCTTGTGGGGACCTCAGGCTGGAGCTACCCCCACTGGAAGGGGGTTTTCTACCCGGAGGAGCTACCCGGCAACCGGTGGTTCGCCCACTACGCTGAGATTTTCCCCACGGTGGAGGTCAATGCCACCTTCTATCGATTCTTTAAGGATGAAACCTACCTTAAGTGGCGACGGCAGGCACCGGCGCGGTTCCGGTACGTTCTCAAGGCTCCAGGGTTGATTACCCACCGGAAATACCTCAAGGACGCAGAGGATCAAATCGGGCGGTTCTGGCGGTCCGCTGTGTTGCTTCAAGAGAAGTTGGGCCTCATTCTCTTGCAGCTGGCACCCAGGACACCTTACGATCCCGACCGGTTGGAGAGAGCAGTCAGGGCCTTCGGCGACCCCCGGAAAGTTGCGGTTGAATTCCGGGATCCGAAATGGCTCACACAGGAAACAAAAGAGCGTCTGACACGGCTGGGATCGGTCTTCTGCAGCGCCGAATCGCCGAAAAGCGCCCTGCTGGATTGGGTCACCTCGCCGACAGCTTACATCAGACTCCACGGCCGGGAGGGGTGGTACCGGTACAACTATTCAGACGACGATCTTCGGGAAATCGCCGCCCTGGCCAGGCATATGGGAGAACTTGGAGCCCAATCGGTCTACATTTTCTTTAACAACGATGCAGAAGGGTTTGCCCCGGGAAACGCCCGGACGCTCGCCCGGATTCTGGCGAGTTAGTCCGCCCAGTCGGCGATGAAAATGTTCGTCTCCTCCGGTGTGGTGCTGTTCCGGTTGGACGCAAACACCAGCCTTCCGCCGTCGGGACTGAACATGGGAAAACTGTCAAAACCGTCGAAGAAGGTGATCCGTTCCAGATTCGATCCATCCAG
>JBHIEY010000196.1:0-3318 GCA_046861835.1 Fidelibacterota bacterium | reverse complement strand
GAATACGTGGAGTCCATCGCAGCCCGTCCAACTGCACCCGAAAGTGTCGATCTTGGAAACCTGTGGCAGGTTCACAACAGATATATTGTTTCGGAGATCAAGAGCGGCCTTGTTCTCATCGACCAGCACGTGGCTCACGAACGGGTCCTGTTCGAACATGCCCTTGAAGCCATGGAAACGACTCCCATGGCCACCCAGACCCTCCTGTTTCCCCAGGTTCTGGAGCTTCCCTCCGACGACTACTCAGTGCTGGTCGACCTGTTTCCCTATCTCAGGAAAATGGGGTTTGAAATCAAGGAATTCGGTAAGAACACCGTTCTTATCGAAGGCGTTCCTCATGAAATGGCGTGGGGGAATGAAAAAGAGGTCTTGAAGGAAATCATTGATGCCTACCAGTCCGAGAGGAAGGAATTTCCCTCCTACCGGGAGGCCGTGGCCGCCTCCTTTGCCTGCCGGGCGGCGGTGAAAGCGGGCGATTCCCTCACCCGGGAGGAAATGCAGACCCTGGTGGACAGGCTCTTCGCCACAAAGCACCCGTACTACTGTCCCCACGGAAGACCCGTCATTATCAATTTGACCCTGGACGAACTCGACCGGCGTTTTGAGCGGTCCTGATTCTCAGACTCCCCTGGTGGTGGTCATCGTGGGCCCCACGGCGGCAGGGAAATCGGCCGTGGCGGTGGAGGTGGCCACCCGGATTGACGGCGAAATCATCAGTCTCGATTCCCGCCAGATCTACCGGGATATGCCCATCGGCACCGCCCAGCCCACCGAAGCGATTCTTAAGGGGATCGCCCATCATCTCTACGGAATCCGTGATCCCGGGCAACCCGTTTCCGCCGGAGAATATGCCCGGCTGGTGGAGAAAACGGCTGGAGAAATTGTGAAACGGGGGCGCTGGCCCGTCGTTTGTGGCGGAAGTGGACTCTACTACCGGGCCCTCACCCGGGGACTGTTCGAGGGGAGCCGGACGGACCCGGAAATTCGCCGTAACCTTCAACGTCAACTGGCCGAGAAGGGAGCCGGTGTGCTTCTTTCCCGGCTTCAGGAGATCGACCGCGAGTATGCCCGGATCGTTCATCCCAACAATCACAAGCGGCTGCTGAGAGCCCTGGAGATTTATGAGATCACGGGTCGTCCGCCAACGGAGCATTTCCGTCGACAGGAAAAGAAATCGCCACCGTTTCTCTATTTCACCGTCTACCTCCGGGCTGGCCGGCAGTATCTGACCGAAAGGATTGCCCGGCGAACCCACGCCATGCTGGAGTCGGGGTGGATCGACGAAGTCAAGCAATTGTTGGCCCGGGGATATGATCCCCACCGGGCTCCCATGGACAGCCTGGGATACCGCGAAATCGTTCACTATTTGCAGGGACGGTACCGTTACGACGAAATGGTGGAAAACATCATAATTGCTACCCGCCAGTACGCCCGGAAACAGGTGAAGTGGTTCGATCGGGAACCGGTGGACTTTCGATTCGATCTGTCGCGGGATATCCCGGTGGAGTCGCTGGCCGTACGGATTGTGGACCGGGTGAAAAAGAATTTGAAGGCGTGATCCTTGAACGTAAATTGGGGGTGAAAGAAGTGTCCTTTAAACCATTCCTGTGAGAAGGCAAGGACAGAGTGTTGTGACCATCCTCCCCTCAGGGGAGGATTTTTTCTATTGGCGATGACGGCGGCAGGCAAAACCCGTCTCCTGGACGCCCCGGAGATCGACCGGATTCTCACCCGTCTGGCCCACGAGATCGTCGAGCGATACGGGACGGTGGAAAACGTGGGGCTAATCGGAATTCGAACCCGGGGTGAGTTCATCGCCTCCCGGCTCGTGTCGAAATTGAAAGGGTTGACCGGCCGGACCGTCCCCCTCGGTTTTCTCGATGTAACCTTTTACCGCGACGACTTTCGGGAGCGCCTCATTCAGCCCCAGGTCAAGGGGACGGAAATCCCCTTTTCCCTTGACGGTTTGACGGTGATTCTTGCCGATGACGTGCTGTACACCGGCCGGACCGTCCGGGCGGCCCTGGATGAAATCATGGACTTCGGGCGGCCTGCCCGGGTCACGGTGGCCGTCCTGGTGGACAGGGGTCACCGGGAAATGCCCATCAAGGGCGATTTTGTGGGCAAAAACATCCCGACGGCGGACAACGAACATGTTCTGGTGAGACTGAAGGAAGTGGACGGCAGGGATGGAGTCTACCTTGTAAGGTACGATTAGACCGTGGGATTCCTCAGGAACAAGCATTTGCTGGGTCTGGATCAGGTTCCCACGGAGGATATCCGCTCCATTCTTGACACGGCGTTTACTTTCCGGGAAGTTCTGGAACGTCCCATCAAGAAAGTTCCCACCCTCCAGGGGAAAACCGTCGTCAATCTCTTTCTGGAGCCCTCCACCCGGACCCGCATATCCTTTGAACTGGCCCAGAAGAGGTTGTCGGCCGATATGGTGAACTTTTCCGCCGGTACCAGCAGTATCGTCAAGGGGGAAAGCTTCAAAGATACGGCACAGAATCTTGAGGCCATGAAGGTGGATTGCATTGTGATGCGCCATCCTATCGCCGGGGCGCCGGTTCATTTGACCCGCTTCGTCAGGGCGGTGGTGATCAACGCCGGCGATGGGGGGCACGAACACCCCACACAGGGACTTCTTGATCTCATGAGCCTCCGCGAAAGGTTCGGGGAAATCAAAGGTCTCAAGGTGGCCATTATCGGCGATATCGCCCACAGCCGGGTGGCCCGTTCGAACATCATCGGGTTGAAGAAGATGGGGGCGAAGGTCGTTTTGTGCGGTCCCCCTACGCTCATGCCCGTGGGTATCGACCACCTGGGGGTTGACGTGAACTATGATCTTCAAGAGGTGTTGAAATGGGCCGACGCCGTCAACGTGCTCCGGATTCAGAAGGAACGCCAGAGGGCATGTTACTTCCCCTCTGTGCGGGAATACCGGGACCTGTTTGGCATCACGCGTGAACGAATTGAAAAGCTGGCGAGACCGCTGACCATCATGCATCCCGGACCCATGAACCGGGGAGTTGAAATTGACAGCGATGTGGCCGACAGCGAGAACGCCATTATCCTGAATCAGGTCCTGAACGGCGTCGCCGTGAGAATGTCGGTACTGTATCTCCTTCTGGGAGACAAACCTGCGGAACAGGAGACCGGATCGAAGGAGCCGTTATGATGGGTGGCAGGCAACTTGAGTCGTCATCCCTCCCGCGTCTGGCCCTGATCCGGAACGCCGTGATACTGGATCCGGTGGCGGGGACACAGTCGCCCGGTGAGATCCTCCTGAAAAACGGAAAAGTGGCGCAGGTGGGG
>JBHIEY010000054.1:0-12080 GCA_046861835.1 Fidelibacterota bacterium | reverse complement strand
ACCCAGGCAGTTTTGTCCGGCGGCCCAGAAGGCCCCCGAGACGCTCAGTTCCACCGCCCTGTCAAGATCACAGTCGTCCATGACGATGACGGGAGAGTTCGATCCCAGTTCCATTCCGATTTTCTTCAGTCCCGCTTTTCTAACGATTTGCCGTCCCGCTTCCGTTCCCCCCGTGAAGGAGATCATCCGGACCCTGGGGTCTGTGACCAGGGGATCCCCGATGACCTGACCCCAACCCGTCACAACGGAGAGAACGTTCCCGGGGAGACCTCCCTGAAGAAATTCTTCCGCCAGTTTCAATGCGGACAGGGGGGTGAGGGTCGAGGGTTTCAATACCACCGCGTTTCCCCCCGCTATCGCCGGACCCACTTTGTGAACTACCAGGTTTAAAGGGTCATTGAAAGGGGTGATGGCCACAATGATACCTACGGGAACACGCATATAGTAGCCCTCCCGGTTTTCACCTCCGGGAAAACTGTCGAAAGGGAGGGTTTCTCCGGATATGCGGGAGGCTTCCTCGGCGGACACCGTGAGGGTCTTGACCGCCCGGCTCACCTCCTTTCTCGCTTCCCGGATGGTCTTCGAACTCTCCCGGGCAATGAGTTCGGCAAATTCGTCCCGGGCGGCGTCCACCCGGCGGGCTGTGTTGGTCAGAATTTCACTTCTCTGGTGGACGGGCATATTCCTGCTCACTTCGAATCCGGCCTGAGCGGAGCTGAGAGCCCTGGCCACATCATCCCTTCCGGCGGCGGGCACGGTATCCACAACGGAACCATCCATGGGATCCCGGACCTCGATGGTCTCGCCACTATCCACCCAACGGCCGTCTATCAACATTTTCATTTCTTCCCTCCACAAAGTTTCTTAACGTATCTAATTCAGGTCACGCTGTCGGTCCCCGTTAACCGCTATTGCGGGAAACAAAAATAGCCAAAACCGGACCATCTAAGAACTTAATTCCGCACATTTTTGAGGGGCCGCTTCAGGAAGGAAAGGGTGTGAGTATCATCCGTATCCCGCCAAATCGTTGAGGATTAGAAACATGATTTTCGACACCATACTGGACGCCGTGGGGCGAACCCCGGTAGTAAAACTGGGGCGAATAGGGGCGGAGCTGGAATGCGAGCTATTCGGCAAGTGTGAGTTCCTGAACCCCGGGGGATCCGTGAAGGACAGAATCGCCGTCAGAATGATTGAAGAGGCAGAAAAATCGGGACGCATCAGGCCCGGGGAGACGCTCATCGAGCCCACGTCGGGAAACACGGGCATCGGCATGGCGATGGTTGCCGCCGTAAAGGGTTACCGGATGATTGTTACCCTGCCGGAGAAGATGAGCCGGGAGAAGGAGGTGATCCTTCGGGCCCTGGGGGCCGAGATCGTCAGAACGCCCACTGAAGCGGCGTGGGACTCCCCGGAAAGCCACATCAGCGTTGCCAGGAAGCTGAACCGGGAGATTTCCAATTCTCACATCCTGGACCAGTACGCCAATCCCGATAATCCGGACGCCCACTACACCCATACCGGTCAGGAGATCGTTGACGACATGGGGGACAATCTCAGCATGGTGGTCATAGGGGTGGGCACGGGCGGTACCGTCACGGGCGTTGCGAAAAAGATAAAAGAACACCTCCCCGATGCTTTGATCGTCGGGGTGGATCCCTACGGTTCCATCCTGGGAGGAGGGGACGAGGTTTTCCCCTACCGTGTGGAGGGAATTGGATACGATTTTTTCCCCGACGTTCTGGACAATTCATGGGTGGATGAGTATGTGAAGGTGAGTGACAAGGATTCCTTCCTCATGGCCCGCAGATTGATCCGCGAAGAGGGTCTCCTGGTGGGGGGATCCTCCGGGTCGGCGGTGTGGGCGGCACTCCAGGTGGCCCCCCGGCTGACAAAGGGAGAACGGTGTCTGGTCATCCTCCCGGACTCCATCCGGAATTATCTGAACAAATTTGCAAGCGACGACTGGATGAGAAAAGAGGGATTTCTTGATTGAATCGCCTCTGAGAAGCGAATTCTGTCCGGATTCGTGGACACCCGAAGCCTGTGGACAGTAGACCCTGAGGGAAAGGAGACATTCATGAGGTTCGACACCAAGGTGGTGCGGGCGGGGATTGAACCCGATCCCACCACGGGATCCATCCTTCCGCCCCTTTACCAGACGGCCACCTATGTGCTGGAGGAATTGGGAAGGGACAAGGGATTTGACTACAGCCGGTCGGCCAATCCTACGCGGCAAGTTCTGGAGGGCAACCTGGCAGCCATTGAGGGGGGCGAATACGGTGTCTGTTTTGCCAGCGGAATGGCCGCGGTCGATGCCTGTCTCAAACTGCTTAAATCGGGAGATCACGTGGTTTGCTCTGACGACGTATACGGAGGCGTTTCCCGTCATTTCAACAACATCCTTGTCAGGTACGATCTCCAATTCTCCTATGTCGATACCACCGATCCGGAGAGGGTGAAACAGGGAATCCGTCCCAACACCCGGATGCTGTGGGTGGAAACGCCTACGAATCCGTTGCTCAAGGTGACGGACCTGAAGGCCATGAGCGCCATAGCCCGGGAGCACAACCTCCTGTTCGGCGTCGATTCCACGTTTGCCACCCCCGTCTTCCTGCGGCCGCTGGAGTTTGGAGCCGACATGGTCATGCACAGCACCACCAAATACTTAAGCGGACACAATCAGCTCATTGGGGGAGCGATCATCACCAACCGCCGTGACATTTTCGAACAGATGAAGTTTGTGCAGAAGACCATCGGTGCCGTCCCCGGTCCTTTCGACTGCTGGCTTACCCTGTTAGGTGTCAAAACCCTCTCCCTGAGGATGGCCCGTCACGCCGCCAACGCTCAGGCGGTGGCGGAATTCTTAGCCGGTCACCCCAAAGTGAAGACCGTCACCTATCCAGGTCTCCCGTCCCATCCCCAGCACGGTGTGGCGGCAGAGCAGATGGACGGTTTTGGGGGGATGATCTCGTTCGAGCTTGAGGGGGGGCTGGAAGCGGGAAAGGTCCTCATGAACGGGGTCAAGCTGTGTTCCCTTGCCGAAAGTCTCGGGGCCGTTGAGACGATGATTACGCATCCGGCGACCATGACTCACGCCGATGTTCCCAGAGAGGAGAGGTACGCCCGGGGACTGAGGGATGGCCTGGTGAGAATCTCCGTGGGAATCGAGGATCCCGACGATATTCTGGAAGATATTGAGCAGGCCCTCGAAAGGGTGTGACGACCGGGCCGGTGGCCTCCCGCTTCACACGGTTCGCCGCTGAATCTCCAAAAGGTCCGACAGTACGGCGAATCCGGTGGCTTCTTTTCCTGCACCCGGACCCTTAACGGTAACGTCCCCAAGGACATCGGTGGAGAAGGTCACCGCGTTTACCGGACCGCTCACTTCCGCCAGGGGATGGGAGAGGTCCACCATCTCCGGACCCACGGAGGCGCTCAGGCCGTCTTCACTCCTCACCACCTGACCGAGAAGCTTCCATCTCTTCTTCTGCGATGATGCGTCGGCCACATCCCGTGGGGTCAGTTGTGTGATACCCCTGACGGGAATAGCGTCCGGTTTGATCTCCTCATCGAGAATTGCAGCCGCCAGAATTGCCACTTTCGCCACGGCGTCCCATCCCTCAACGTCGGCGGTGGGGTCGGCTTCGGCATACCCTATCTCCTGGGCCCGGGAAAGGGCGGAGCGGTAGGATATTCCCCGTTCCATTTCGGTGAGGATGAAATTGGTGGTGCCGTTCAGAATGCCCCTTATCCCCGTTATCGTGGCTCCGGCCAGATGATCGCGGGCCATCTTGATCAGGGGGGTACCGGCCATGACAGAGCCTTCAATGAGAAACTGAACACCGTTTCGGGAGGCTAACCCGGCCAGTTCCCTGTAGGCAAGGGCCGGCGGTCCTTTGTTGCTGGTTACCACGTGCTTTCCCGAGGAGAGGGCCTCCCGGACGTGAGTAATGGCCGGTTGACCCGTCTTAATGTCCGTATACGTGAGTTCGCATATCACCGAGGCGTTGGTCTCCTTGATGGTTTTCAACGAATCCCAACCGGTTACACAGCTGCCGCCACCGGCCGAGTATTCATTTAAGGAGGTTCCCGACCGGACGAGCTCCAGGAGTCTGGCCTCATCGAGCCCCTCTTCGGAATAGACCGATCCTTTCAGAAGATCGGAGACGGCGACAATCCTGTAGGTAAAGCCGTAGCGGTTTTCCAATACCGCCCGCCGGGACCGAAGAATTTCGCACAAGCCCTGGCCCACGTTTCCGAAACCGATAAGTGCAAGTCTATGCATGGTCATCCCCTTCTTCCAGCCGGGATCCCCGGGAGCCCTCCTTTTTTCCTCGCGAAGCCCGTACTTCGCCGTTGGGCCTGCCGGAGAAGCCCGGCACGATTCTGTTTCGCCCCTGGACGAAACGGAGGGCCCTATCGAGATCTGCCACGATGTCATCGGGATGTTCCCCGCCCACGGACAGACGGACGCAGGCCGGGGAAATACGGGCCATGCGTCTCGCTTCTTCTCCCTGCTGTTGATGGGTGGATATGGCGGGGATGGTGGCTATGGACTTTATTCGCCCCAGGTCGGTCGCGCGATAGATAAGGTCGAGGTGATCGAGAAACACGCGGGCATTGACCGGGTCCCCTTTGGTCTGAAAGGAAAGGAGGTGGCCGTAACGGTGAAGGGGCCGGCCAAAGTCGTGCTCCGAATCGACCAGTGTCATGTATTTCGTGGCCAGGTCGTGGAGGGGGTGATCCTCCAATCCCAGATAATTGACCCTTTCCACGAGAGGATGTTCCTCGAGAAACGTGGCGACGATTTGGGTGTTTTCGCTGAGACGCTTCATTCGGGGCCTCAGCGTCCGCAGATCGTTCAGGGTCAAAAGGGCGTTGAAGGGAGAGAGACAGGGCCCAAAATCCCTCAACGGGAGCTGTTTTAAGTAACGCGGCGCGTCTTCCTGCAGCTCGTCATTTTCCACCCGGGTGACGATTTTTTTCCTGGCAATTATGGCTCCTCCAATGCCCAAGCCGCTGGATGTCATGCTCTTGGATGTGGAGTGAATGACCATATCGGCACCGTAGGCCAGAGGTCGAAGGAGCGCCGGTGTGGCAACCGTGGCGTCCACAATCAGGGGAATTCCGTTTTCATGGGCCAGATCCGCCACTTTCTCGATGTCGAAGAACATGAGGGTAGGGTTGCTGGGAACCTCTCCAAAAAGGAGGCGGGTGTTGGGGTCAATTTTTTCTTTCCATTCATTCAAATCGACGGGATTTTCCACCCACCGGACCTCGACATCCCGCTCTTTCATCAGTCTCACCGAAAACTGCTGGAACGTACCGCCGTAGACGTGGCAGGACGATACCAGGTTGAGGGTATCCCCCCGGCGATACCTGACCAGAAGCGGCTGGAGGGCCTGGAAAACGGCCGACATCCCTGAAGAGGTGACGACAGCCCCGGCCTCAATCTCCGTTTGGTAGGATTCCAGAAGGGCAAGGGTCTCTTCCAGGTAACCGACAGTGGGGTTGGCGATCCGGGTATAGACCCAGCCGGGGGTGAGATAGGCCAGTGCCGCCTCCATCTCATCCGAACTTTCGTACCCCTGTGCCGTACTCAAATAGAGGGGCTCAATAATGGATCCCTGGTTCCTCAGAAGAGCTTCCCTGGCCGTGTAAAGCCCGTGAACGGCCAGGGTGTCGAATTTCAACTTTTTCGCCCGGCGAACGGCCCGTTTCCGGGTCCGCTCCATCTTCTGTCCCGCTCTGGCAAACCCTCTCACTGACGGGGAATATTCGTTCATTTTGTCGATGACTCCTTATTCTGCTCCAGGGGGAGGGCAGTCTTCCGCTTGATGGCGGACAGTACCACCATGGTCTTCAGGTGCTGGACCCCGGGCAGGTTGGTCAACGTATCAAGGAGAAGGTGTTCATAAGCCGGAATATCCCGAACGGCGATTTTCAACAGGAAGTCCGCTTCACC
The DNA here is from genome assembly GCA_046861835.1 of Fidelibacterota bacterium. GTDB lineage: Bacteria > Fidelibacterota > Marinisomatia > Marinisomatales > S15-B10 > JBHIAI01. The sequence goes on along the minus strand of JBHIEY010000054.1, from coordinate 6,112 downwards.
CGTGACATGATGGCATTCCAGGATCTCCTCCACCTGCTCCACTGCCCGAATGAACTCCTTCACGGGTCCGCTCCCGTGCCTGGCCAGCGTGACTTCCACAAACGTAAACGTCCCTATGCCCACCTTTTCGGGTCTCAATAGACAGACGTACCGGTCAATGACACCGCTGCGCTCGAGCTTCTTTACCCTCTCAAGAGTGGGCGGAGGCGACATACCAATGGCACTGGCCAACCGGGAAAATGGAATCCGTCCGTCCCTTTGAAGGATTTCCAGAATTCTAACGTCCGTTTCGTCCATTACTTTACCTTTATTTTGTGGAATCTGCCTTTCCGATAATAATATACTGAAAGATTTGCAAAAAGCGAAACATGATGAAAAATACGTTCGAGACCATGAGGTCTTGACGACGGGAGGAATCTCCATGGGACCGCCGATGAACTGACGGCTCTCCATCGATGGCTTCCGTGATTTTCCTTTGTTTATGGTGATTTTCAAGCAAACTTTTCCCCGGTGAGAATTGAAGGCCCTTTGCGGGATGCCACGTTCGTGGACAGGCCAAACCGGTTTCTAACCGTTGTGGATCTTGACGGTAGACGGGTGGAAAGTCATCTCCCGGACCCGGGGAGGTTGCGGGAGCTCTTGCTGCCGGGGGCGAGGCTGAAGATTCGGGATGCGGCTGGCCGGATTCGTACCCACAGGAAAACCCGGTGGACCACAATCATGGTGAAAACGGGGAAGGTGTGGGTCTCCGTTGACAGCACACTTCCCAACCGGTGGGTGGCGTTCCTCCTGGAAAGAGGGGAACTGGAAATGTTCCGGGGATACAGAGTAATAGGAAAGGAGGTGACGCACGGCCGTCACCGGTTTGACTTTCTGCTGGAAAAGGGCGGTGTTCCCTTTTATCTTGAGGTGAAGTCGGTGACGCTGGTTGAGGACGGTGTGGCCATGTTTCCCGATGCCGTTTCGGAGCGGGGGCGGCGGCATATGGAGGCTCTTTCGGTCCTCGCCCGGTCGGGGATGGGGGCGGGCGTTCTCTTTGTGTGCCAGCGACCCGATGCCCGCCTGTTCCGGCCCCAGTGGGACACCGATCCCGCTTTCGCCCGGGCCCTTGTTGACGCTGAGAAAAAGGGGGTGACTATTTGGGCAGTTTCGTCCCGCGTGACCCCCGGTTTCATTCGATATCACCGCGCCATCCCCTATGACCTATCCCCCTCGTAGGATCCCGTTTCCCGAGCAGGGGCCCCATCCACGTCACCCGGGCCCCATAGTGTTACCGCATACCGGTGGAGCTTCGACTATCTGAGGAACATAGCATTCCGTTCCACGTTCGAAAGGGTCCTTTCTTTCTTGCGGGATTCACGGCCATCCTCGGGTGTGCGGCGGTGGGTCCGCCCCCGGGAGGTCCTGTGGACGAAACGCCGCCGAGTCTGGTCTCCGTAGAGCCTCCTTCCGGCACCACCGGGATCGAACCGGGGTTCACCGTCACACTCCTGTTCTCCGAACGGCTGGATCCCTCTTCCCGGGACAAGGGTATCCGCGTTGCACCGGCGCTGAAAGATCCTCTCAGGATATCCCTCAGAAAGGAAAAGATGCGGGTGGTCTTCCCCGGTGATCTGGCGGAGAATCAAACCTATATTCTGACGGCTTCCCGGGATATGGCGGACGAGCATGGAAACCGTCTGGATCGTACTTACCAGATGGCTTTCAGTACCGGGGAGACCATTTCGCAGGGGAGGATTTGGGGTACCGCTTTCGAGGCACGTGGAGTCCCCTCGGTGTATCTTTACAAGATGGACGGCCGAGGTCTGGACACCCTTTTCCGTGATCCCCCCGATTACTATACTCAGACGGATGATTCGGGCCGGTTCGCCTTTTCGTTCCTGGAGCCCGGTACATATCAGATTCTGGCGTTTGAGGGGGGCTCCCCCCCGTCTCCTCTTGTCCCGGCCCGGATGGCATACGGGGTCCATTGGGACGTACCCCTTGTGGTGGGGGCGGAGAACCCCGAAATCGGGAATGTCAACATGAGGCTTTCCCCTGAACCTCCGCCCCTAAGGGTCATTACCGCCGGAATGGAGACGCAGCGACTGGGAACTGTCCGGTTGACCAATTCCATCAGCCTGAAGATGCAGGACAGCCTGGTTCTGGTGATCGAAGATACGGTGGCGAAAGAAGTGATCCGGCCCGATTTCCTGTTTCAGGTGGAAGATCCCTCCTCCGAGCTCCGCTTTCGTGTCCCCGGGTTGACCCCGGGGGGGAGTTATCTCCTTGTCCTCTCGGGGCTCTCCGACGTGATCGACCAGGTCTTGTCCTCGTACCGCCATGAACTACGTGTGCCGGAAAGGGAAACGGATACTCTCTACATTGTCGATCCCGCGTCCGGCGGTAAGGTCGTGCTGGAGCCGGGAGGGACACCCCTGGAGATTCAATTCAGTGATGCCGTCGACGCCGTACGCTTCCGGGATGCGGTGCAGGTTCTGGACAGTACGGGGGCCGGTCTCGCCACCGGGATAGTGTGGCAGAATCCCACCCGTGTGAGTCTCATTCCGGAAGGGGGCTGGAAAGAGGAGAACGATTATGATGTACGGTTGCTGGGGGATCATGTTCGTTCCGACCGGGGTATAGCCCTACAGGATTCCCTGATATCGTTTCGGGTGAAGGTGGGACCTGTCGTGGGGAGAGGCGGTCTGTCCGGGCGGGTGACCGGAAAGTACGTCGAGAACTCGGTGGTGGTGGCCACCGCGTTAGAAAAGCCCTCAATTTCTTATTCCACCTCTGTAAATTCTCAAGGCAAATTTGAGTTGGAAAACCTCCCTGCAGGATTTTGGTTGCTGAGCGCATATCAGGACAGGGACCGTAACGGCCGCTACACGCGAGGAAGGGCCGTTCCTTTTGAATCCTCCGAACCCTTCTATCCATTTCCCGACACTCTGGAAGTGAGGGCGAACTGGACCGTGGAAGGGGTGCACCTGGCATATCCTGGTGACGGCGAGGGGAAGTGACCTTCACGAGATGACATCCCCGGCATTTCATGCGGTGATCATGGCAGGGGGTCGCGGAACCCGGTTCTGGCCCCTGAGCCGGAGAAGCCGTCCCAAGCAGCTGCTGAAGATCATTGGAGAGCGGTCCATGCTTCAAATGACGGTGGACCGGTTGAGGAAGATCGACTTCGTTGCCGGGATCTATATCGTTACCGGAAAGGACCTGGTAGACCTCGTCACCGACACCATCGAGGGTGTTCCTCCGGAAAACGTCATCGTTGAGCCGTCGGGGAAGAACACGGCTTCCTGTATCGGTCTCGCCATTCACCACCTTTTGAAAAAAGAGGGGGCTTCCGTGTTGGGCGTTTTTCCATCGGACCACCTCATTGTGGGGCACGCCACGTTCGCCAGAACCCTGAGGACCGCCCGGGATCTCGCTCTCTCCCGGGAGGTGCTGGTAACCATCGGCATCACACCGTCGTCTCCCCATACGGGATACGGCTACATTCAGTTTGACAAACGCTATGAACTGGTCAAGAACACCGCTTACAAGGTCAAAACGTTTGCGGAAAAACCGAGCCGGTCCGTGGCCCGGCGGTTTCTGAAAAGCGGGGATTTCCTGTGGAACAGCGGCATATTCGTATGGACGGCTTCCACCTATCTGGAGGCCATGGAACGGCACCTCCCCGAGCACCACGAGATCCTTGAAGAAATTGGGGCTTCCATCGGCTCAAAAGACTACAGCGCCACCCTTGAGTCCCGGTGGGACCTCCTCAGACCCGAGTCGGTTGACTACGGGATTCTGGAGAAGGCGGATAACATCTGCGTCGTGAAAACCGCCTTCGAATGGAGCGATGTGGGATCGTGGAACTCCTATTATGAACTGTTGACAAAGAACGGTGAGGGGAACGTTGTGAAAGGGGATGTCCTGGTTTTGGACTCCCGGAACAATCTGATTCATTCCGATGGAAGGGTCACCGCTGTGGTGGGTCTGGATAACATTGTGGTCATCAACGTGGACGATGCCACCCTGGTGGCCCGCATGGACCGGGTGGAAGAGGTGAGGGAAATTGTGGCGATGTTGAAAAAGGCCGGACGGGAGGAGCTGGTGTGATCAAACCGGAGGAGCTGTTTTCTCATTTCGAGCAGCTGGCGGAGGAGATGGGAATCGTTCTCGTAGAGGGAAGGGGGGATTTCCGGGGAGGCTACTGTCAGGTGCGGGACGAGGAATTCATTGTTCTGAATCAGACCAAGCCGTTGGAGTCCCGCCTGCGGGTTCTTGCCGAGTCTTTTGGGGAACTGGATATTGCGGACCGGTACATGGTGCCGGCTCTCAGGGAGTTTATTGAGAAGACTTCCGGCATGGCCGGAGAAAACAATCACCAGGGAGGAAAGAGTTTTTCATGACCATCGTTGACGCCGACCACATTCGCAACTTTGCCATTATCGGTCACGGTACATCCGGGAAGACGATTCTTTCGGAGGCCATCCTGTATACGGCGGGAAGGGTAAACCGAATAGGGAGGATTGAGGATGGAACCACCGTTTCGGACTATCATGACGATGAAGTGGAAAGACAGATTTCCATCAGTTCCACGCTTCTTACCTGCGAGTGGATGGGGGTGAAGTTCAATGTCCTTGACGCCCCCGGTTTCCTCGATTTTGCCGGGGAAGTGAAGAGTGCTCTCAGGGTGTCAGATTTTGCCGTGGCGGCCGTTCACGGTGTCTCCGGCCCGGAGGCCGGAACCGATGTGGCCTGGGGCTTCGCCCGGGGCTACGGGTTGCCGGTCGTGATGGCCGTCACCATGCTGGACAAAGAGAACTGCCATTTCGATTCCATCGTCACCTCCCTTCGGAAACGGTACTCCCCGGGGGTTTTTCCCTTCCAAATACCCGTGAATCCCGGGCCGGGATTCCACCAGATTGTGGACGTTCTCCGACAAAAGGTATTGATCTATGAGACGGATGGAAGCGGCTCCTACCGGGAAGGTGATCTCCCTGACGAGTGGGTCGACAGGGTGGAGAAGCTTCACGAGGAGCTAATTGAACGGATTGCCGAATCCGACGACGAACTTCTGGAAAGGTTCTTCGATCAGGGTGGTCTTACGGAAGACGAGCTCAGGGGCGGTTTGCATGACGCTATCAAGAGCGGTTCCCTGATTCCGCTGGTCTGCACGGCTGCCGCAGGGAATATTGGCGTTCGACGGCTGATGGAAATCGTTGCCAGGTACTGCCCCTCCCCCGCCAGCCGGGAAGCCACGGCTGCCGTCAAGGCGGGAACGGGGGAGGAGGTGGAAATCCCCACCTCTCCCGATGGCCCTGCCAGCCTGTTCGTGTTCAAGACCCTCAGCGAACCTCACGTCGGGGAATTCTCCTTCTTCCGGGTCTATTCGGGAACGGTGAAAAGCGGAGTGGATCTCCGGAACACCTCCCGGCAGACGTCCGAACGCCTGGGCCAGCTGTTTACGATGAACGGAAAGAGCCGCAGCGAGAGGGGTTCCATTACGGCAGGCGACATGGGCGCCGTGGTGAAACTCAAGAACACCCACACGGGCGACACCCTGTGCGACGGATCTCTCGACATCGAACTTCCGAAGATCGAATTTCCGTTGCCCAATATTCACGAGGCGGTGGTCACCAAGTCGAAGGGAGACGAGGAAAAGATTGCCACCGGACTGGCCACACTTCACGAGGAAGACCCCACGTTTCTGTTCCGGGTGGATCCCGAACTCAAGCAGACCATTATTTCCGGTCAGGGTGAACTTCAACTGGAGATTGTGACGGAGAGATTGCGGCGGAAATTCAATGTGGAGGTAGAATTGGTGGAACCGCGGGTGCCGTACCGGGAGACCATCAAGTCGACAGGGAAGTCAAAATATCGCCACAAGAAACAGACGGGAGGTGCCGGCCAGTTTGCCGAAGTGTGGATGACGGTGGAACCTCTCCCCAGAGGATCGGGAGTGGAATTTCAGAACTCGCTGGTGGGCCAGAATGTGGACCGGGTATTCGTTCCCTCCGTGGAGAAGGGAGTCCGGGCCGCCTGCGAGGAGGGGATCCTGGCGGGCTACAAGGTGGTGGATGTGAAAGCGAATTTTTATGATGGCAAGCAGCACCCCGTCGATTCCAAGGAC
>JBHIEY010000195.1:0-3334 GCA_046861835.1 Fidelibacterota bacterium | reverse complement strand
CTGCCGGCTTCCTCGGAAGGGGTGGTCGTCCACCCCGTTCACCGCGCCGTTCGACAGGTTGACCGCCTGGACTTTTCGGAATGTAAGTCCCGCCTGAGCCGGTTCTTTGACATGGTCCCAGGGGATGGTGTCGACCGCTCCCAAAGTCCCGTAATCTTCGTATACGGAATCCGCGATCCTGTGACGTTGATCCCGAAGGGTGAGACGTTGCGTCGTCTGGAAAAAGAGGTCATACCGCCCCATTCGGCATCTCTTTCCCCCCTCCTTGTCGATAACATCATTCTGAATCTCGTCCTCGAGCTGCCCCGCTCAGAAATTGCGCGGCAGAAGATTCTGTCCTATTTTCATGACCGGAAAGCGTGCATGAAGGCGGTGAGACGGGGGGAATTTCAGATGGCGTTTCTTGTGAAGCCTGTCTCTGTGGAGGACCTCTTTTCCGTCACGGACCGGGGAGGCGTTTTCCCTCAGAAGTCCACCTACTTCTACCCCAAGTGTCCCGACGGAGTCGTCATGCATTCCCTGGCAGTCTCGTGAAGAGCAAAACCAGACCGAAGCTCTTTATTCCCGGTCCTGTCCATGTGGACGATACTGTTCTCGCGAGTATGAGCAACTATCCCGTGGGTCACAGGACAGAGGAATTTTCCGGGCTGTACCGGGAGGTGGAATCGGGAATTCAGCGGATTCTGTTTACCCGTAACCGGGTCTTTCTTGCCACCTGTTCCGGTACGGGACTGATGGAGGCGGCGGTGCGGAACACCGTAAGAAAGAGGTGCGCCAACTTCATTTGTGGTGCCTTCTCCGAGAGGTGGCACGCGATCACCGCCCGGTCCGGACTGCCCTGCGATCCCTTCCGGGTGGAACCGGGCCGGGCGATCAAGCCGGAGTTTGTCCGGGATGCCCTCCGGTCCGGGGACTACGATGTGGCCACCGTGGTACACAATGAAACCTCCACGGGGGTCATGAATCCCATCGATCTGATAGCGGAAACCGTTCGCGATTTTCCCGGCGTCCTCCTCCTGGTGGACATGGTGAGCTCCATGGCGGCCGTAAAGGTGGAAGTGGATGCTCTCGGCATCGATGTGGCCCTGGCCAGTGTTCAAAAAGGGTGGGCCCTCCCCCCCGGTTTCTCCGTATGCTCCGTTTCGTCCAGAGCCCTTGAACGGAGTCTTGAGGCAACCGGCAAGGGTTACTATTTCGACTTCCAAATCATGGAGAAATACGCCAGGAAAGCCCAGACGCCCACCACCCCTTCCCTGCCCCATCTGTATGCCCTCCGGACCCAGTTGAACCGCATCGGCCGGGAAGGCCTCGAGAACAGGTTCTCCAGACACCGGGAGATGGCCCGGTGTGCCCGGTCCTGGGCTTCCCGACGGTTCCGGCTCTTTGCCGAAAAAGGGTACGAATCGGACACCGTGACATGCGTGAAGAACAACCGGGCGATCAAGACGTCCCGGTTCCTCCTCCGGCTCCTTGACAAGGGGTACCGCATATCGGGAGGATACGGACCCCTCAAAGACACAACGTTCCGGATCGCCCACATGGGGGACGTTCAGATGAGCGATCTGGAAGAGCTCTTGACCGTGATGGACAGTGTCCTTGACGAAATGACGCCGTGATAGTACTCATCACCGACCCCGTTTCGTCTGCCGGAAAAGCCGTGCTGACCGGTGCCGGGATCAAGATTATCGACCGGTCCCGGGGCACCGCCGAATCGTTCCGTAAGGATTTGAAAGAGGCTGACGGCTGGATCCTCCGCAGCTCCACCCGGGCGACAAAGGAGCTCATCACCTCAGCCGGGCGCCTGAAAGTCATCGGCCGGGCAGGAGTCGGCGTCGACAATATCGATATGGAAGCGGCCACCCTCCACGGCGTTGTCGTGATGAACACTCCGGGAGTCAACACAGTGTCGGCAGCCGAACACACGATAGCCCTTATTCTCAGCCTGGCGAAAAACGTTACCCGGGGATACGCCTCCCTCCGGGAAGGAAGATGGGATCGTGACTCCCTTATGGGCAGAGAACTCCGGGGGAAGACTCTTGGCGTGGTGGGCCTGGGCCGGGTGGGAACGGAGGTCGTCAAGCGCCTCCACAGCTTCGGCATGAAGATACTCGGATATGACCCCTACGTGAGCAAATCCCAGATGGAGGTGGAGGACGTTCAGCTGGTGGATCTGGAGACCGTGTGCAGGAAGAGCGACGTCGTAACCCTCCATGTGCCCCTTACCGATACGACCCGGCACATGTTTGACATGGGGCGGCTCAAAACGATGAAGCGAACCGCCCTGCTGGTGAACTGCTCCCGCGGTGAGGTCGTTGTTGAGAAAGATCTTCAGGAAGCCCTCGACACGGGGCTCATCGCCGGCGCCGCCGTAGACGTGTTTGAAAAGGAGCCTGCCCGGGACAGCCCCCTCCTTAAAGCCAGGAATATCCTTTTCACCCCCCATCTCGGGGCCTCCACGCGGGAGGCCAGGGAAGGCGTCTCTCGGGCCATCTGCCAGCAGGTCAGGGATTTTCTTCTGGAAGGTAAGGTGGCGAACGCCCTTAATATCCCCGTCGCCGACGTCTCCCTTTTGACCACTCTCAAACCTTACCTCCATCTTGCCGAAAAATTGGGAGCCGTTCTTCAGCAGGCGGGACCTCGACCGGTGGAAAGTATCAAGGTGGAAACTCAGGGACCCCTCAAAAATGTGAAACTGATTACCCTGGCATTGCTAAAAGGATTCCTGGACAAGGTCCACGCCAACACGGTGAATTACGTCAATGCCACCGCCGTGGCGGAATCCCGCGGCATCCGGGTCCGGGAAACCTACCGCTACGGCGATAGCGACTACTCCAATCTTATATCCGCCACCGCCGTAACGGAAAACGATTCCCTCACCGTCCGCGGAAGCCTCTTTTCGGATAACCACCCGAGAATCGTCTACTTTGACGGATTCCACCTCGATTTGGAACCAAAAGGGATTCTTCTCCTGATCTACAATAAGGACGTCCCTGGCGTGGTGGGGAAAGTGGGAACATTTTTGGGAAACCGCGGCATCAACATCGCCGGATATCTCCTGGGCCGGAAAGATGACGCCCGGGTGGCCTTCGGCATCATAAGGCTGGATACCCCTGTCGATGAGAAAGGACTGGGCGAACTTCTCCGCTATCCGGAGATCCTTAAACTGAAACAGATCACCCTGTGAAACCGCTCCTCTTCCTTGTCGCCCTCACCATGACGCCCTATCATCCCGATCCCTCCCCTCAGGAAACCCTCCCGGGCGGGATGACTCCCATGACGGGACTGGAAAACCTCCTGGTCAACTACCGCGACCGGATAGAAGGGAAACGTATCG
>JBHIEY010000194.1:0-3339 GCA_046861835.1 Fidelibacterota bacterium | reverse complement strand
AGCCAACCTGGCCACAGGGGTCATGGCGTAGGTATGAACCACCAGAAAATCGAGGTTTCGAAGTATTTCCGCCCAGGAATCTTCCCCCTTCCGGTCTACACCGTCGTCGAGAAGATACATCAGTTTTATCTTTCTTTTCTTCACCGTGTCCAGAAGGTTTTCCTCCAGGCCGGGACAAAGATCGAGAACGCCGCGTCGATTGGGCGACCGGTCCCCGCTGATCCTGAAACCGGAGGGAAATACGATATCGTCCTGATCTCTCTCTTGAGGGAGCATACCAAGACAGCCACGACCTCTTAATACGGTGGTGATAAGCTGCCCCAAAAGAAAGTTGGCTTCGTTGGTATGAAAGGGGGAGGCGACGCCTGCCACCTCAGGCTTTCCCCCCTCTTTACCCCGGGTAAAATGATGGAACACCTCCTTCAAGGCCCCCTCCCAGCCGATTTCCTTGAACTCGTTATCCGAACGAATGAGGGGAGACCTGATCCGTTCAATATCCTCATAGCGGTGAAATCCGTATCGCCCGATGTCACACATGAAATATCCGTTGACGTCCGGGTTCTCCCTGGGATTGACCCGAAAGACCTGCTTGCCGTCATAGTAAACGTGGATGTTGCACCCCACACTGCAATCGGTACAAACGGATGACTGCCGCGATAGATTCCAGATTCGAGTCCTGTGGATGTAGTCTGTGCTCAGAAGGGCTCCCACGGGACAGATATCGGCCACATTTCCCGCCAGAAGATTGTCCAGCGGTTTATCCTCCAGTACCGAGATTTTCGTGTCGTATCCTCTCGATTCCACGAAAAGTTCACCGGTTCCCGAGATTTCCCGGGTAAACCGGACACACCGGGTGCACATGATGCACCGGTTATGGTTGATGACGATGGACGATCCCAGATTCTCACCCGGTCTCACCCTTTTCTCGTCACGGAACCGGCTGTGGGCCCGGCCGAACCTGAAGGAGTAGTCCTGGAGATAGCATTCGCCCGCCTGGTCGCACACCGGACAGTCAAGGGGGTGATTGATCAGAAGAAACTCCAGAATGTTCTCCCTCTCCCGCTTCACCACATCGGTCCGTGTATGCATCACCATGTCGTACTTGCCATCGATTTTCTTCTCCCCGGGCATATCCCGGATGAAGGTGGAGCAGGACGTTTGAAGCCGGGACATCCCTTCTATTTGAACCAGGCACATACGGCAACTTCCCACAATTTCGAGGGAAGGATGGTAACAATAGTGGGGGATCTCGGTCCCCACCTTTCTGGCCGCCTCCAGAGCAGACGTTCCCGGTTCAACCTCCACCTCTTTATCGTCTATTTTTACCCAGGGCATGGAACGTATGGCTGTTAACCACCCGGGCTGAGGACTTCCGTTTCTCCGGGGACACAGGCCAGAAACTCTTCCGTAAACTTCTCCACCAGCGTACGGATGGGCCAAGCAAGCGCCTCGCCGAAAGGACAGATGGTCTTCCCCAGAATCCCCTGGGACAGATCGCTGAGCCCCCCGATGTTTTCCGTCATCTCCAAGATGAGATCGATGTCCGCTCGAGTCCCGCCACCCTTCACCAGCCGGGACAGTATCTGAACCAGCCACCCTGATCCTTCACGGCAGGGAGTACACTGGCCGCACGATTCGTGAGCGTAGAACCGGGCCAGGTTGAGGGCCACCTGAACCATGTCCACCGTTTCGTCCATCACCATGATTCCCGCGGAACCGAGCATGGTATTCACGGCAGTGAGCGATTCAAAATCCATCTTGAGGCCCTCGATTTCGCCCGCCGCAAGAACGGCCGACGATGATCCGCCCGGAAAGACGGCCTTCAAGCGTTTTCCCCCGGTGATTCCTTTTGCGTGGTCGTAGATGAGCTCTTCCAGCGGAATGCCCATGGGAGCCTCGTAAACGCCGGGCCGGTTTACCCTTCCCGACAGACAGAACAGCTTGGGTCCCGGCCCTTCTTTGGAACCGATGGATTTGAACCACGCGGCTCCCCGCTCGATAATATGGGGGACACAGGCCAGCGTTTCCACATTGTTTACTATCGTGGGACACCGGAGATATCCCTCGGTGGCTGGAAAGGGGGGTTTGATACGGGGCCAGGCCCGTTTCCCTTCCAACGATTCAAGAAGGGCCGTTTCTTCCCCGGCGATGTAGGCACCCGCCCCCCGGTGGAGAACCACGTCAAGGTCGTATCCCGAGCCGAGAATGTTCTTTCCCAGAAGATTGGCCCCATAGGCTTCCTCGATGGCCCCCTTCAGAATGAGATATTCATCATGGAATTCCCCCCGGATGTAAACAAAAGCGGTGTGGCACCGGATGGCATACGCCGCGATGATCGTCCCCTCAAGCACCATGTGGGGAACCTCCCTCATGAGAAGGCGGTCTTTGAACGTCCCCGGCTCGCTTTCGTCGGCATTGTTCACAAGATACACGGGCCTGCTCGAATCGGTGGGAACGAAGTCCCATTTCATTCCCGCCGGGAATCCGGCTCCGCCCCGGCCTCTCAAATTGGAGGTTTTCACCTCTTCGATCAACCTTTTCCAGGGCGGAGTATCCTCCCACCTCCCTGTACCCGTGAAGGGTATGGGAATTCTCCATCCCTATGTGGCGGGTCAGAACGGGCTCAAAGGGGGTCATGAGAGGGAATCGAGCAGGGAGTCAAATTCTTCCAGGGTCATTCCTTCGTGATAGTCACTGTTCACCTGAACCACAGGCGCCGTCCCGCACGATCCCAGGCACTCCACCTTCCGGAGGGTGATCTTACCGTCGGAGGTCGTCCCGCCGGGACGTATGCCCAGTTTCCGGCACGCATGATCAACGAGGTGGTCGGCACCGCTCAGGCTGCACGGGAGCGTCTGGATCTGCGTCCTCCCCGGGGGTTCCCGGTAGAAGAGAGTGTAGAAGGACACCACATCGGCGATTTCGGCCGGGTGGACCTCCACGATCCCGGCTACCGCTTCTATAACCTCCCGGGAAATGTATCCCTTCTCACTCTGGGCCAGATGAAGAAGGGGAAGGGTGGCGGAACGCCGGTCCGGATAGCGGGAGAGTATCTCCTCTACCGCCGAAGGATCTTCAAAGGCAAACGCCTTCCCTTCGCCGCGGGATGCCGTCATCGGTCCAGTTCTCCGGCGATTATGTTGAAACTTCCAAGAATGGCGACAGCGTCGGAAAGCATGTGCCCTTCCAGAACCTTTGGAAAAATGGAATAGTTGACGAAGGAAGGGGGTCTTGTCCGCACTCTATACGGTGTCCGGCCCCCATTGCTGACGATGTAGAACCCGAGTTCCCCGTTGGGAGACTCCGTGGGCACGTAGGCTTCCCCCACCGGAGGTTCCA
>JBHIEY010000053.1:0-12204 GCA_046861835.1 Fidelibacterota bacterium | reverse complement strand
ATGAAAATGGTCCTGCTCAGGTGAGATTTCCCTGAGCGACGTTCGTGGTCGCATACCGCCAGATATTCTCCGCACTTGCGCATTACGAATCGCGCTTTCAGCTCTCAGCGATCAGCGATGCTCATGCTAATGTTTGTGATTCAACCAGTCATCGCGAGGGAGCGAAGCGACTGTGGCGATCTCATTCCCTTCTGTTGCCTTCACACAGTGAGATTGCCACGTCCCCCCGCCTTGCGGGGATCCTCGCAATGACAGGGAAACGTCGCAGTGACATGGAAGACCAGGTAGAAGTCTAGTCCATGAAGATCGTCATCATCGGTGCGGGCGAGGTGGGGTTTCATCTGGCCAGGGGCTTGAGCGAGGAGAATCTGGACATTACGCTCATTGACATCGACCCGGCCAAGGTCCAGAGGGCGTCGGAGACGCTGGACGTCATCGTGGTTCACGGTGACGGCGCCAGTCCCCGCGTCTTGAGGGAAGCCGACATTCAGCACGCCGACATTGTGGTGGCCGTCACCCGGGTGGACGAGGTTAACCTCATTGCGTCCCAGATGGCCCATCAACTGGGTGCCCGCAGGATTATCGCCCGTCTGCGGAACACCGAGTACACGGGACGGGAAAGCGTCATTCATCCCGAAAGATTCGGGATTGACAAGGTGATCCATCCCGAGCTTGCCGCCACCCGGGAGATCATCCGTCTGGTTATGCAGACCGCCGCATCCAGTGTGGTGGAATTCGAGGGAGGCCGGCTTCAACTCATGGGAATCCGGCTCGGCAACGGGAGTCCGGTGATCGGGAAGGATCTGGGAACGGTCCGCCGGGATAACTCCGATTTCCATTTCAGCGCCGTTGCGGTCATGAGAGGTCAGGATACGCTTATTCCTCATGGAGAGACACAATTTGAGCTGAACGATATTTGCTATTTTCTCGTGACGAAAGAGCACGTGCGTGACCTCCTAAAAATGACAGGGAAACCGTACCAGGAAACGCGCAACGCCATGATTCTGGGGGGAGGAAAGATAGGACGTGCCCTGGCCCGAAGACTTCAGGACAGGATTCATCTCCGCCTGGTGGAAGAGGACCGGGAAAAGGCTCTGCGTCTGGCCTCGGAATTGGAGAAAACCCTGGTACTTACCGGCGACGGGACCGACATCGAGTTTCTCCGCTCCGAAAACGTCGAGGATCTGGACAGCTATATCGCCGTGACTCAGAGTGAACAGACCAATCTGCTCTCTGCCCTTCTGGTGAAACATCTGGGGACGAGACAGACCCTTGTCCACGTATCCACCGCCGAGTACATCCCCGTTCTGAAGCTCATCGGTATCGACGGCGTCATCAGCAAGAATATGTGCACGGTGAAGGCCATTCTTGAAACGATCAAGAGTGATCAGCACGTGGTCATCACCGATTTTGAGGACATCGCCGTCGAAGCGCTGGAGTTCAGACCCGTACCCGGAAGCAAGGTAACCCGGGAGGCCCTGAACCGCCTCAAGTTTCCCGAGGACTGCATCGTGGGTGCCATCAATCATCAGGGTCACGTCTTCATTCCCACGGGGGATACCCGGATATCGGAAGACGATATCGTCCTCGTTTTTTCTCTGCCCCAGAGTATTCCCAAAGTGGAAAAGCTTTTCACATAGTCTGAATGCACCCCCGCAGCATTCTCAACGTCTTAGGGGCCCTCATCTCTATCCTGGCGTTGACCATGCTCCTGGCCGCCGTCTGGTCATGGGTGTATGACGATCCCGACCTCGACGGTATCCTTCTCTCTTCAGCCATCACGCTCATGATTGCCCTTCCGGTGTGGTATTTTACGCGGGGTCCCGTCCAGCTCAGCATCAAGGACGGGTTTGCCGTTGTGACGTTCACCTGGCTGGCGGTGGCCACCTTCGGATCGCTTCCCTTCCTTCTGACGGGCGCCATCCCCAACGTGACGGACGCCTTTTTCGAATCGATGTCCGGGGTGACAACGACAGGAGCGACCATCGTGGGTGCCGTCCGGACGTTTCCCCATCTTCCCAGAGGGATCGAAAGCCTGCCCCACGGCGTACTGTTCTGGCGAAGCTTCATTCAATGGATTGGAGGAATGGGCATTATTGTCTTCTCCATCGCCATTCTCCCCCTGTTGGGCGTTGGGGGGGTTCAGCTCTTCAAAGCGGAAGTACCCGGCATGATGGCGGATAAGATCAAGCCGCGGGTCCGGGAGACGGCAAAGACCCTGTGGCTGGTCTACTTCGGCATAAGCCTGGCAGAGATTCTGTTTCTCCTTCTGGCGGGCCTCTCCCTTTTCGACGCCATCTCTCACACCTTTACCACCATGGCCACCGGAGGGTTTTCCACCAAGAATGCCAGTATCGGTCACTTTACCCAGCCGTTCGTGCAATACATCTTCGTTTTCTTCATGTTCCTGGCCGGTGTGAATTTCGGTCTCCACTGGCGGGCCCTTACGGGCAATATCAAGGGGTACTTCAGGGACGGGGAATTCAAGTTTTATGTCGGTCTTATCGTGGTGTTTACCACGGCTATCGCCATCGCGAACGTGACAAGGGAGGGAATTTTCCATCACGGAATTTTCCGGGATTCCCTTTTCCAGGTGGTCTCCATCATGACGACCACCGGTTACGGGACCGCCGACTATCTCCTGTGGGGATCGTTCGCTCAGATTGTCATGCTGCTGCTTATGTTTTTTGGCGGGTGTGCCGGTTCTACGGGAGGAGGCATGAAGGTGGCCCGGGTGTTGGTGATGATCAAGTATTCCATTTCCGAGACGAAACGTCTGGTCCATCCGACGGCCGTTATCCCGTTGAGAATCGGGCACAGGGCCATCGACGACGACGTTGTGAGAAAAACCCTTGGCTTCATTCTGTTCTACGTTTCCATATTCGTGACGGTGTCGGTCATCTTGACGGCCCTCGGTCTCGATGTGGTCAGTGCCTTCGGTGCGACAGCGGCCTCCATGGGCAATATCGGTCCAGGACTGGGGTCGGTGGGTCCGGCCTCAAACTATGCCCACCTCCCCATTCTGGCGAAGTGGCTCCTGTCGTTCTGCATGCTCCTGGGAAGGCTGGAGATTTTCACGGTTATGGTTCTGTTTAGCGGCAGCTTCTGGAAACGGTAGGAGGGAGGATCCATGCCAACAGTCATCAAGAAAACGGAGGACGGGTGCGGCGTCATCATCATCAACCGGCCGGCCGTTCTGAATGCCCTCGATTCGGATACGGTGGAGGCGCTGAAGAGGGCGTTTCGACATTTTCGCTCCCGGGACGACGTGGGGGCGGTCATCCTGACGGGAGAGGGGGACAAGGCCTTCGCCGCGGGGGCGGATGTTCAGGAGATGCTTCCCCTGGACTCTCCCCGGGCCATAGACTTTTCCCGGAAGGGGCAGGACCTGACGCGGTTAATTGAATCTTTCCCCAGACCGGTTATTGCCGCTGTGAACGGTTACGCATTGGGCGGCGGATGTGAGGTGGCTATGGCCTGTCATATTCGCATCGCGTCGGAAAGGGCCCGCTTCGGCCAGCCCGAAGTGAACCTGGGGATCATACCGGGGTGGGGAGGAACCCAGCGACTTCCGCGCCTCGTGGGAACCGGAAAGGCCGTGGAATTGATCACCACAGGGGAACTCATCACCGCCCGGGAGGCTCTGAGAATCGGACTGGTCAACGAGGTGGTTCCTCCGGAGGACCTTATGCCCAGGGCGCTGAAAATGGCCCGCTCCATTCTGAAGCGGGGACCGGAAGCGGTGAGACTCTCTCTGGAGGCGATCCGCCATGGTCTGGACGCCCCCCTGAACCAGGGACTGGACTATGAAGCCAATCTCTTCGGTGCCGCTTTCGCCTCACCGCAGAAAGACGAGGGAATCCGGGCGTTTCTGGAAAAGAGATCGCCGCAATTCAAGGACAAGTGACCAGAACCACGGAGTGCACGGAGAGGCCGAATAACCATGAATCGACAAATCCAAGTGTGGGGTGCAAGCTTGAACAAGAAAACGGTGAACAAGATAACTGCACGGTCTTTAATGTTCGGTGTGTACGTTCTGTGATCTCGGTGGCCGATGAATTGATCAACCCATGAGTTCGGCCGGACAGATAGAATGCATGAATCCCGCCACCGGGGAGAGACTTGCCACCCTGCCGTCGGCCACCGACGGTGAAATCGCGGACAAAATCGCCGTGATCCGGCGCCATCTTCCTGACTGGCAGAGACTGAGCCTCCGCGACCGTTCCCGGTTCCTCACAACGGTCCGGAAGCAACTGGTTACGGAAATGGATTCCATCGTAGACACGGTCTGCAGCGAGACGGGGAAGACCGATTTTGACAGCCTCGTCGAGATTCTGGTAACCTGTGAAATATTCCGTTTCGTTTCGAGGGAAGGTCCCCGGATTCTGAGACCGGAGAGACGGTCAACGGGAATTCTGAAAACCAAACGGGCCTGGGTTCAATACCTCCCCCATGGGGTTGTGGGGGTGATCTCCCCCTGGAATTATCCCTTGATTCTTTCGGCCGGTCCGGTCGTTCAGGCGCTGATGGCGGGAAACGGCGTGATTCTGAAGCCTTCGGAGTATGCAACACTGACGGCGTTGAAGCTAAAGGACGTGTTTGACCGGGCGGGATTTCCGCCGAGCATCTTCCAGGTGGTGGTTGGGAACGGTTCCGTCGGAGAGAAGGTGGTAAGAGAGCGGGAAACGAGGCTGATCTGTTTTATCGGCAGTGTTCCTGTGGGCCGCAAGATTGCCGTAGCCTGTGCCGAGCAGTTGAAGCCGGCTATTCTGGAGCTGGGAGGGAAGGATCCCCTGATTGTTCTGGAGGATGCCAACCTGGACCGGGCCGCCCGAGCGGCCGTGTGGGGCGGGTTTCATAACGGGGGCCAAACCTGCATTTCGGTGGAGAGGGTATTCGTGGTGGAATCGGTGGCAGACCAGTTCCTGGAACGGCTCATGGAGATCGTTGGTCAGGTCCGGGTAGGTCCCGACAGGAGCCATTCGGATGTCGGAAGTCTTATTCATGAGCGGCAGCTCCAGAGCGTCCTTGCCCAGGTGGATGATGCCCTCAGACACGGGGCCCGGGTTCCGCTGGGTGGAGACCGCCTGACCAATTCAGGGGGAGTCTTCCTTCAGCCGACGGTGATTACCGAAGCCAGCGAAACCATGGAGATCATGAAGGAGGAAACCTTCGGACCGGTCATTGCCGTGAGCACCGTGAAAGATGCCGAGGAGGCGCTTGAGAAAGCCAACAGAGGGCTCTACGGCCTCAACGCCTCAATTTTCACGGAAAATGGATACAGGGCCCGGCAGATGACGCGGAACATAGAGGCGGGAAACGTCTGCATCAACGATGTCCTGACCAACTATCTTTGCGTCTCCCTTCCCTTTGGGGGAGTGAAAGAGAGTGGATCGGGGAGGCTGCAGGGGCCGGAGGGGATCCTGAACTTCGTCAGGACCCAGTCGGTATGTGAAGACCGTTGGGGTTTGAAAAAGGAGCCGTGGTGGTTTCCCGTTTCCGAGGGAGTGAAAGGGGCATTCCGGGCCCTGGTGAGGATACGGCACGGCTGAATACGATGTCCCGGTATGCTATACTCGTCGAAGGGGCTTTCGATTATCTTCTGGCAAAGACGGGGAACGCTCTCCTCCGGTATCGTCCCGAGGAAGTGGCCTGTATCATCGATTCGGAAACGGCCGGCAGGACGGCGGAGGATGTGCTGGGGTGGGGCGGAAGAATCCCAGTGGTGGAGGATCTCGACAAGGCCCTGGACTTTCGGCCCGACACCCTCTTGATCGGCACGGCCCCTCCGGGGGGACAGCTGCCCGAATCGTGGCGCCATACCGTTCGCCAGGCCATCGGCCAGAAACTCCGCGTCGTTTCGGGACTCCACACGTTTCTTTCTGAGGACTCCGAATTCGCCGACCTGGCAAGGGAAAACGGCACCACTCTTGTCGATCTCCGGAAACCCCCCGAACCCCTCCCTTTTTCAAAAGGATCGTGGCGATGGAGGGAAACGCCCGTGGTGCTGACCGTCGGAACAGATTGCGACACCGGGAAAATGACCACGGCGTGGGAAGCCAAGATCCGCCTGGAACAGACCGGGAAGCGGGTGGCATTCGTGGGGACGGGCCAGACGGGGATCCTCCTGGGCGGATACGGAGTGGCTGTAGATGCCGTGGCAAGCGATTTTGTGGCCGGATCCATTGAGGACCAGATCGACAGGGCCGCCGGGGAGAAGGACGTCATCGTCGTGGAGGGGCAGGGAAGCCTGACCCACATGGCCTACTCGGGAGTTACGCTGGGGCTCCTGCACGGCTCTATGCCCGACATGATGATTCTCTGCCATGAGCCGGGAAGAGAACGGGACACCTTTGACTACCCCATGAAACCGGTGAAGGAAATCATGGACCTGTATCTGAGGCTGGTGACGGTGTTCAGAGAAACGCGCTTTGTGGGCATTTCTCTTCTCACATACCGGATGGATGAGACAACGGCCAGGGAGACCATTCAATCCTACCGGACCCGATACGGTATTCCCGCGGCGGACCTGGTACGGTTCGGCGACGAGGGAATCACCGAGGCCATACTGCACCGGTTAGGGGATTGATGCTGGATACTGGATACTGACTGCTGACCGGTGACTGCTGAAGGCCGCCTGAAAGCCGGTGGGGCTGGACTTTTATTCATGGACCGGGGTACATTTCATCCATGGAATTCCGGTATTCGACGTACAGGATTCGACTGCGACACCGGTTCACCATAGCCCGGAGTTCCCACGATTATTACGATATCCTTTTCGTCTATCTCACGGAAGGGGGGCAAACAGGCCTGGGGGAGGCGGCCCCCTCTGAACGGTATAACGAGTCCTTTGACGACATACTGGAAATCCTAAAAGATCTTTCCCTCAACGAAACAGTGGGCGAGGCCACCCTCGACGAGATGCTCGATCGCATCCTGCCCCGGTGCCGGGGATGCCGGGCCCTGGAGGCGGCCTTTGATATGGCCCTTCACGACCTCTGGGGAAAACTCCACGGGGAATCGGTGGGAAACCGGTTTGACACCCCGGGGAAGAACCGTCCCGTAACTTCCCTTACGATAGGTCTCGACGACCTGGACGTCGTGAGGAAAAAGGTGGAGGAAGCCCGGGAGTTTCCCGTCCTCAAGGTGAAACTGGGGGGAGAACGGGACCGGGAAATCGTTCGTGCGATCCGCGAAATGACCGACAAGCCTATCCGGGTGGACGCCAATGAAGGGTGGGATCTCAAGGAAGCCGTCGAGATGTGCCAGTGGCTTGCCGGCCAGCGTGTGGAGTTCGTGGAACAACCTCTTCCTGCCGCAAAACTTGATGACGCGGCAAAACTGAAGGAACTGTCCCCGGTAAGACTGGTGGCCGATGAGAGCTGTCTCGATTCCTCAGACATTCCCGGGATTGCCCCCGCCTTTGATGGTATCAACATAAAGCTGATGAAGTGCGGCGGACTGAGGGAAGGATTCCGCATGATCAAACTGGCGAGAAAAAGCGGCCTCAAGGTCATGGTGGGGTGCATGGTAGAAACTTCCCTGGCCATTACCGCCATGTCCTTTCTCGCAGGCTTTGCCGATTTCGTTGACCTGGACGGAAACCTTTTGATCGATAACGACCCGTTCACGGGGGTGATCACCCGGAAAGGGGAACTCACGGTGCCCACCGGACCCGGGCTGGGAGTTCACCTCGCAAATGAGGCAGGAGAACCTATCCTGATGACAGCGCCATGAAGATACTGCGAATTGACCATGTGGGCATTGCCACCGACTCTCTGAAGAATACCGCGCCGTTCTGGGGCGATCTTCTGGGGATTCCCCACAGAAAGACGGAAATAGTGGAGTCGGAGGGGGTTACCACCCATATCTACGACACGGGCGGCGGGAAAATTGAGCTCTTGACCCGTTACGGAAAGGATTCCCCCATTGCCAGATTCCTGAAGAGGCGGGGACCCGGCATCCATCACCTCTGTCTCGAGGTGGACGATGTCCGGTCTGCCGTCGAGAAGCTCAAGGCAAACGGGATCCGCTTGGTCAACGAAACTCCCCGGGAGGGGGCGGAAGGGTCCCGCATCGTTTTCATCCATCCCCGCAGCACCGGCGGCGTGCTGGTGGAACTGTGTCAGAAGAGCTAGGCCGGGGAGTCCCCGGGCATTGATCATAGTATGAAAAACGCCCTGAAAGACAAACTCGGCGACATTCCCAGGAAACCGGGTGTCTACATCTTCAAAGACAAGAACGGCAAGATCCTCTACATCGGCAAGGCGAGGGTATTGAGAAGCCGTGTCAGGAGCTATTTCCACCAGAAGGATCCCGTCCCTCCGAAGACAAACGATTTGGAGTGGATTCTCACCGGCTCGGAGGTGGAGGCCCTCCTGGCCGAGGCCAACCTTGTCAAGGAGCATCAACCGAAATACAATGTCAATCTCAAAGACGACAAATCGTTTCCGTACATCCGAATCACCAACGAACCGTACCCTCAGGTCCTGCTCACCCGTAAGATTGTCCGGGATGGATCCCGGTATTTTGGTCCCTACACCGAGGTGAAATCGCTTCGGGAAACGCTTAAGGTAATACATAAGGTATTTCCCATAAGGAGCTGTAATTATTACATAGACGACCGGGTAATACGGAAGAAAAAGATTTCGGTGTGCCTCGACTATCACATCCGGAAGTGTCAGGGCCCCTGTGAGGGGTTGGTTTCCCGGGGCGATTATCGCAGGATGATTCGCAGCGTCACCGGTTTCTTGTGTGGCAAATCGGATCCTGTTATTCGGGACTTGAGGGCCCATATGGAGAAAGCGTCCCGGGAGATGAGGTATGAGGAAGCGGCTCTTTACCGGGATCAACTGAGGGCGGTGGAATCCTTTTCGCGGCGTCAGAGGAAAGTGGCGGCAAGTTTTGATGATAAGGACGTGGTGGCCGTGGCTGTCCAGGACGATGACGCCTGCACCGTGGTTCTTCGTCTTCGTCACGGAAGGATGGTGGGGCGGGAGAAAGTGATCATGACGGGTGTAGATGGGGAGAAACTGGGTCGAGCCCTTTCAGACTTCATAAGGCAGTTTTATCTCGAGACCGATTCCGTTCCCGGGGAAATCATTCTGGAGGACCGTCCGGATGACGAGGCTCCTTTGAGTGCATGGCTCAAAGCCAAGCGGGGCAGGGGGGTGGCACTCACCGTTCCCCGCCGGGGTGAAAAGGTGCGGCTGCTACGGTTGGCGCGGCAGAATGCCCGGCTTCTTCTGGAGGAATACCTGAGGCAGAAAGCGAGGCGCCGGGAGTTGATTCCCACCATGGTGGCCCGGTTGCAGAGCGACTTGAGGCTGGCTGTTCCTCCGAGGCGCATTGAAGCTTTTGACATCTCCAATGTTCAGGGCGCCCACCCCGTGGGGGCCATGGTCTGTTTTGTGGACGGTCGGGCAAGAAAGAGCGAGCATCGGAAATTCAAGATCAAGTCGGTTCAGGGTGTGGACGATTTCGCCATGATGCGGGAGGTGGTTTTCCGGCGGTACTCCCGCCTCAAGAAGGAGGGAGGATCCTATCCCGATTTGATCCTCGTTGACGGAGGAAAGGGTCAGCTGGGAATGGCCGTATCGGCCCTCCGGGAGCTGGGTCTGCCCTACATACCTGTGGCGGGTCTGGCCAAGAGGCTGGAAGAAGTATACCTGCCGGGCCATCCCGATCCCCAATCCATCGCCAGATCGTCACCTGGGCTTCTCCTTTTGAGGAGAATTCGTGATGAAGCCCACCGGTTTGCGATTACCTTTCACCGTCGCCGGCGAACGAAAGCCATGACCGGATCCATATTCGATGACATCCGGGGGGTGGGGCCCGTTACCCGGAACCGTCTCCTCACTCAATTTGGGAGTGTGGAGGCGGTAGCCGAGGCGTCTGTCCGCGAAATCCGTGACAGGACAGGGGTCTCCTCAAAGGTGGCGCGGGAAATTGTCTCCGCCGCCAGATCGTTTCACCGGTCCTCCGGGCCCGCACCCGGACCGGGAGCAGGCGCATAGGATTCCCGGGGATCGACATTCCCCCGATGGAAGATCCGCATACACCAGGGGACGAGCTGCTCCCTTCCGGGATTTTCCGGGAACAGTTCCGGTTTCTGGCAGAGGCCCTTAACCGGGAGCCCACCTCCCTGGAGCAGGAGGTCATGGCCCGGTATTGGAAGCCTCTTTATGCCCGTTCCGTGGCCTCCCTTCTTCCCCCCTCGATCTCGAGGCTTTCCTTTGAGGAGCAGCAGGCGGAAACGGGGACCGGCGCTTCCCTCGTTCTCCGGGCGTCTTCTTGCCGGTGTTCATGGGGTGACGACCCGGAAATACGGGCCGCAGAGTGCATTTCCCGGGCGGTGGGGTCGGTGGTGGCCCTGGGCGGCAACCCTCTTTTCATCAGCTATTCCCGGTATGTGGGTTCCTGGAATAGGCGGGGGATGAAGAAAATCATCCGGGGACTGGCCCGGGGAGCACAGAACTACGGTGCCTCGGTGAAGGTGCTCACTGGTCCGGGTGAGCTCCTTTTCCAGAATGGATATGAGGAGGGACCGATTTTCCTTGCCGTGGTACTGGGTCTGGTCCCCTCGGACCTCACGGTTCGTCCGGTGGCCAGGGGGACCGGCAATCCCGTATTTCTGTTAGAGCCCAAGGGGGAGGGAGAAGACGGTTCGTTCGGGCATGAAAAGTCCAGAATCGATGTCTGCCGGGATCTCTCCCAGCGATCCTATCTTGTGGGAATGGAAAGCGTCGGTTCCGGCGGTATGGCTGTGGCCTGTACCCGAATGGCCGTCAACGGAAGATCGGGGCTGACCCTCAATTTTGCCGGGCTACCCGCGTGGGGTAAAGGAGAGACCCCGGGAGATGTCCTGTTCTCGGAGGCGATGGGACGGATGGTGGTGGTTATCGCCCGCGGGTTTGAGGGAGAACTCAAGAAAATGTGCCGGAAGGGGGGCCTCAGGTGCTCACGGATAGGGGAGGTGGTTGAAGAGGAGGTGCTGCGCATTCGCAGGGGAAAAACGAATTACGTTTCAATTCCCCTTGAGGTTTTCGCCGGCCCTCCGGGAGATCCCCTTCGCCGGCCCTCAGCCCGGGGAACCAGCCCTCCGGGAAACACGACCCGTCTTGATGTAACGCGTATCCCCAAGCCGAAATCGTATGCCAACGCCCTTCTCGAGCTTCTCCGGTCTCCTACCATCCTGGCGGACACGCTCATGGTCATCGGGGGGAAGAAGGGGGTGGAACCTGTTGTGGAGCTACCGGAGAACAATCCGGGACGGAAGGCGATTCTCCAGGTCGACGGCGCCGTAAGATTCGCGGGTCTCGATCCCCGTTCGGGGGGAAGGTCCGCCGTCATGGCCGCCGCCCGGCGCCTGGTGTGCCACGGGGTTACGCCCGGGGCTGCCCTATCGGTCCTCATCCCCGGCCCCGGGCCGGGCCGGGACAAGAGCCGGAGGGTGAAAGAGACCGTTCGGGGATTGGGCGAGGGATTCGGCGGGCTTGAAATACCCGTGGGCGCACTCGATGTGGAGGAGGGGATCGATGCCGGTTATCCTGCTCCCGTCGTGGGGGTGGCGGGATTTCTGGACGATCCCGGCGCCGTGCTCAGTTCCCGGTTCAAGGATCCCGATGACTTTATCCTTCTCCTCGGGAGTCACAGGGGAGAACTGGGGGGATCGGAGTATTTGAACTGTGTTCTCGGAAAGATCGAGGGGCCTCCCCCTCTTGCCGACGTGGCTGTTGAGCACCGGATCCATGAAATCGTGCTTGTGGCGGCCCGCGGAAACCTGGTGAAATCGGCTCATCCCGTTTCGAGAGGAGGGCTGGCAGTGGCCCTGGTCCAGGCTCTCCTGGGGGCCGCCCGGGGGGTGGGTGTCAGGATTCACATGTCGAGCAAACTGCGGACGGATGAACTCCTTTTCGGAGAGACCCAGGGTCTGGTCATCGTGACCATACACGAAGACTCCCTTATTGAACTGGAGCGGATTTGCATGCGCATGGGGGTGCCGTGTACAGCCATCGGACGGGTAACCGACGACGGAGTATTCACCTTCGATGGTCTCCTCCGTCTGGAGGTCAGGGAGGTCAGAAAGCTTTTCACCCGTCGGGTGAGGGAGCTGGTGTGGGGGTAGGGTTCCGACGAAATTGTTCCCTGGCCGGTTTTTTGTTTTTTTGTCGCCTCAGGGAGAGGCGGCACGGTTTCGGCTGA
>JBHIEY010000052.1:0-12331 GCA_046861835.1 Fidelibacterota bacterium | reverse complement strand
GTGATACCGTTTTTCTTCATCAGGAATTCGATCCCTTTGGAGAGGCGCTTCGCCACCTTCCGGCTCCGCTCCACCGCCTTTCGAAAGTCGACGGAATAGCCGGCGACGGCAATTCCATAATCGCCGGCGTGTTTGACGGTGTGAAGAACTTCCGCATTTCGCAGAAGAGCCTTGGTGGGAATGCACCCCCAGTTGAGGCAGATTCCTCCGAGGGCATCCTTTTCCACGATGGCCACCCTGTTTTCCAGCTGGGCCGCCCGGATGGCCGCAACGTACCCGCCCGGTCCGCCCCCGATGACCACCACGTCATACCCGTTGTCGGATCTATTCAAAGCTTTCTCCCCCTCTCATCCGGTTTTCTCGCCCCCACCAGACCCCGTAACACGGTCAGTTCCTCCGCATAGGTGGTGGAGTCGGTCGCGGGGGTTTCGAGAATCATGGGGACCTCCTTGAAGCGATCGTCGTTCACGAGGCACCAGAAGGTTTCCATGGTCAGAAAGCCTTTGCCGATATTCTCGTGTCTGTCGACACGCGTTCCCAGTTCCCGTTTGGAGTCGTTAATGTGGATGGCTTTTATCCGGTCAAGCCCCACCGTCCTGTCGAAGTGATCGAGGGTCTCGTTCCACCCTCGCTCCGTCCGGATGTCGTACCCGGCGGCAAAGGCATGCTGGGTATCGAAACATACGCCCACGCGCCCCGGGTACCGAACGTTTTCGATAATAAAGGCCAGGTGCTCGAAGGTGTATCCCACCGTGGATCCCTGTCCCGCCGTGTTTTCCACAAGGATTCCCACCGTGGATCCGGGCCGCTTGTCGAGGCAGGTGCTGATGCTTTCCGCGATGCAGCGCAGGCACGACTCTTCGTCTGTTTTCATGTGGGAACCCGGATGAAAGATAAGGTAGGGGATACCGCACTCCTCGCACCGGTCTATTTCCGCCAGAAATGCCTGCCGAGACATGGTGAGCTTCCTCTTTTCCGGGGAGCCCATGTTCAACAGGTAGGAGGCGTGGGAAACGCACACCCGGGGGCGCTCCTTTTCCATTTCCCGGCGGAACCGGACAACGTCCTCTTCACCGGGCTGCTTCGGAAACCACTGGTTCTGATTGGCCGTGAAGATTTGAATGGCGTCGGCACCGATCCCGGTACCCCTTCCGGGAGCGTTGGAAACACCCCCTGCCGCACTCACGTGGGCACCCAAAAGTCCCATCAGCTTCTCCTCCCTCCGATAAGGGAGAGAAATTCCTCGCGCGTCTTCTGATTTTCCCGGAATACCCCCCGAATGGCCGACGTAATCATAAACGAGGCCTTCTTTTCCACGCCGCGCATTTGCATGCACAGGTGCTCGGCCTCCACGATCACGGCCACCCCCCTGGGGTCGAGTACCTTTTGAAGGGCGTCGGCAATCTGCTGGGTCAGCCGTTCCTGCACCTGGAGTCTCCGGGCATAGATCGTTACGATGCGCGGGATCTTGGAAAGGCCAATGATCTTCTTCCCCGGAAGATACCCCACGTGAGCCACTCCCTTGAAAGGGAGAAGATGATGTTCACAGAGAGAAAAGAAGTCGATATCCTTCACCGCCACGATTTCGTCCACGCTCTCGTCAAAAAGGGCATCCCCCACCACCTCTTCGGGCTCCTGATCATAGCCCCGGATGAAATACTCCCACGCCCGGGCCACCCTTTCGGGCGTCCGGACCAACCCCTTCCGGGACGGATCTTCTCCAATTTCCCTGAGGAGTTCCGCCGTGAGCTCCTGAATTCTCCGTTGGTTTTTCTTATTCACAGGGCTTCCTCCGCAAATGTGTGGTATCCCCAGGCCCTCTCATCGGGGTCGTCATGAACTTTCGGCTTCAAGAGCCACACCCCCAGGTAGAACAACGGGGTATCGAAAAGAGCAAAAAAGAACTTGAAGAGGTAGGAAAAAAAGACAAGCTGGAACAGATCTCCGACGGTTCTGACATTCTCTCCCAGGTTTCCCGCCAGATACAGAATGGAGAGAATGGAGATGGTATCCACAAGCTGACTCACGGTGGTGGACAGATTGTTTCTCATCCAGAGATGTTTCCCCCGGGTCAGGCGCTTCCAGAAATGAAACAGATGGACGTCCACGGTCTGGGCGATGAGATAGGCCGCCATGGAAGCGATGACGTTTCCCACCATGAATTCGTAGACCCTCTCGAAGGTTGAGGTGGCCCCGGACACCCCCAGAGCATCCTGCAGCAGATGACCGACGGTCATGAGACCCAGCATGAAGAAGTTCATGACAAATCCGATCCAGACGACGGCCTGAGCCCGTTTCTTCCCGTAAAGCTCGCAGATGAGATCGGTGGCAAGAAAGGTGAAAGGATAGGCCAGTACCCCCGCCGGCACCACCAGTCCCAGGACATTGACAAACTTCGTGGTCCCTATGACGTTTCCCAGAACCAGGGCGGTTAGAAAAAACCCGCTCAACAGGAGAAGAAGCTTCTCTCTGAACTCCATTACTCTTCTGGACCGAAATAGTCAGCATAAATGGTGGGCGTTTCCCTTAATCTCACCCGGTACAGCGTCAGATCCCCCAGCCGGGACTGAATCCGTTCCCAGATCCAGATGACCATATTCTCGCAGGAGGGCTGCTTTCCCCGGAACCAGGCAATGTCCTGATCGATAACGGAGTGATCCACAACGTCGATCACCTCGTCGGAAACCACCTTTTTTAATTTGTTCAGATCCGCCACAAAACCGGTATCGGGGTCCACCCTCCCTTTCACCGTGACCTCCAGAGAGTAGTCGTGGCCGTGCAGACGAACATCATCGCCGAAGACCTCCCGGTTTTTCCGGTCACTCCAGGCACGATTGCCGTACTGGTGCGAAGCACTGAACCGGAAGGATTTGGTGATGAGCGGCACCCGTTCCCAGTTTTTATTTGTATTGTGCAAACAAAATCATTGCAAAATTTACGGACCCTTCCATCAATTCAAAAGGAGTTTGCACCCCCTCTGTCCCTGTGGCCGCACTAAACGAGGGAAGAGGGACAAATATCGCTTAGAGGACAGTCGGCGCACAGGGGTCTGCGGGCAATACAGATATGCCGGCCGTGCCGGATCACCAGATGGGTAAGATCAATCCAGTCCTCTCGGGGGGCAATCTCCATGATCTCCCGTTCTATTCGGGCAGGATCCTGCGATTCCGTGAATCCCAGAAGGCCCATGATTCTTATCATATGGGTGTCCACCACGACGGAGGGGATTCCGTAGAGGGTGCCCAGAACGCAGTTGGCCGTTTTTCTTCCCACCCCCGGGAGTTTGAGAAGGTCCTCCATCGTATCGGGAACGCGGCCGTCGTACTCCTCCTCGATCACCAGGGTGGTCCCCTTGATGGCACGGGCTTTCTGGTTGTGGTATCCGCAGGACCGGATGTCGCGGGACAGTTCCTCCACGTCGGCCCGGGCGAAGTCGTGAAGCGTCGGATATTTCTCGAAAAGGCGGGGAGTCACCCGGTTTACCTGGGAATCCGTGCACTGGGCGGAGAGAATGGTGCCTATGAGAAGTTCATGGCCGTTATTGAATCTCAGACTTGTGGTGGCATCGGGATATCGCTGGCGGAGGCGCCGGATCACCTCTTTCATACGCCTTTTCCTGGCCGTCCTGCTCTCAGCGGCGGCCACCGGCATTCTCCTTCCATCCCTCTCCCAGGAGGGTTGGGAGGTTTTTCACGAGGGACGAACGGGAAAACACCCAGCTGCATCCCGCCTCTCTGGCCGTCGCGTAGGCCTCCTTCCGGATTCTCCGGTGAAAACCCACGATGGAGAGTTCGGGATACCGCTTCCGGATATCCTTGACCAGATCGACGGCGCGGTATTCTTTTTCTTCCAGATCGATGATCACCAGCTCCGTACTCTGTGAAAGCTCTCTGTCGAGAGCGGCCCCGTCTTCGGGAAAAACCACCCGTTTCCCCCGGCCGGTCACCGCGTCAGCGATACGGGTCCCCAGCTCAAAATCCCTCACCAGGACTACCACCGACGCCGTCATGAGAGTTCCTCCACGGAAACGGTTTCTGCCGGTCCATATTTCCGGCCGTCGAAGGAAACCGTGACGGCCTCGTAGCGGGGATCGTGCTCAAAAAAGAGGATCCACCCTTCCTCGGCCATGATGGGCAGGAGACCCTTTTTTTCCGAGATTGTCGTCAGGGGGTAATTGTCATATGCCATCACCCACGGTATGTTCAGGTGGGCCACCGTGGGAAACAGGTCTCCCCCGAAGAACAGTGTCCGTTGCCCGTCGGAAATACGGGGAAGCTGCTGGCCCGCCGTGTGTCCCTGGGCAACGAACAGGCCGATTCCCGGAATGAACTCCTCTTCGCCGTCGACGATTTCAACCATCCCGTTTTCGGCCAGAACCCTCCAGTTCTCCGGGAGGTAACTGGCCCGGTCTTTTTCGGAGGGGTGATTGGCAAGTTCCCAGTTTGACTTCTGGACCCAGTAGCGGGCGTTGGGAAAGGTGGGGACAATCTCACCCGCGTCATTCCTGGAGGTGTTCCCTCCGGCGTGATCGAAATGGAGATGGGTGCACCAGACGTCCGTGATCTCCTCCCGTGTGATTCCCAGTTCCTTCAGTGACCGTTCCAGGTTCACCGAAGCGGTGTCGATCTTATAGATGGATCTTGATCTACCGTCCCATTTGTCGCCCGTTCCCGTGTCCACCAGGATTCGCCGGTTTTCCCCCACCAGCAAGAGGCACCGGGCCGCCAACGGGATCCGGTTGGATTCATCGGCGGGAATGCGCTTTTCCCACAGCGATTTCGGCACAATTCCAAACATGGCTCCACCGTCGAGGGCAAACCGGCCCGTTTCCACGGCGTGTATCCGGTAGTGTCCGACGGTCATTTCTCTTCCCTCCGCGATTTTCCCTGTCGTTCCGTGGGGTGGCTGGTCCTGGAAGGACCCAGGAGATACCCGGCCAGCGGTATCATATGCTCTGCGGGGAGCACCTTTGCCAGGTGTTGAACGGCGTCTAACAGGACAAAGTGGCGGGGGTTTTCCGTCACCGTATGGCGGAGCCAGTATTCCGCCACGTCCACCGGCCAGTGGTAATCTTCCGTCTCCCGGGCACGACTCAGGCCTGCTGCCACGGCCCGGGCATCCCCCGTTTTCAGAAGGGAAGTCCAATCGACATCCTTTCCCTCTGGTGCCCGCTCCTGTTTTTCCCCGGCCACCGGATCTGTCCACTTCTCCCCGAACCAGCCGGCAACCGCCTTACGGTAGGCATCCCGTTTCATCGATTGAACGTTCCATAGCCTGTCGGCAACGGCCAGGAGAATGACGTCTTCGGGGTCCCCGGATTTCAAGACCGGTTCCGCGAAGAAGTCCACCCGGAACCCGGGCGGGACGCCGGGGAACAGAGGGCCAATCGTGTCCCGGGACACCGTCTCCAGGAGCCGGTATGAAAACGGGGTGATGTCCATTCCTTTGCAGAACGCGGCAGCACGGTGAAAAGCGTAGCCGAAAAGGCCGAGGCGGGGGAACTCCCGAACCGCCGCCTCGGTAAGTATATCAACCAGATAGTATTCGTTGTCCGAAAGATGAAACATCCTGGCCGCTTCCTGGAAGGCCGTCTTTCTGTCCCCCGCTTCCAGAGCAAGAAGAAGGTCCATGACGAAAAAGGGCTCGTTCAGTTTTTCTGCAGGGACGTTTCTCCACGTCTCACCGGGAGGATCGGGGGTCACGGAAAGGGAAACTTCCGTGGCCAGGGTTACCAGGGGTTCCGAAGGGTTTTCGAGCCGGAGGGATACCAGGTTTTTCAGGGAGTTGAGGATGACCACGGGGTGGGTCTGGATGTTCTCCTCCCGTGAGCGCTCAACGGGATGAAGGGAACCGTAGGCCAGAAGGGACTGAAAATAGGTCTTGAGCGACTCTTCGTTCTTCAGGGAAGCCAGGATTAGAGGCCGGCAGGTTTGCAAATCGCCGCCAGCCAGAAGTTCGGTCACATCGGATACGGGGCGGGAATGGGTCACGGGGGGGGGATTGACGTATGCCGGCGTCACGATTCCCCGGGCGGGGAAGATGTTTCCTTTTTCCGGGGCCCGAGCAGGAATGTTACCCGGACGGACAGGCCCGTCAGCCGGGAATGCTCGGTGGGAAGGCCTCCTTCGGAAACGTGGGGAAACTGAAGGAACCGGTCACCCCACCGCGAGGTGTCGGCATAATCGAAGCTTGGATTGAAGACCTGGGTGATGGGCATGCTGGCGTAGTCGTGGAAATAGCCCACTTCGTATCCCATTCGTCCCTTTCTCACCAATCCAAACAGGAGACCCAGACGAACACTTCGTCCGCCGTTCAATCCCCGGGGAATGAACATACCCCTTAGTCCCCAGTATCGGGCATTCTGCGATCCGGACGTCTTCTGTGAAAACTTATAGTAGGTGAAATCGAAATTGGAATTGGGCGAAAGGGACCAGCCCAGATTCAGGACATCCCGCTTCCCATTTTTCTCGAAGAGTACCCGCGAGTAGTCGATGCCTGTTCCGTAGATAGGGACCCCGACTCTGAACCCAATGTCGCTGAAGGGGGTGAGACCGTAGCGGTAGAACAGCACGGGAAAGACGTTTTCCAGCGACAGGGTATAGCCGTAGAGGCTCTCCCCCTCTTCAAGGGTCCTGTACGCCACTGTCGGATGGGAAGCACACCCCATGAGGGTGGCAGCCAGAATCACTGCCCCGGGCCACGCTTTCCGTCGCGGAGCCATGCGGGACAGGGGAAACCGGTTGAGAGCCGGGGCCAACAGCCCGTTCGGATTTATCCCCCTTCGGGCCGAGCCTGAGGTTTTCTCAAGGGCTCCGGGGGAAGATTGAATACCTGATCGGAATAGTATGAGGCCAGATGCCGGATAATATCGAGAATGGCCACCACACCCACGGGTCTGTCCCTCTCGTCGACGATGGGGACATGCCGGAATCCCCCGTCGGTCATACGATTAAGGGCGAACGCAATGGGATCATCCATCTTCAGCGATTCCGGGGATGGGGTCATATAGTCGGCCACTTTTTCCCTCGAAAGATCCAATCCCCGCCCCACCAGTTTCAGGGTGACATCCCTCTCGGTAAAGATGCCTGCCAGCTTCTTGTTGCGTGTTACCAGGACACAGGCCGCGCCCCGGGACTGAAAGATCTTGATGACACTGGCAAGGTCCTGTCCTTCATCCACGGTTACCATCTCCCCCAGCTCCAGGGTCCGGATGGGATCCTTTACCGAAACCGCCTCTTCTATCTCCATTTCTTCCTCGAATTCCCTCTCATTCATCTGTCTGAGTTCATCGTCCAATAGTTCACTCATGGCTTACCTCCCAAAATTCGAGGCTGAAACCTTTTCGTCAACGATGAAGAAGAATCTAATCAGGGCACCAGACTCAAACAACGCCTTTCCACCCCGTGGAGTGACGGCAGAGAGAAGGGGTGATCCTCTTCATTTGATCAGGATCATCTTTCTGGAACCGGCAAAATCGCCAGAGGTCATGCGGACAATATAGACGCCGCTGGCGGCCTGAGACCCGTCCCACTCGACGGTATACCGTCCCACGTTTTTCACCTCGTCAACGAGGGTGGCGACAGGATGGCCCAGAAGATTGATGACAGTGACCGTTACCGGGCCGGGGGCGGGGATCTCAAAAGGGATGAACGTAAAGCGGTTGAAGGGGTTCGGGTAGTTCTGGGCCAGATAGAAACGTTCAGGAAGGTGAGGGTCGGGCGGTCCGGTGAATTGAGTGGTGTTGATGGCGGCCCAGGTGTCTATGATGCCCCACCCGTAGGTGTTGTCGGGAGTCCGGGATCGTGACGCCGTTTTCAGCAGAGCCTCCCGGATCATCACGGGGGTCCAGTCGGGGTGGGCGCTCAGGATCACGGC
This sequence comes from Fidelibacterota bacterium, assembly GCA_046861835.1. Classification (GTDB taxonomy): domain Bacteria; phylum Fidelibacterota; class Marinisomatia; order Marinisomatales; family S15-B10; genus JBHIAI01. The sequence continues at coordinate 4,456 of JBHIEY010000052.1, read as the reverse complement.
GACGGCTCCCGCCACGAGGGGAGCGGCCATGGAGGTGCCGCTGAGAAAGGTATAAGAAGACGGCGATGCTGTCCCGGCAGAGGCCGTTGCGACCCCCCGGGCACAGACTTCCGGCTTTACCCGCCCGTCATACGTCGGTCCCCGGGAGCTGAAAACGGCGATTTCTCCCTGAGCGTCCACCGCCCCCACAGAGATCACGGAGTCGGCGTCCGCAGGGGCCATGACATAGTACCACTGTCCGTTTCCCTCATTTCCGGCGGCCGTTACGCACACCATACCGAGAGAGACAGCCCTGTCCACGGCCCGTGTGGTCACCGCCGTATTTCCATCCATGTCCCGGTATGTATACCAATCCAGATACCCCACGGAGCTGGAGGCCACGTCAGCTCCCAGCCTTTCCCCCCATTCAAGAGCCGCCACAAAATTGTCCTCCTCCACCCGAATCTCCTCCGTCACAATTTCCGTCTTCGCCAGAAGAAGCTCCGCACCATAGGCGGGTCCGATGAGTTTACCCGGCATGTATCCCCCCAGGGCGGAGAGGGTAAAGGTTCCGTGGTCATCCTGACTGACGGAATCGCCCGGTTCGTCCTGGGTGTTGCCGTCATTGTTCACAAAGTCCCATTCGGCCACGATGCCACCCGGGCGGTTCTGTATCGATTCGTGATCTTTGAAGAAGCCCGTATCCAGCATAAGCACCCGGACACCGTCACCGTTATATCCCGCCTCGTGAGCCAGATGACAATTGATCTGGCGAATCTGGTCGCGGCTCAGGCCGTAATCGAGAGTGTCCATCATGGCCGTGGTTTCATGGAGGAGACCGCCACCTCCGCCACGGCGGAGTCGCGATGACGGCACGGAATTGTCAAGTGACGGGACCTCCTGCCTGGGCCGGCGGTACACAAGAACGGGATCGATCCGGGCCACAAAAGGGAACTGTGAGATTCTCTCCAGTTGGGACAGGGTGGCCGCGACGGAGAGGGCATTCAGCCAGCGGCTTCGATGACGCAGTACCGCCCCCGTTGCCCGGATGCGGCTCACGTACGGTTCATAAAGGGGAAAGTCCCGGCTTGAGACAACCTCTCCGGAGATTACCCTGGCCCGTCGGGCTCGCGCCCTGGCCGATATGTGGGTTCTTGCTTTCTGGAGTTCCCCGGCGTATCCGGAGGAATCTATCCCTTTGTCCCGGAAGTAGATCCAGGCGTGAACGGGGCTGTCGTGACGAACGGCCGGAGAGGTGACCCGGGGGTGAATGACCGGGTTTCTCCGGGGAGTGGACGGAGGAATTTGGGCCCAGGCCGCGGCGACCAGAAGGGGAACGAGCCAGAGCCGGTTGAGGGGACCGGCCATTCCATTCAATCCCCCAGAATCATGTCCACCAGGAGAACGATGTCGAAAATGTCCAGCCGGCTGTCGCCGTTGACGTCGGCGAGGTGTTCCTGGATGCCTGTGTATCCGCCCGGCGTGAGAATCATGTCCACCAGTTCAAGAACATCTCCCACGTCAATGACGCAGTTCTGGGTAACGTCCCCCAGGGCGAACTCGGGCCGGGGATATCCCAGCAGCTGTAGATCGTCAAAATAGAATCCGTCTCCCTCTACCTCTCGATCGCTCCTCAGGATGAAACGCACATAGACGGAATCCTCACCGGCAAAGGGAGAGAGTGGGACGGTTTCATATACCCACCGATCCTGAGTTCCATCGTACAGAGGTTCCCCTATGGGCTGAATCCCCCACCCGAAGAGGCGCCCCACTCCCGGCCGGGTATATCTGCCGGCAAGGGGGGTCCAGGAGACCCGGTCCGTGGATGCCTGTATTTGGACGAAATCGTAACCGGTCTCAATTTCCCACCGGGCCCAGAAGGTCAGGCGGGGATCCTCAGGCGGGGAGAGGTCCAGAGGTTCCAGAAGGGTGAGAAATGTCGTGGCTCCGGACGGATAGTCACCGCCGGGACTGTCGGTAACGGAGAGATCCCCCTCGTGGGAATTCGTGGACAGCCCCCATACCCCTTCCCACCTGTCGAGCCCCGACTCTCCATCCTCTGTCAGAACGTCCCGGGGAGTTCCCACGGGAAACGAGAGGGTATCCCGGTGAACCTCATGGTCTGAATCGGCCATCCGCACCACCAGTCCCGCCGGACACCCCGGCACCGCTTCCGGATCGATCACCCCCGTGAGCTGTTTCGGAAAAGGGACGGATGTCCTGGCGTCCATGGGGCCCAGGGGGACGTCAACCGGAGTCAGATCCATGAGAGGACTCAGGGAGGCGACGCCGGCGGTCACCGGTCCCCTGGTGGGGAGGAGTCCGGCATTCTCAATCTGGAAGGTGAACGATACCGTGTCGCCGGGGTCGACGTACGGCCGGTTCCGGGTGGACTGGGTTACCGTGAGAACCGGCCCGGCAACCCGGGCGAAGTAGAAATTGGAATAGACGTTTTCCCGGCTCAGGGGAACAATCCTGTCAGTCGCCGGCCAGAAGAAGTCCTCAAATGTTCCCACCTCGGGGATATAGGAAATCAACCCCAGGGTTCCGTAGGAGTAGTCGGCGGCATCCCCGTTTACGGGGTATCCCACCGTCTCTATGCCCGTCCCCACCCGGTAGCGGTTGAACCGTGTCATTTCGGCACCATATTCCCTCAACGTGGTCAGGTCGGGTTCCGGGGGATAGGAGCCGTCGCCGAAGGAATGAATCAGGAGATTGGAATAGGCGTGGTAATGAAGGACATTCTGAAAGTTCTTTTCGCGCATGAAGTCCCTTAATACCGATGTCTCAGGTTCGGAAAAGGCGCTGTCACCCCGGAAGACGTCCGAGCAGGGATTGGGACTGGAGCCCACATCGTCGGCGCCCCAGTCGTAGCCGTAGTTCCGGTTGAGATCGACGCCCCGCTCGGTTCCGTCACCGCATCCCGTATCCCGGCGGTTCTTTCTATGCATGCCCCCTCCCTCGGGGGCAATGGTCTCATTATAGACATACCCGTCAGGGTTTACGCAGGGGACGAACCACAGCTCGCGGTTGTTCACCAGATGGGTAATTCTATCATCAGAGCCGTAGCGTTCGCACAGGTAGGTCATGAAATAGATAAGATTCATCATGCCGAGAGGCTCCCTGGCATGGGTCAGTCCCGTATAGAGAACCTGGGGTTCCCCTGATGCTTCACCTCCCTCATCGACTTCCGGGTTATCCGAAAGTTTGACGGCCCATATGTCACGGCCTTCCACCGAACGGCCTATGCTGATCTTCTCCGAAATCAGGGACGGGTACGTCATGTGGAGGGAATCGAGCACGTCCACCATTTCCTCGTAGGTGTAGTTTCCTCCAAGGGAACCGAGTCTGAATCCCCGGTGCCTTCTGAGCCTGCGATCGAATCGACTCTGGAAAAACCGGGTCAGATCGTCCCTGAGAATATCCACGCGGAATCCGGCTTCCCGGAGTTTTCGGACCTGCAGGGGGGTGGCGACCAGATCCACGAAAACACCTCTTTTTATTCGGACGTGGTCGAGAGCGACACCCGTGGCCACGATCCGAGGCAGGTCTGAAGGGTCCGAGGTGTAGACCCGGACCTGCTGGTAAACCCCCTGCCCCTTCAACGGAAGGTTGAGGCCTGCGATCATAATTAGAAGGGGTAAGAAACGACGTCCCATGGCTTCCGGTTATTTCTTGTAGGCGACCATCAGTCCGTCCCGGATCGGAACCAGGAGGTTGATTACCCTCTCATCCCGGTGGATAAAGTCGTTGGTCCGGGAAATGGCCCGGCTCCGGTCATCTCCGGGTTCAAGGACCCTGCCGCTCCAGAGGGAGTTGTCCAGCACCACCACACCACCCGTTTTCGCCAGTCTGACTGCCCGCTTGTAGTACTCCAGATAGTTGGGCTTGTCCGCATCGATGAAGATCACGTCAAAGGGGGGTTTCAGGGACTGGATGGACGCGAGGGCGGGACCCTCCAGGATTTCGATCCTGTCGCCCCAGGGAGCTTCCTGGAAGAACTTCCGGGCCCTTTCGATGCGACGCCGGTCGATTTCGCAGGTATAGACTCTCCCTCCGGGCGCAACGGCTTCCGCCAGTTTGAGGGCGCTGTAACCGGTGAACGTTCCGATATCGAGTGCCCGGCGTCCCCCGGTGAGGCGCACCAGCAGCTGAAGAAAGGTGCCCACGAGCGGTCCCGAGAGCATCTGGGGCGATTCCTCACGGGCGTAGGTCTCCTCGGTCAGCCGACGGTAGAGCTCCGGTTCGGGCTCGGTATGCTCCACGGCGTACCGTTCTATTTCCCGGGGGAGAAAGTCCATTTCACGTCACAGATAAAGCATAATATACACCGCAATGCCCGACAGACAAACGTATAGCCACAGCGGCAGGGTTATCCGGGCAATCCTGCGGTGCCTGGAGACCTGAAGATTCCAACCCCTGTAGAGGGTAACCATGGCCAGAGGAAGGATGAAGGCTGCGAGCAACACAGGGGTAC
>JBHIEY010000193.1:0-3458 GCA_046861835.1 Fidelibacterota bacterium | reverse complement strand
GAAGCCAAGAAGACATTCGATGAGACATGGGAGCTGGGTATGGAACAGGCGGACAGGTTCGGGGCCGTCCATGAGAAGTTCAACGGCGTCATTCTCGAACATTTCGTGAATACCCGGGAATATTGGGCCATTCGATATGGGATTGAGAAGGGAAAGAACGACAGGGGGGAAACCGTTCTTGAGGAGAATTCCGGATACCTGTACGATCCCCACGCCTACCCCCGGAAGCCGTACCACGGTCAGTTGATTTCCGACCTGCAGCTTCGTCTGAGAAAAGAAGGGGTGGAGAAGCCGGGCGGCGGGAGGACCGCCTTCGTTTTTGAAGGGTCAAGCCCCATGGGGGTAGAGAAAATCATGATCATGGAAGGAGATTCTGTTCTCTATACGGCTTCCAGGGATCAGGCCGATGTGTGGAAAGAGACCAGAACCAACGGGACGGTGGAGCTTCAATGGGTCATTCCGGTGGACGGATCTGTTGTGAAGAATCTAACCCGGAAAGAGGGACTCATCCTGAGGGTCCATCATTTGACCCTTACTCACCGGGTCAACCTGACACTGTTCAGAAAGGAGCTGTACCGGGACTACGCTATCCCCGCGGAGAGGGTACGGCAGTGGGAGAAACTCCTCAAAGAGGAATCTCCCGTGTCCCGGTCCCTAATCATAAGACCGCCATTTCACGTCCCGGGTCCGGTAGGCCACCTTTTTTCCGGGTTGTTTTTCCACGGTGACGTGGTAGGTGGCTGTTTCACCGGGAGGGATGGAGGCGTCGCTGATGACTCCCGTGGCGAAACGGGTGGGGTGCCCATCCACAAAGGATGAACCCACCCCCACGGGATCGGTGGTGGAATCCCAGAGGAAGAACGTCACCTTTACGAAATCGGCTCTTTTCCGTCCGATGTTTCTCACCACACCCGTGAATTCTTCCCGGTCCGGATATTCTACAAGCCTGTAATCCCCTTCGAATTCCACCCTCGGTCCCGGAAAGGATTTTTCCTCATATCTGGCGATAAAATCTTTCTCAATAACCAGCCTCCCGATGGTGGTTTGCATCACGATTCTGTCCAGGTCTTCCGCAAGAATCTGCCCCACCACAACCGTTCCGTTCCGGAGAATGATCTTGTGGCGAAGGGCGGGAAGTTTGAGAATGTTCAGAACATCTTCATCCAGCTCGGGCAGCCCTTTCTCCGCAATGTCGTAGAACCGGACAACCCCTTTCAGGGAATCAATTTCTTCGCGGACAACGTCCAGGTTGGTGTTCATCTTGAAGAAAAGGCTGTCGGACGCTCTCCTCTGGGCGTCAATGGTGTCGGAGATCCCGGTGGCCAGACTGGAGATATCGGTTTTGATGGCTTCGTCGGTCCGGCGGATGACCTTCCCCAGGGAATCGGCCTCGGTCCGGATTCTTGTCTCAAGACGAGAAACGGCTTTCTCCTGCTTCAATCGCGTGGTATCGAGGGCACTTTGAAGGCTCTCAAGTTCCCTTTTGCTCTTTTCGATCTCTTCGGCCAGAATCCGTTCCCGTTCCCGGAAAGCGTCCATTTGGGCCTTGGCCTGCTGGTACTCGCTGATTCTGGCTCTCAGTTCCCGGAGCTGGCCGGTCATATCCTCGATGTCTCTTACCACTTCAAAAAAGAGATCGACCGAATCGGCTTCCACCACAAACGTGGGTCCCACCTTCAGGCTGTCCAGGGGGAGGGGGAGGGAGGATTCAATGAACTGGAGTTCCGTCGAAAGGCTTCGAACGTTGGACTCTATGGCGGTCTTTTCGAGGGCATCGAGGAACTGGTCGGCGATTCCGGCATCCACGGCTTTCACGTAGGATTCATATTTGACTTCGGCGTTCATTCTCCCCTTGGTCAGATTCCGGTCCATGGTTCCGCCCTCGGGAATGAGTCTCAGGAAGGCATCGAGGGCGGAGAGAAAGTCATCAAAGGTCGCCTTTTCCTCCTCGCTCATCGAGGCCAGTTCGGTCCTTTCTTCCTCCTGAATGGAGGAATCTTCCGCGGCGGCGAAGGTGGCTTCCACCCGCGTTTCGGTGAGGACCAAAAGGGAGGCGATATCTTTTCGGGTCCTGTCCACCGTGGCGAAGAAATCGACCTTTTCCTGGGGAGCTCCGGGGGCTCCGGGCGATTCCTCACGGGCCCGGGCGGCGTCATCCCGTTTGCCGGGAGAAAGGGAAGGCATCTTTGGCGCGCATCCCGTCATGACACCGGCCGCTGCGAGAAAAAGCAGGAGTTTTCCCCGAAGGGTAACCCGTCCCATCACGGCGCCTCTTTCTTCGATTCCAGGGCCTTCTCCTGGGCGGCGAGCGCTGCCTCTCTCAGCTCGTTCTTGTACCGGTCAGCCACGCCCAGGCGCTGGGCCAGTTCCATAACGTACGGGTAGTATACATAGTTGTCTGCCTCTTTCAAAAGGGGCAGAATCCGGGCAAAGACCTCCGGGTCGCCGAAATTTCCCAGATTCCGGAGGGCCTTGATTCTCAACGGCCTCGGGACATCCTGGGAGAGGGTGATCTCCACCAGGACCGGTTTCACGGCCGGATCATCAAAGTTGCCCAGGGCGTCCACCAGGGTGTTGAGAAGGGAGAAATAGGACGATCTCCCCTGGGTATAGCTTTCCAGAAGGGCCAGGATGAGCCGTTCTTCTTTAACGTCTTTCATGGTACGGAGGGCAAAGTCCCTGATCTGGCTCTCGAGGCTGGGATCGGTCAGCATTTCCACAAACATGGAAACGACTTCGGGATCGTCTTTCTTCTGAGACAGGATATCAAGGGCACGGTTGCGGATATTAACATCCAGAGACCGGTCGTTTGCGATAAAGATCAGAATAGGAATCACTTCACGGCCGTCCATTTTCCCCAGGGTCCGTGACACCATGAGAGCGGTCCTCTGGAAGTTTGCCCGGCTCCGTTCGTAGATGTCAAGAAGAACCAGAACCTGGTCCTCCTTCTTGACATTTCTGAGGTTCTTGAAGACGGCTTCTTGAAGGCCCCTCAACTTTTCATCGATGGTGAACATGGATTCCACCAGGGCCCGGGAAGCGGTGGGGTCATCCTGAAAGTCGCCCAACACGTCGATGCTGGCGAGCATGAGATCCAGCTCCAGGGCTTCGGCCTTCTGCACATAATTGGCCAGCGCTTCCAGGGCAAGAGGGTGCCGGCTTTCCCCCACGGCTCTCACGGCGGCAATGCGGACGTCCAGGGGCTGGTTTTCGTCTTCAAAGATCTGGATGAGTTCCTTCAGGGCATCCATGTCCCTGTCGATATAGGCCAGACGGAGCTCTTCCACATATCCGAGCGTCGGCTCGGGTTCCTTTTCTCGCGTAAACAGGCCACGAACGAGGGAGCAGGAGGAGACGAGACTCCCCGCCGCCACCAGAAGCACGATGGACAGGATCCGAACCCGAACGCCTCCTGGCGGAAGGGGCCTCATCTTCGGTCACCGCCAGTAGTTGAGGGA
>JBHIEY010000051.1:0-12623 GCA_046861835.1 Fidelibacterota bacterium | reverse complement strand
CCGCTGACTTGGGGGCCTGCAATCTGACCGTTTGCGTTTTCCCCTTCCGGGGAGACGACGTCCATTCGCTGACAACCCTCTCCGTTTCCCGAACCGACATTCCCTCCTCCACAATCGTCTTCCACAGTCTCGTCATGTCCTCCCTTTTCTTCAGTCCCAGAAGGGCCCTGGCGTGACCGGGGGTAATCTCGGTAGTCCTCAGGCTTTCCTTGATTTCCTCCGGAAGTTTCAGAAGACGGAGGGTATTCGATACAGCGACCCGGCTTTTCCCCACCGCTCTGGCGATTTCGGCCTGGGAGAGACCGTATTCCGATTGAAGAGTGGCATAGGCCCCGGCCTCGTCCATCACGTTCAGGTCTTCCCGCTGGAGATTTTCAACCAGGGCATACTCCATCATTTCCGCGTCGTTATCCACCTCCACCACGTGGGCCGGAATCTCCGTGAGGCCGAGTGCCCGGGCGGCCCTCCATCGCCGTTCTCCCACGATCAGCTCGTAACGGCCGTTTTTTGCCCGGACCGTCACCGGCTGGATCATTCCCCGCTCCTTGATTGAGCTTGCCAGCTCGTCCAGGCGCTTCCTGGCCCCCTCCGATTCCAGATCCTGGCGGGGCTGAAAGGGATTGGGAGACACCAGCTCCAGCGGGATGTAAAGGATCCCCTCCGGGGTGACCGTTTCGTCGGTCGTCTCCCGGATGAGGGCACTCAAACCCCTACCGAGTCGCTTTGCCGTCACGAGTCAGAATCTCCTCCACCAGGGCCAGATAGTCCTGGGCTCCCGGCGAGTTGGCTTCGTACAGGAGAACGGGCTTGCCGAAACTGGGGGCCTCACCCAGGCGGACGTTCCGCCGGATAATCGTCTTGAAGGCATTGTCACTGAAGTAACTCCGTACCTCCTTCTCCACATGCTTCGACAGATTCAACCGGCTGTCGTACATGGTGATGAGAACCCCTTCGATATCGAGCTTGCTGTTCAGGTGCCTCTGAACCAGACGGATCGTCTGAAGCAGCTGGCTGAGCCCCTCCAGGGCATAGTATTCGCACTGAATGGGAATCAGCACGGAATCGGCAAAGGCGAGGGCGTTGAGTGTCAGCAACCCCAACGAGGGGGGACAATCCAGTAGCACATACTCGTAATCGTCGATGACCGATTTCAGGGCATCCCTCAAATGGTACTCCCGGGCGATGAGTCCAACGAGCTCGATCTCGGCGCCCACCAGGTCGTGTGTACTGGGAATAATATGAAGATGGGAGAGTGTTGTGGCGGCGATGCCCTCCCTGGCGGGCACCCCCTTGATCAGGATATCATAGGTGTTGGATGCGGGTCTCTGAACAATATCGGTAAGCCCGGTGGTGGCATTCGACTGGGGATCGAGATCCACCAGTAGAGTCATCCGTTCCGAAACGGCAAGCCCGGCGGCAACATTGACGGCAGAGGTGGTCTTGCCCACCCCTCCCTTCTGATTGGCAAAGGCGATGACTCTACCCATGAATTCACCCCGGTTCCCCGGGGTCCCTCCAATGTCTTAGAGAATCGTTTCCTTCCCGGAGTCGTGTTCCGGTTCTCTCTGCATGACCTCTGTGGTATTGCGATAAACAACCGTGGTCCGGTGAATTTAACGACCGGGGGAGGGAGAAACAAGCATATCTCCCTCTCAACAGGCTCCGTTTCTCGACGAGAAATCCCGGAGATTCTCCTTGCGGTCTCCCCCCCTCACACCTAAATTGATTCGCCCCGTAACATCCACAAACCGTTATGCGTAAACCCGTCATTCTCGTTACCGGAGCCAACGGCGAAGTGGGTCACGCCCTCATCTCCTCCCTGGCGGAGAAAGAGAATGTCAATATCCTTGGCCTCGATATCCACCCCTTCGATCCATCTGTCAGTCAAAACCTCCTGGAGGGGATCCAGGGGAGCGTTCTCGACACCAACTTGCTGGAACGGATTCGGACGGAATACGAAATATCCGAAGTCTATCACCTGGCCGCCATACTGAGCACCCGGGCCGAATTCTCTCCCCTCTCGGCCCACGATGTCAACGTGGGGGGAACCCTCAATCTTCTCCGGTTGGCTTTGGACGAGGCCACCAGTCAGGAAAAGACGGTGAAGTTCTTTTTTCCCAGCTCTATAGCCGTCTACGGCGTGGGGGGATTTGAGCACAAGAGCCGGGTGGGCAAGATTACGGAGGACGAGTACCGATGTCCTGAGACCATCTACGGGTGTACCAAGCTTTATTGTGAATGCCTTGGACTCTATTTCTCCCGCCACTACAGGCGCCTGGAGGCAGGCTCTGCGGCAGGGAGAATTGATTTCCGGGCCATCCGTTTTCCCGGGCTCATCAGCGCCACCACCCACCCATCCGGCGGCACCAGCGATTTTGGTCCCGAAATGCTCCATGCGGCCGCCAGGAACAAACCGTACGCCTGCTTTGTTCGTGAGGATACGACCATGCCCTTCATGACCATGATCGATGCCATCCGGGCAATCCGGCTGTTGATGTCCGCCCCGGCCGGCGTCCTCACGCGGCAGGTCTATCACATCACTGCCTTCAGTCCCTCCGCCGGTGCCTTTCGCGAGAAGATTCTTTCCTATTTTCCCGGGGCGACCATCGATTTTGTGATCAATGACGAACGCCAGTCCATCGTCGATAGCTGGCCGGGGGACCTCGATGACACCGCCGCCCGCCGCGACTGGGGGTGGAAACCCGAATTCGACTTCGACGGTGCTTTCGAGAACTATTTGATACCGGAAATCCGGAAACGTTATGGTCTGAAGATACCGTGAATCCATACGGGAGGAAACATTATGCACACGATTCAAGGGCGGTTGGCCGGTGAACTGGAAGAGATTCGGAAGGCCGGCCTGTTCAAGGGGGAACGAATTATTGAATCCCAGCAGAGCGCCGACATTGTCGTCAGAGGGGAACCGGTCATCAATTTCTGCGCCAACAATTACCTGGGCCTGGCGAACAATCCCCGCCTTATCCAGGCTGCCAAAGAGGGTCTGGACCGGTGGGGATTTGGCCTAAGCTCCGTCCGCTTCATATGCGGAACCCAGACCATTCACAAGGTTTTGGAAGAGAAAATCGCCCGCTTTCTCCAAATGGACGATACCATCCTTTACACCTCATGTTTTGATGCCAACGGCGGCCTGTTTGAGACCCTCCTGGGTCCGGAAGACGCCGTCATCTCGGACCAGCTGAACCATGCCTCCATTATCGACGGCATCCGCCTGTGCAAAGCGCAGCGGTTTCGCTTTGCCCACGGCGATATGAATGAACTGGAGGAGATCTTGAAGAAAACCGGGTCGAATCCGACCCGCTTGATTGCCACGGACGGGGTCTTTTCCATGGACGGGGATGTGGCCAGACTCGCTGAAATTTGCGATCTTGCCACCCGGTATGAGGCTCTCGTGATGGTGGATGATTCCCATGCCACGGGATTCTTTGGGCCTTCGGGCCGGGGATCCATAGAGCATTGCGGCGTCATGGGGAGGGTGGATATCGTTACCTCCACGTTGGGGAAAGCTCTCGGCGGAGCCAGCGGGGGCTTTACCTCAGCCAGGCAGGAGATTGTGGATATCTTGAGGCAACGGTCCCGGCCGTACCTTTTCAGCAACACCCTGGCGCCCCCCATCGTGGCTGCCGCCATCGCCTGCCTCGACATGCTCTCCGGGACCACCGATTTGAGGGACACCCTCATGGCCAACACCGCTTATTTCAGAGAAAAGATGACCGACGCCGGATTTGACATCAAACCTGGCGTCCATCCCATTGTTCCTGTCATGCTGGGCGATGCCCATCTGGCCCAGAGTATGGCGGCGGATCTCCTGAAGGAAGGAATCTACGTGATCGGTTTTTCCTATCCCGTGGTTCCCCGGGGGGAAGCCCGCATTCGCGTTCAAATCAGTGCCGCCCATACCCGCCGTCACCTGGACCGGGCGGTGGAGGCCTTCCTGAAGGTGGGGCGGCTTCACGGAGTCGTGGCATAATCGGGGAAGGGCGAAGGGGCCACTGAAAATCGTTGACATCCAAAAGGGGGTCAGGCTAAATTCGCCGGCGCTCGTCTGACGTTTCGACCCCGACGCGAACCTGACTTGATTAGTCCATCAACCACAGAGAACACAGAGTCTACTTACCGGGTACTCAAGACCTTGTCGTGATGTTGCCTGTTGTCCCGTATTCAAGTTTGAATCCCCAGGTTCAGTTTCTAAGTTTGCGTGTAGTCATCTCCTCCGTCACCTGTGTGGTGAACCACTCGGTCTAAGCGGTTACGTGTTTCAGAAAACAACCCCCCGGCTAATCATCATCGCGGTGGTACTGCTGTGGGCCATCTACGCCCTCTACCCCACCGTGGAATTTCAAACCCTCAGTCCCGCCAAACGGGAGACCATGGCCCGGACGGGTGAACTGGAGAAGTTGGAGAACAGGATTATTCGACAGGGACTCGATCTCCAGGGGGGCATGCACATTGTATTGGAAGTGGACATTCCCGTATTGATCGAGAACGCCGCCTCAAACAAGAATGAGGCCTTTTACCGCGTGCTGGAGGCTGCCAGGGCCCGGGCCCTCGAGACAGATGAAGAGTTCACCCACGCGTTCGCCGCCGAGGCGGAAGCAGAGGGACTCAGACTGAGGCGCTACTTCCCCGACCTCGGTCCCGATGACCATACCATTCTGAACCATCTGCGCGACGAGGCCACGGATGCCATCAACCGGGCCCTGGAAATCCTTCAGAACAGGGTGGATCAATTCGGGGTATCCGAACCGACCATTCAGAAACAGGGAAACCGGCGTATCATCGTGGAACTGGCAGGGATCCAGGATCCCCAGCGCGCCCGGGCACTCCTGGAAAAAACCGCCCTCCTGGAATTCGTCCTGCTGAAGGATCCCGATATCACCCAGGATTTTCTCAATCAGGTGGACAGGATTCTCAGGGGAACGGAGAAGCTGGCGGAGGTCTTGGAGGAAACCCCGGGACAGGCTCGTGCCGTGGAAGGGGACACGCTCCGGGCAGGAGAGCAGAGGATCGCCCGGGAACAGGAGGTCTCCCTCACCGAGCTTTTTGGGGAAAAGGCACCGGAAGATACGGTTTCGGAAGATACCTCCCGTGTGGTCGTGGACCAGGAGCTTTTCCAAGAGCGGCCCTTTTCGTCCCTGTTGAGAAATCTCGGAGGTGATCTGGGAGTTCCCGAAAAGAACATATTCGCCGTTCGAAGAATCCTGGGCATGGAAGAAGTTCAATCCCTTCTGAGGACTACCGATTCGCGGCTGGCGTGGAGTAGCAAAGAGGAAGCGTGGACAACACCCGATGGCGACCGGGAGACATTTGTCCGCCTGTACCATCTGGAATCGAGACCGGGATTGACCGGGGGGGTGGTAACGGAGGCCCGGGAGGACCTCTACAATGGCCAGCCCATTGTCCGGCTCTCCATGAATTCGGAAGGATCCAAGACCTGGTCCCGTCTCACCGGGGCCAATGTGGGCAAACGGGTGGCCATCGTCCTCGACAGGAAGGTCCATATGGCCCCCGTTATCCGGACGAAGATATCCGATGGGAGAACCCAGGTGGAAGGCCTGGCAAACATGGCGGAGGCCAAGGACATTGCCATCGTCTTGAGGGCTGGAGCTCTCCCGGCACCGGTGAACATCATTGAAGAGAGAACGGTAGGACCGTCTCTCGGACGCGATTCCATCCGCATGGGTACCCGGTCCGTCATCATCGGCCTCGTTCTGGTGGTGATCTTCATGGTGGTCTACTATAAGGTGTCCGGCATGGTGGCCGACTTCGCCCTCATATGGAACCTGCTGCTCGTCCTTGCCATCCTGGCCATGCTCAAGGCGACCTTGACTCTGCCGGGTATCGCCGGACTGATTTTGACCGTGGGAATGTCCGTGGATGCCAACGTCATCATATTTGAACGTATCCGCGAAGAACTGGCCAAAGGGAAAACGGCGAGGGCGGCCATTGATAGCGGCTACAAACGGGCGTTCACGACAATCTTTGACGCCAACGCCACCACCTTTGCCACCGCCATCATCCTCTCCTGGGTGGGAACGGGTCCCGTAAGAGGATTCGGATACGTCCTGGCCTGGGGAATCGTCATCAGTTTTTTCACGGCCGTTTTTGTCACCCGGACCATTTTCAACATCATGGCCTCCCGGGGCAGAGTGACGACCTTGAGCATATGAGACTCCTTAAGGAAACCCACATCGATTTTCTCGGCATGCGAAAGTTTGGGTTCGTCATTTCGGGAACCCTGATCCTCGCCGGTATGGTTTCTCTCTTCCTTCAGGGAGGTCCCAAATTGGGAATCGACTTCGAAGGGGGAACGCTGGTGCAAATCCGGTTTCAACATCCCGTTGAAACCTCCCGGCTGAGAGATGCCCTTCAGCCCCTGGGGCTCGGGAAAAGTGAAATCCAGGTCCTGGGGGATCCCAGGGAGGTGATTGTCAGACTCCAGGAGAAAGGGGAAACGGAAACACTGGTAACATCGCTCAGTGAAGCCATCGCCGCCGTCATGCCCGATGCATCCCCCGACTTTCGACGGGTGGAGACCGTCGGTCCCAAAATCGGGGGCGAGCTGAGAGGAAAGGCCGTTACCGCCATCCTGTCGGCCATCCTGGTCATCATGATCTATATCGCCTTCCGGTTTCAATTCAAATTCGCCGTGGGTGCCGTCGTCGCCCTCGTCCACGACGTCCTTATCACCCTGGGCGTATTCTCCATGATGGGATATGAAATATCACTCCCCATTATCGCCGCATTCCTGACCATCGTGGGGTACTCCCTGAACGATACCATCGTCGTTTTCGATCGCATCCGCGAAAACCTCAAAAGGATCAGGCAGGAACCCCACGACACCATCGTTAACCGGAGCATCAACGAATCCCTCTCCAGAACTATCATTACCTCCATCACCACCTTTGTGGTGGTGTTTACCCTTTGGGCAGCGGGAGGGGATGTCATCAAATACTTTGCCTTCGCCATGATGGTGGGGGTGATCGTGGGGACCTATTCCTCCATCTTCATTGCCAGCCCCGCTGTCGTCCTCTGGGAACGACGCGTCACCTCACGCAGGACCTGATTCCATCCCCCCTTCCGGCTGACCCCGGCCCCCTTCCCCATGCGCCCCAAAGTGCTCATCCTCTATATTCTTCTCATGGTCATCTGGAGTACCAGCTGGATGGCCATCAAAATCAGTCTCAGAGGAACACCGCCCATATTAGGGGTGGGCCTCAGGTTTGGACTCTCGGCTGCCATTCTCTGGATCATCCTTCTGGCGAAAAGGGAAAGACCCGTTATCTCGCGGCCTGCCATAAAGGTTTACCTGGCGTTCGGGCTCCTCAACTTTGCCTCATCCTATACCCTTACCTACTGGGGAACACAATTCATTTATTCGGGGCTGACCGCCGTCATCTGGGCTACGCTTCCCATGGTGGTGGCCTTTCTGGCCCATTTCATGCTCCCTGATGATCCTATGACCTGGAGAAAATCGGCTGGCGTGGTATCGGGACTGGTGGGAACCTACCTCATTTTTGCACCGGGAGGAGACGTTCCCGATGATTTCAGGATCATCGGGGTGGGCGCCGTCCTTCTGGCCGTCATTATCGCCGCATGGCCCAACATCCTGTACAAGAGACATCAGAGGAACATTCGGCCCCTTCATCTCAATGTGGTGGCCCAGTCGCTGGCCGCCGCCGTATTGATACCGCTGGCATTCCTTCTCGAGGAACCGGCGGATATGGTATGGGATCTGGTGAATCTGGGTGCCCTGGTCTACCTCACCGTTTTTGCCACCGTCATTACCTGGTCCATCTACCTGTGGCTCTTTTCCTACCTGACCGTCACCCAGATCTCCGCCATCGCTCTGGTGCCCCCCGTTATCGCCTCCCTTCTGGGGTGGATCTTCCTTGGGGAAACCTTTACCTCCACCATGATTCTGGGCTCCTTCTTCGTTCTTGCCGGCGTGGTGATGATCCACCTCCAGAGGATAGGGAAAAGACCGGCCAGACCGGCGTGAGAATCCGCCTCCATCCCAAAATCCCCTTCAATCTCACCCTGAACCTCCGGGATGTGACCCGGAAACCCTTCGGCCTGACGGAAACCGTGGAGAACCATCGGTTCCGCACCATCATCCTGGACAGGCCGGTCACCGTGACCCAGGACGCAGCGGGCGATATCACCGTGGAGGTCCAGGAAACGGACCCACAGACGTCCAGGAAAATACGGCGGGAATTGGAACGCATATTGGGGCTGCGGCAGGACCTTCAAGGATTCTACAGGTTTCTCAACAAAGACCGTCACCTGCAGCCCCTGGCAAGAAAGCTCAGGGGACTCACCATATTACAGAAATCGTCTCCCTTTGAGGCCCTGGTCATGGCCATTGTGGACCAGCAACTGACGGTGTCGTTCGCCGCCAGGCTGAAAGAACGCCTCATCACCACCTTCGGGGAGAAACGGAAGTTTGACCGGACCCCCCTCTGGACCTTTCCCCGGCCCGAATCGCTGGCCCGCCTCCCCGAAGACGCCCTGAGGCCTTACAAGTTCTCCCTGGCCAAAAGCCGGGCCGTCGTTGAACTGGCCAGAGGCGTGGTGTCGGGGAAATATCCCCTGTGGAACTGGACGGCTCTGGATGACGATGATCTTATCCGGGCCCTGACCTCAATCTACGGTGTCGGCCGCTGGACCGCAGAATATGCAGCCATGGTGGGGTATGCCCGGTGCGACGTCATACCGGCAGCGGACATTGGCCTTCAGAGGGCCGTAAAACGGTGTTACCGCCTGAAAGAACGCCCCGACGAATCCCGGGTGAGGAAAATGGCCCAATCGTGGCTTCCCTGGCGGGGACTGGTAACCTACTACCTGTGGCATGCGTTCGAGTGAACCCGGAAGACCGGAACGGATTGGGCGTCAGGAAGAACCGGGATCGCTCAGGTATTCCTCCCTGATCTTCAGGAAAAAATCGTAGGCCGCCTCATACGAGTTTTCGATTTCTCCATCCAGAATGGCCTCTTCAATTCTTTTCTTGATTTCCCCCACCAGCGGTCCGGGCGGAATTTGACACTCCTTCATGATTTGATCCCCTCGAACCGGCGACTGAAAGGCCCTGAGCCTGTCCCTTTCCTTCACATCCCGCATCATCCGTTCGACGCGATCGAAATTCCCCATATACTGCTTGACGATCCTGGGGTTCTTGGAGGTAATATCTGCCCGGCATAACGTCATCAGGTCATCCACATTCTCTCCGGCCACCACCATGAGCCGTCTGACAGCACTGTCGGTAACGCCCTCCATGGCCAGGGCGATAGGCCTGAGGTGGAGAGAGGTCAGCGTCTGAAGATAGTTCCTGGTCTTGTTCGGGAGTTTCATTCTTCGGGCCATCTTCTCCACCATGCGGCTCCCCACTGCATCATGGCCGTGAAAGGTCCACCCCCTCTCCCTGTCCAGTCGCCGTGTCACGGGTTTGCCGATATCGTGAACCAGAGCCGCCAGGCGCAGGTCGGCCGACTCGGTGAACCGGGCAATGTTGTCCACAACCTGAAGCGTATGATAGAAGATGTCCTTATGGCGCCATTCCGCCGGCTGCTCCAGGTCGGCCAGGGCCGCAACCTCGGGCATGACGATGTCGAGAAGACCCACTTTCTTCAGGAGCTTGAATCCGACGGAGGGACGCGGCGTCGTAAGGATCCGGTATATTTCTGCCGTGATCCGTTCTGCCGAAACAATTCCAATCCTGGATGCCTGCCGTTTCATGCTTCCCAGCACTTGCGGGTGGATCCGGAACTCGAGCTGCGCCGCAAAACGGATCCCCCTCATCATGCGAAGGGGATCATCGGAAAAGGTGGTGTCCGGATCGAGGGGGGTTCGAATGACCTTTGCCCTGAGGTCCCTCATTCCGCCGTAGGGATCATAGAATTCCCCTTCGTTCTTCCCCGTGAGTGACACGGCCATGGCGTTTATGGTGAAATCCCGTCTGGCCAAATCCTCTTCAAGGGAAGCCCCCGTCACCGCGGGTTTCCGGGAACCGGGATCGTAGGTTTCCGTCCGGGCAGACGCCACTTCAATGTGGCTGCCGTCAAACGGAATCTGGGCCGTTCCGAACGCCTCGTAAGGCACCACCTTTCTCACCCCCAGCCGGCGGGCAAGACTCCGGGCGAAGGCGACGCCGTCTCCCACCACCATGAGATCAATCTCCGTAAGAGGCCGACCCATGAAAAGGTCCCGGACAAAGCCCCCCACCACATAAACCTGAACCTGCTTTTCATCGCCCAGAAGGCCGGCTTTCCTCAGGATATCGTACCGCTCCCGGTCCGACTTAAGGAGTGATCCTATGTTTCCCATGGTGTCAGAATTTACAAAAAGTTCAATGAATTATCCGTGGACCATCCCGGAGCTCCGGAACGATTGTTCTTGATGGTGGTAGATAGTGTGTCTACTTTTGCGCCACATGCGGTACAAAACGGGTCTCGTTTTCATCATCCTTCTCGTCTCCTCCCTCTCGGCCCAGTTTGGCTCCGTCGACGTGTCCGTCGATATGCAAAGACTCAAGGAGGGAGACCGCAGGATTACGCGGGAGATCCCCCGGCAGCTTGAACTCTTTTTCACCGGCACCCCCTGGGATAAGGAATACGGTGACCTGCAGATCCCCCTCACCGTCCAGCTGATCTTTGAAGGGGTCTCGGAAAAGGGCGGGGAGCGTGTCTACTCCGCCCGGTGCCTGTTCTCGAACCGGCTGGACCAGAGATATCTGGCCAGGGTGATACAGTTTCCCTCTTCTCCCGGTCAGAGCATCCTCTACTCGCCCGTTATCTTCGATCCGGTCTCCAGTGCCATGGAATTCTACGCCCTCATCATCCTGGCGGGCGAGGCCGACACCTACGAACCGCTCGGGGGTACCCGCTTCTATGAACGGTGCCGTGAGCTGGCCCTCCGGGGAGTACAGTCCCTCTATCCCCGCGGCTGGGGCGACAGGGTGGAGCTGGTGGATCAACTGAGCAAGAACCGGGGCCTAAGGCTGGCCAAGTACTATTTCTACGATGCTCAGGCCCTCATGGAGGAAGGGGAAACGGGGCTGGCCGAAGAAGCCCTGGCCCACATGATCGAACAGTTGACCCAGGCCCTCACCCGGTTGCCACGGGAACACTATACCATGATTTTCCTGGACGCCCACGCCCAGGAACTGTCCCGGCTTCCCGGTTCGGTGAAGAACAGAAAAGAGATTCTGTCGAGCCTGATCCGGTTGGATCCCGACCGGAAAGAAATCTACGAAGCCGGTCTGGTGGGCAGCTCGGAATAGAATCTCCTTCCGAAGAGGAAATAGTCCAACACAATGCTCCTCCTGTAAACGGCGGCCAGAACATCCCTGTCCCGCACCTTCCGGATGGTCCGGACCGATCGCCGTTTGCGCACGATGGTTACCGGGTGGGTCACGATCCAGAAAAACGATTTGAGGATGGCCCAGACGTGAGGGAAATCCCTCAGGAATACAGCGTAAAAGATAGCCGTCCCTTCCAGGGCCAAACGGATGGGAAACAGGTACGTGGCCAAGGGGAGGCTGTAGTTGGAAAGCATCATGAGGAGATTGTTCCGGTGGTTCAAATACTTTTTCCTGGGAGAAGCCGCGGAAAGGGTTGCGGCGTTTCTGTGATAGATCACCGACCGGGGATTGACAAAGATTTGATACCCCATCAGCTGGAGGCGCCACTGAAGGTCGATTTCCTCCTGATGAGCAAAAAAGAGTTCATCAAAACCGCCCGCTGACAGGAAAAGGGACCGGCGGATCAGAAAGGCCGTCCCTGAAGCCCAGAAGATTTGGGCCTCATCATCGTACTGTCCCCGGTCCTCCTCCAGAGTAAGAAAAAGCCTCCCCCGGGCGAAGGGAAAGCACAACAGATCCATGGCCCCGCCCGAGCCGCCCGCGAAATCAAAACGGCGGCGGTCAAAGTAGTTCAGGATCTTCGGTTGAACGGCGCCAATGGTGGCATCGGATTGAAGGGTCTGAACCAGCCAGCCGATCCAGTCCCGTTGATGAACCGTGTCGTTGTTCAGAAACAAGAGATAGGTGCCCCGGGCTACTTCTGCGCCCCGGTTGCACCCTCCGGCGTACCCCCGGTTCTTCTCGCACACCACAAGCTTCACTGTCGGATAGTGGGTCCGGACCCAGTCGGCGCTGCCATCGGTGGAAGCGTTGTCCACCACAATAATCTCCACGGGGGCGTAGGTACAGTTCTTGAGGGAACGGAGACACTCGGACAGGAGATCAATGCCGTTGTAGTGGGGAATGACGATTGAGACCAGTTCCCGGTTCCCTTCCGGGCCGGCAGGTCCCCTACTGGAACGGCCCGGCGTCACCGAGTTTCGACCGGTATTCCTGGAGAAGACGGATAAGCCCCGAGTCGTTGGGAAACCGCTCCTGCCACCTCTCTACCAGATCGATGGCCTCATTCCAGTGCTGCCCGTCTTCATAGATCTTGAGAAGTGACCCCACAATCTCGGGACGCCGGGAGTCGTGAAGGCGCTTCAGGATTCTCTTACCCCGTTCCGTTTTCCCCAGGTCGTGGTACAACTGACCCGCCCGGAAGACCATCTCCTCATTGGCCACGGGAACCACCTCCATGGGCATA
>JBHIEY010000192.1:0-3487 GCA_046861835.1 Fidelibacterota bacterium | reverse complement strand
GGGTGCGGAGAAGGGACGTTTCTCAACGAGATGCGCCGGGCCGGATGGCAGGTGGAAGGGGTCGATACGAGCCCCTCAGCCCGTGAAATGGCCCGAGAGAGATACGGCCTCCGGGTAGTCGCCCCCGGTGATTGGTTTACAGGGGCACCGGGGAAATATCGTCTGGTGACCTTCTGGCACGCCCTGGAGCATGTGCACGATGTGAACCGGTATCTCCAGGCCGTCCGGGATCGTCTGGAAACGGGAGGATGGGTCATCATCGCCGCCCCAAACTATCAATCCTACGATGCCCGCCGCTACCGCCATCTGTGGGCCGCCTATGACGTGCCTCGGCACCTTTACCACTTCCACTACCCGTCCATGACAGCCCTCCTTTACGGACACGGACTTTCCGTGGTGGAGCTGAAGTCCCTTCCCTTTGATTCCTTCTACATTTCCATCTTGAGTGAGAAAAGGGGTGAGGGCAATGTTATCCGGGGCCTCTGGGTCGGCCTGAGATCGTACCTGAGTTCCCTGTCCGACGCCCGGGCATCCAGTTCCATTGTGTATGTGAGCTCCCCACGCCAGCGCCGTGAAATCGGGACGGCGGAACGTAACGGTCATGCCTGAACAGACACCTACCAAGGAAGAGAAACTTTACCTTCATCTGGTGTCCACTTACACGCAGAGCGCCTGGATCGCTCTGGGCAAGATCAAGAATCCTCTCACGGATAAGACGGAGCGGAATCTGGGTGAAGCGGAATTCTACATCGACCTTCTCGACATGCTGAAGTCCAAGATGAAGGGTAACCTGTCGGAATGGGAGGAGAAATTCTTGGAGTCTAACATCGCCAACCTGAAGCTGAATTACGTGGAGGAGTCGAGGAAGGCGGAAAAAGAGGCCCGGGTGAAGGAGGAACCGGAGAAAAGGGAACCACGGGAAAAGAAGGAGCCGCGAAAGAAGGGGGGAGAGAAGGGGAGTAAGCCCTCCACGCCGGATCCGGGCGGATCGACCTCGTGACCACCGGAAACATCCACCGCTCTCTGGCCGCTTTCGTATTTGTGGTGAGCTTTGGGGTCTATTTTGCCACCATGGCCCCCACCGTCTCCTACTGGGACTGCGGCGAATTCATTGCCACGTCGTACATCCTGGGTGTTCCCCATCCTCCGGGAAGTCCCCTCTACCTCATCATAGGCCGCATCTTTTCCATGATTCCTTCGGGGGAAGACATCGGTTTCCGGGTCAACCTCATCTCTCCCATCGCAAGCGCCCTGGCGGTGATGCTCCTCTACCTCATAACCGTTCAGGTTATCACGCACTGGCGGGGACCGGTCAGCTCACGGAAAGACCGGTGGGTAGTTTTCGGTTCGGCCGTGGTGGGATCCCTGGCTTTCGCCTTCACGGACAGCCACTGGTTCAATGCGGTGGAGGCGGAAGTGTACGCCATGAGTACACTCTTCACGGCCCTGGTTGTCTGGCTTATTCTCCGGTGGGCGGAGACCTCCGGGGAAGCGGGAAACGAGCGATATTTTCTCATTATCAGTTACGTTCTCGGTCTGGCTTCCGGGGTTCATCTTCTCAATTTGCTGGCCCTTCCCTTTATGGGATTGATCATCTATTTCAAGACACGCCGGTTCTCCTGGTCGTCCTTTTTCGCCATGGTCGGGATTGTGGCGGGAGGTTTCTTGATCATCTATCTTGGTGTCATCAAGGGATTTCCCAGGATGGCCAATCTTGTGGGGGTTTACGGGGTCGTTGTACTGGTCCTGGCGTTGTTCGGATTCACCATGCTGGCCATCGTTCGCCGCCGGCGGATCTGGTCCACCGTTCTCTCCTGTCTGGTGCTTGTGGTCGTGGGATATTCCACCTATGCCATACTCTTTATCCGGTCGAGTCAGAATCCCGGCATTGACGAAAACGATCCCGAGACGGTGGACAGGGCCGTGAAATACCTGGAGCGGGAGCAGTACGGAACGGTTTCCTTCCTCCCCAGGGAATACATCAAGGACCGGGTGGGGAGCTTTGCTCACAAGGTGGAAATTGTGGGGAGACCGCCCAGGGGAAGGGGCTTCACCGCCTCTCAGAACCTGAGGTACATGTTTCACGACTTTGGGAGGCAGCTCGATTTCCTGTGGAACTACCAGATTGTCCGGATGTACATCCGCTATTTTCTGTGGCAGTTCGCCGGCCGGGGCCCCGTGGGCGAAAAGTGGTGGATCTCTCCTTTTGGCGCCCTGGCACAAAGGGATGAAGACGGTGTCGACTGGTTTCAGTTCATTCTTCCCCTCCCCTTGATTCTGGGGTTGACGGGCCTGGTGTATCAGTTCCGGAAGGACCGGGCCTACGCCTTTTCCGTTCTCACCCTCTTCTTCATGACCGGTCTCGCCATTATTCTCTATTTGAATCAGGACAAGTTTCAGCCCCGGGAGAGGGACTACTCCTACGTCGGGAGTTTTCTGGCCTTTTCCATCTGGATCGGTCTCGGGTCGGCGGCCCTTCTGGAAAACGTTCTGACCAGATTCAAGACCGGGCCGTTGCGGTCGCGGCTCGTCCCGGGCACCGTCGTCCTTCTTTTTCTTGTTGTCCCGGGTGTGATGGTGAGCAGGAATTATCATTCCCACGACCGGTCGGGGAATTATGTGGCCTGGGACTATTCGTATAACATTCTTCAGACATGCGAGCCCAACGCCATCATATTCACCAACGGTGACAATGACACCTTCCCCCTGTGGTATCTTCAGGAGGTGGAAGGTATCCGAAAGGACGTCACGGTGGCCAATCTCAGTCTACTGAATACGGAGTGGTACATCCGACAGTTGAAGGAATCCCGTCCGGAGGGCGAGCGGTTTGTGACGTTCAGTGACGATCAAATCCGGGGTAGGGAACCCATCGGAATCAATCCCGCCACGGGGGAGGACCTCTATCTGCAGTTAAGCCTGTGGAAGGAAACACCGGTTTCCATCCCGGTTGAGAACGATCCCGAAAACTCAGAGGGCGAAATCGGTTGGACAGTCAGGCCCACCATGGGACAGGGCATCCGGGTCCAGGATCTCATGATCATCCACATCATAAACGAAAGCAAGTGGCGTTATCCTATCTATTTTGCCGTAACCGTTTCCCCCAAGAACAGAATCGGTCTCGATCCATACCTGGAGATGGAAGGTCTCGCCTTCCGGTTGAAATCCCACAAGGTATCGAATACCGGTGCTCCCGGGATTGACTACGCCCGTTTGAAGGAAAACATGGCGACGGTGATCGATGATGACAGCTGGAGCCGTGACTATCAACCCGGATACAAGTACCGGAACCTGGCGAACCCTCGCGTCTATTACAATCCAAACATCATCAAGCTCCTGCAGAATTACCGCTCGGCTTTCCTGCAATTGACAGGCAGTGAATTCCGTTCATACCGGAAGCGATTGAGAGACCCTTCTGCCACCGATGACGAGAAGGAAAAGGCCCGGCAGGAAGCCCTTGACCTGCTGGAGCTCACCGACAAACTTATGC
>JBHIEY010000191.1:0-3503 GCA_046861835.1 Fidelibacterota bacterium | reverse complement strand
AACAGGATAGTAAACGAATGTCAGGGTTCCCGTGTAGGGCGTCGGACCGCTCTTAAACCAGTGATAGGTGACGTAGGTAACCAGAAAGAGGGCGGAGGTGGTAAAGGCTGAAAGCATAATCCTTCGATGGTGCAGCACCTTTTTCCGTTTGATGAAAAGGTAGGCCGTGATAAGGAGACGGGCGGGGAGTCCGTTGAGGATCGCGTTCACCGTGGGGAGCAAGGAAACGTCCAGGCTTCCTTCCAGTGCCCGGGGTCTGGGACCGAGAATCAGGAAGGCCACAGCCGCCGCGATCACTGCGGAGAGGAGATAGATGATTCTCAGCCAGAGGCTCTCGCTAATTTACTCCTCCACCGCGGCCTGTACCGTTTCCTGACTGCCGTCTTCGCCCGTCCCCGTATGGAAGTCCCGCGAGGCCAGGAACTCATAGGACCTCCAGCGCGTGTCCACGTCTTCCTGGGCATACCGGGCCAGTTTCTTTGCCGCTTCGGGATCCCTGCCGGTGAGCATCTTAAACCTGTTTTCCATGGCCATGTAGTCGGTGACGGGAATCTTGGGACGTCTGGAATCGACGATGAGGGGGTTTTCTCCCTGACGTATCCTTTCGGGATTGTATCGATACAGAAGCCACTGGCCCGAATCGACCGCCGCCTTCTGATTCTGCATCCCTGTGGTCATATCTATGCCGTGGGCGATACACTGGCTGTACGCGATAATCAGAGAGGGTCCCGGATACGATTCCGCTTCCAGGAACGCTCTGAGGGTCTGTTCATCCCGGGCCCCCATGGCCACGCTGGCCACATACACATGACCATAGGTCATGGCGATCCGGCCGAGGTCCTTTTTTGCGGTGGTCTTACCCCCGGCGGCGAACTTGGTCACGGCCGCCCTTGGGGTGGCTTTGGACATCTGGCCCCCGGTATTGGAGTAAACCTCCGTATCGAGAACCAGGATGTTCACGTCGCGGCGGGATGCCAGCACATGGTCCAGACCCCCGAAGCCGATGTCGTAGGCCCACCCGTCACCGCCAATAATCCACACACTCTTTTTGACCAGCATGTCGGCCGTTTGCATCAGACGGGCGGCATCGGGATCGTCCAGGTTGCGGAGTTTTTCCTTGAGCCTTTGAACCCGTTCCCTCTGTTCGAAGATTTCGGCTTCATCCCTCTGGCCTGCCGTCAGAATGGCCTGGGACAGCTCATCTCCGATGCGGGCGGACAGCTTTTTCACCAGGCCTTCGGCCATCTCTTTCTGCTTATCGATGGAGAGGCGGAAACCGAGTCCAAATTCGGCGTTGTCTTCAAACAGCGAATTGGACCATGCCGGTCCTCTTCCCTCCTTGTTCCGCGTCCACGGTGTGGTGGGCAGATTCCCCCCGTAGATGGACGAGCACCCGGTGGCATTTGCCACGATCATCCTGTCCCCGAACAGCTGGGTTGCCAGTTTGATATAGGGAGTCTCCCCGCAGCCCGCGCACGCGCCGGAAAACTCAAACAGGGGCTGTTGAACCTGCTGCTGCCGGACGCTGGTCACCTTGATCTTCCGGCGGTCCATTTCGGGCAGACCCAGGAAGAACTTCCAGTTTTCCCGCTCCGGGATTCTCAGAGGGGGCTGGGACCGCATATTGATGGCCTTGAGGTCCGTTTCGGTTTTGCTCCGGGCGGGGCAGACATCGACACACACTCCACAGCCTGTGCAATCCTCGGGCGCCACCTGGATCGTATACTTCAGGCCCTTCCACTGGCGGTCCCGGGCATCCATGGCCTTAAACGCCGGGGGAGCCTCCTTCAGATACTTTTCAGGGTACGCTTTGATCCGGATAACTCCGTGGGGACAAACGATAGCACACTTCCCGCATTGAATGCAGAGGTCCGGTTCCCAAACGGGAATTTCCTGAGCCAGGTTCCGCTTTTCCCACCGGGCCGTCCCCGTGGGAAACGTCCCATCGGGAGGAAGCTTGCTGACGGGCAATTGATCGCCCCTGCCGGCGATGATTTCCCCGACGACTTCCCGGACAAACTCGGGCGCCTCCGGCGGAACGGGGGGCGGTATCTCCAGGGAACCCGTTACCCTGCCGGGGATGGTCACCGGGAACAGGTGAGCCAGGGTTTCGTCAACGGCTTTCAGGTTCATCTTCACGATATGTTGCCCCTTCCGGCGGAAGGTTTTCCGGATGGAGTTCTTGATGGCACCGATGGCGTCATCCCTGGGAAGAATTCCGGAAACGGCGAAGAAACAGGTTTGCATGATGGTACTGATGATTCCTCCCAGGCCGCACTCCCGGGCCACCCGGGAGGCGTCGATGACGTACAGGGTCATCTCCTTTTCAATCAATTCCCTCTGAAGGGGACGGGGGAGGCGATCCCAGACGTCGTTGGGACCGTAGGGGGAGTTCAGGAGAAAGATGCCTCCCGGTACGGCATGCTCCAGGACATTGAAGCGTTCGAGAAAGACCCAGTTGTGACAGCCGATGAAATTCGCCTTCCTCAACAGGTAACTGGATCGAATGGGAGCCGGACCGAATCTGAGGTGCGACACGGTGACGGCTCCCGCCTTCCTGGAATCATAGACAAAATAGCCCTGGGCGTAGTTGGGTGTGTTCTCCCCGATAATCTTGATGGAGTTTTTGTTCGCACTCACTGTGCCATCGGAGCCCAACCCGTAGAACAATCCGCGGAACACCCCTTCCGGCTCCGTGGAGAATTCGGGATCGTAGGGAAGGCTTGTCCGGGAGACATCGTCATGGATGCCGATGGTGAATCGTCGTTTGAGTTCCCTCCCGGCCAGGTGGTCGAACACCCCCTTCACCATGGCGGGAGTGAACTCCTTTGAAGCCAGGCCGTACCGGCCACCGATGATGGCGGGTACCGGAATCCGGGACCATTCTTGAAGGGCCGCGGCGCAATCGAGAAACAGCGGTTCGCCGGCACTTCCCGGTTCCTTCGTGCGGTCCAGAACAGCCACGGAGCGGGTGGTTTCGGGAAGGGCCTCCCGGAACCTTCTTCCGTCAAACGGACGGAAAAGGCGAACTTTGATAACGCCTACCTTTTCTCCCTTCCCGACCAGATAATCCACCGTCTCGTGGGCGGCCTCGCACCCGGAACCCATGAGAACGATCACCCTTTCCGCCTCCGGATGTCCGTGATAGTCAAAGAGACGGTACTGGCGACCGGTCAATCCGGCGAATCGATCCATGACGTCCTGGGTGATCCCGGGGCAGGCGGCATAGGCGGGATTCACCCTTTCCCTTGCCTGGAAGAACACATCGGGATTCTGGGCGCTCCCCCGGAGCACAGGATGATCGGGGGAGAGGGCTCGTCTGCGATGCTCGGCCACCCGGGTCTCATCTATCATGGTCCTCATGGTTTCTTCGGAGACCATTTCCACCTTGGCCACCTCATGGGAGGTCCGAAATCCGTCGAAGAAATGGAGAAAGGTGATCCGGGAGTCGAGGGTGGCGGCCTGGGCGATGAGAGCCAGGTCCATGGTCTCCTGGACGGACG
>JBHIEY010000190.1:0-3567 GCA_046861835.1 Fidelibacterota bacterium | reverse complement strand
ACGACCATCCCGAGCTCGTTCTTCAGACGCGGTCGGGGGATCTGGTCATCGTCTCCTGGGAGGGCGGCAGACGATATCGTTTGTCGAACGCCGGGGGCGGAGAGCTGCGCATGGTGGGGGAATACCGGGGACGCTCCTCCGTTGTGACCGGCTCCTCCGTATGGGGTTTTGACAGCACGGCTTCCACCGCGGGAAACGAGTGGTTAACGATCCACCACGATCCCGCCAACACACGGAGACGACCCGCCTCATTGACGGAAACCGCACCTACGCCTATCCGAATCCGGCCGCGGGAGGCACCACCACCATCCGGGTTTTTGTGGAGTCGGCGGACAGAGTGGACATCGAGATCTATGATTTGGCGGGCTACTTCGTGGAAAAACTTACCCTGGAATCCCCCCTTCAGGGGACGGTCAATGAGGTGGTATGGAACGTGTCCGGTGTGGAAAGTGGCGTCTACATGGCCAACGTGACGGCCGGTCAGCAGGACCGGATGGAAAGCAAGATCCTGAAAATCGCGGTGGTCCATTGAAGGGCCTCCGTCGGCTGAAAAGGATATGATCCGGCCCCTGTCGTGCCTCGCCCTGGTTTCGACGTCCCTTTTGTCCCAGGTGGGATATAACCACCCCGAGCTGGACTGGAAAACCTTTGAAACGGATCATTTCCGGATCCATTTTACCGCCGAGACCGAGCGAAGTGCCCGGGAGGGAGCCTTCGTGGCTGAAGCCATCTATGGTCCCGTCACCCGGCTTTACGACCATGAACCTCCCGGCAAAACCCATATCGTCTTTCTGGATACCGACGACTATTCAAACGGTATTGCCTATTTCTATGAGAATAAGATCGAAATCTGGGTCTCCCCCCTGGACCTCGAGCTCAGAGGGAGTCACCGCTGGCTCCAGAATGTTGTGACCCATGAGTTTGTCCATATCGTTTCCATACAAAAAGCCATGAAATTTCCCAGGAGACTGCCTGCCGGGTATCTTCAGTGGATAGGGTACGAAAGGGAGAAGAGGGAGGACGTCCTTTACGGTTATCCCAATACCCTGGTGTCCTATCCCGTTCCGGGTTCGGTCGTTCCCCCCTGGCTGGCGGAAGGGATCGCCCAGTACATGTACCGGGAGGCCACCCAGGACTTCTGGGATACCCACAGGGATATGATCCTCAGGGACCAGGTAATTCACGACAACCTTCTCACCCTTCCCGAGATGAGCACCTTCGGCAGAACCGGCATCGGGAACGAGGCGGTTTACAACTCCGGATTTGCCCTGGTCCGCTATATTGTCTACAAGTACGGTGAAAAAGCCCTCGTCAAATTGATGGAACGTCTCTCCTGGCCCTCCGTCATAACGCTCGATTCCGCAATCCGGGCAGTTCTCGGCGTCTCATCCAGCCAGCTCTATGCCGGCTTCAAGTCGACCCTGCAGGCCCGCTATCGGTTGCTGACCGAGCGGATCAAAGCCCGGGAAGTGAAAGGATCGGTGATTGTCGGAAAAGGGACGGCCAATCTTCACCCCGTATGGGCCCCCGATGAAAAACGGTTCGCGTATCTTTCCGATATCGAAAACGATTTTTTCTCCCAGACCGACCTCTATGTCTATTCTTTCGACACGGCCAGGTCCAGGAGGATTGCCCGGGGAGTGGTTTCTGCCCCCGTGTGGAATTCCCGTGGTACATCCCTCTATTACACGCGGAAATCGAGACATGACCGCCACGGATCCCGGTGGTACGACGTATACCGCTATTCATTCGAAGATGAAAAAGAGACCCGGTTGACGCAGGGGGCCCGGGCTTTTTCACCCGTTCTTTTCCCGGGAGACAGCACGCTTGCATACCTGGCGGCCGAGGGAGGAACACATAACATCTACATTATCGATCTCAATTCGATGCAGTCGCGGCAGATCACAGATTTTGAAGCCGGAACGCAACTGTTCTCCCTGGCATACGATTCCACCCAGAAGTGGCTCATGTTCGACTTTGTGAAAAACCATTTCCGCAGCACGGGAGCCGTCAGACCGGGAGACACCACCTTCACCCACCTGATCGCCACAGAGGAGTGGGATGAGAGGGACGTCACCCCGGCCCCGGACGGCGGTATCGTCTACGCAAACGACAAGAACGGGATCTTTAATCTTTACTACCTCAATGCCTCCACGGGGAAACAGGGGTTCATTACCAATGTCCCCGGTGGGGCGTTCATGCCCGATGTGAGCCGGACCGGAAAGATTCTGTTCTCGCTGTACGAGGACGGGGGCTACAAGATAGCCCTCCTGGACACCCTTTCGTTCCTGGGGCCGGAAGAGGTTGGATACGGACCCAATTACTTTCTCAAGTTTGAGAACCTTCCCGGCCCCCTGGTTTCCCGGGACACGTCGGCGTCGACCCCCCATGAGGATGAATTTTCTCCCATGTTTGTGTTTCCCCGGGTCATGGTCGACTACGGAACGGTCAAACCCGGACTCTATTTCTACGCCAATGAAATCCTGGGCAAGCTGAATCTGTTTGGCGGCGGTTCCGCCAACCGGTTGGGCGATGCTGACCTGTTCCTCCTTTACGAATTCCGGAAGTTCTATCCCACCCTCTATACCGAAATTTTCTATCTCACCCGGAATGCCCGGGAGACCATAAGGGAAAACATCTACAACCCTCAGTATGACATATGGTTCCGGCTGTTTCAGTGGGACGCGGGCGTGAGGATTCCCATTGTGGGGGTTCATGAATTGGACGTTTTCGGTTCCTATCAGCACTTTCGGGAGAGTCTCAAGGAGAGGGTTCCTTCCCAGGCCCACCTGGCGAAAATTGCCCTGGACTACTACATAGGCAAACACCTGGGAGTTTCCTGGAAGACGGACGTCCACCGGGAATCGGTGGATTACGGCATCAACCCCGGCAACGGTTTTCAGGCCAGGGGGGAATTGCGGTACGAGCAGGACCGGTTCTTTCGTGATTTCAGGGTGAATGAAGACTACTCGGTCCTGGAGGAAGTCTACGACACCTACAGTTTTGTTCGTCTGTCGGGGAGGGGACGGGCCCACTTCACCCTTCCGTTCGGGCACCGGATCACGACGACCCTCGGGGCCAAGGTGGGGTGGATGTCGGAGACGGAAGTCGATTCATTTTTCAATTTCTTTGCGGGCGGGTTGCCCGGACTCAAAGGGTATCCCTACTACGGCATCGAGGGGAACAGGATGGCGGTACTGTCTGTCGTCCTTCGTGCCCCCGTTGTGTGGGATCGGCATATTTTTCTGGGACCTCTGGCGTTGAGGAGAGTGGTGGTGGGGGTCATAGGGCAGGTGGGGGATGCCTGGAACGGCCATGTAAGCCGGTTCACTGCCCGGAAATCGGTGGGAGTACAGATCCGTTTCGGGGGCTTTTCGTTCTACAACTATCCCACGGGAATTGCTGTGGAATTCCACCGGGGATTGGATAAATTCTCCGTGATGGACAGGCATTACGGGGGCGACCTGAGAACCTACTTTACCCTCCTCCTGGGCTTCTGAAATGAAGCTCAGTTCCTTCAGACTCATCGTTGGCGTTTTCCTTATGGCGGAGGGAGTGAGTGCCTCC
>JBHIEY010000050.1:0-12998 GCA_046861835.1 Fidelibacterota bacterium | reverse complement strand
CGAATTCAATCTCAGAGACCTGATGAGAGGCGGGTGTTCGGACGATGACATTGGCCACCTTTTCAGGGAAGCCATGTGGGTCAAGCTCAGTGATGGATGGGAAGCCCAGCGCCAGGGAGACCACCACCGCGAGAGCATGACCCAGATCGGAGGGTGACTCCCGACGTGGCGGGACAATGAAAAATGGAAAATGCAAAACTCAAAATGAAATCTACTTGCAACGAACGGCTGTTCCACTTTTGCGCGTTGCATTTTTCAATTTGCAATTTGGAATGAGCCGGGACGGATGACCGGGAAGGAAAAGGAAAAGCTAACTCATCTGGGTCCGTCGGAGGGCGTAAGGATGGTAGACATTAGCGGGAAGCAAGAAACATCGCGGATGGCGAAGGCCCGGGGGTTTGTTGAAATGAAACCTGGAACTGTCCGTCTCCTGACCCGGGGGAAAATTCCAAAGGGGAACGTTCTTACCGCGGCGAAAATTGCCGGCATTCAGGCGGCAAAGAGGACGGCCGAGGTGATTCCTCTTTGCCATCCGCTCCCTCTTTCCTGGGTCGACGTGAGCTTTGCTGTGGAGGAGAAAGGGATTCGGATCACCGCCGTGGTCAAGACCACCGAGGCTACCGGTGTCGAAATGGAAGCCCTCACGGCCGTTTCCGTGGCCGCCCTGACCATTTACGACATGTGCAAGTCGGCGGATACGGCCCTGGCAATTTCGGACATCCGGCTGGTGGAGAAAAGGGGAGGCAAATCGGAGGGTAATGAACACTATCGTCCACGGGCCGGGGTGGTGGTGGTTTCCGATTCCGTCCACGAAGGAAATGTCAAGGACGAATCGGGGGCGATTCTTCAAGAAGGGTTCCGGGATGCAGGGTGTTCTGTCGATCATTTTGCCGTCCTCCCGGATGGATCGGAAAAACTGGCGAGGACGGTGGAATCGTGGATTGCGGAAGGGGTGGAACTTATCCTCGTCTCCGGAGGGACAGGACTCGGACCAAGGGATCTGACCGTTCCCGTTTTGACGGAACTGTTCGACGCCCGCCTGTCTGGTGTTGAACAGGCCCTTCACGCGTCGGGGCGCCGCCAGGCGGGAACCGCCATGCTGTCGCGCCTGGCGGCAGGGAGGGTGGAAAACGCCATTGTCATCTGTCTTCCCGGAAGTCCCGCCGCCTGCCGGGACGCCCTCGGGGTTCTGATACCCGGCATCTTTCACGCCTTTCCCATCATGAAGGGAGAGGGTCATGGGCGGGGAAAGGACGGTTGAGGTGAGTCCCGATCCCCTTCTCCTCGCCCTTTTTCTCGTTGTCTCCCTCCTCTATTCCAGTGTGGGGCTCGGCGGCGGCTCCTCCTACACGGCTCTCATGGCCGTATTCGGTATGGACTACCGGATGATTCCCACCATCTCCCTGACCATGAATGTGGCCGTGACATCCATGGCGGTGGTCAATTTCTGGCGACGCGGACACGTCGATTTCCGTTTAATCCTTCCCTTCGTGATATCTTCCGTGCCCATGGCGTACGTGGGTGGTGCCATATCCGTGACCCGGGAAACATTCTTGTGGCTGCTTTTGGTCACCCTGGTATTTGTGGTAGTAAGACTCTATTTCTGGAACGGGTCGAGCTTCCGGATGCGGTTGACCGAGCGCCAGATTCGCATTCTTTCGTTTCTCCTGGGCGGGGTGCTCGGTTTTGTTGCCGGCGCCGTGGGAATTGGGGGTGGAATCTACCTGGTGCCGCTGATGATTGTCGGAGGTCTTGCTTCGGAGAAAGGCGCAGCCGCCACGGGGGCCTGCTTCGTATGGATCAACTCCTTGGCGGGGCTTCTTTCCCGGGCCCAGCGGGGCGCGTTTGATGCCGGTGTCGTTTTGCCTCTCCTGGGGACGGTGATCGTGGGCGGTTTTGTCGGTTCCCGGTTGGGGGCGGGCGTCTTCAAACCCCGAACCGTGCAGAAAGCCGTGGGAGCGGTGGTGATCCTGGCTATCATCTATCTCGTGAAGGATCTGGTATGATTACGGTTGAGACGGCTCATGCCCTTATCCGGAATTCGATTCCAGCGCCGCGGGTGACCGCTGTTGCTGCTGCTGATGCGGCGGGATGGGTGGTGGCGAAGGACATTCCGGCTCCCTTTCCCCTGCCGCGGTTTGACAACTCGGCCATGGACGGCTTTGCCGTCCGGTGGGAGGACACCCGGACAGCCCGCGATGACCATCCCGTTGCGCTCAAGCAGACCGGGACCGTTCCGGCAGGGATTGCCCCCTCCATGAGGGTGGGTCCCGGGGAGTGTGCTCAGGTCATGACGGGGGCTCCCATACCGCCCGGGGCCGACGCCGTCGTCATGGTGGAATATACCAGCGGGTTTGCCGGGAACGGCGTTGTGAAGATCAAGAGGCCGGTGAGAAAAGGGGAAAACATTCGGTTCGCGGGAGAGGAAACCGGGGCGGGGGAGGTGGTTGTCCCCGCCGGGAAGCGGGTAGGTGCGGCAGAGTTAGGAGTACTGGCGGCCTTTGGCATTGAACAGGTACAGGCATACCGCCGTCCCAGACTGGCCATTCTGGTAACAGGAAGTGAATTGAAAAAAGCGGGGGAGACCTTAACAGAGGGGGAAATCTACAACTCCAACCTTCCCCTCCTGAGGGAACTCGCACGCCTGGCGGGAGGAGAGGTCGTCGTGGCCGGAGCCGTACCGGACGATCCCGTGTCACTCCGTGGCTTCCTGGAGAAAGGGTTCGAGTCGTGTGACATTCTCGTGTGCTCGGGAGGGGTGTCGGCGGGGCGGTTTGACCTGGTTCGCACTGTTTTCAAGCAATTGGGGGTGAAGGAGAGTTTCCACAAGGTGGCCCAGAAGCCCGGAAAACCTCTTACGTTTGGGACCATGAAGCGGATCCTCGTTTTTGGACTTCCGGGGAATCCCGTTTCCGCCTTTGTTTGCTTCATGGAATACGTTTGGCCCGCATGCGAGCGGTGGATGGGGCTTGAACCTCAACCCAAGATATCCGCCGTTCTGGAGGCGGGTTTTCCCCGGGATCCCCGGATGCACCGGTTTCTGCCTGGAAGTGTCCGGATGAAAGGGGGGAAGCTGCTGGCGTCGCCCTCACGGAAAGTGGGGTCTCATATGTTGACTTCCGCCGTGGGAGCCAACGCCATTCTCGAGTCCCCTCCTGGTAACGGACCGCTGGACGAAGGAGAGACTGTTTTGGTCAACCTTCTTCCGTGGAAATCCATAACCGGAAAACCATGACCCAGACCATATCTGTCCGGCTTCTCTGCTTTTCCTGGGTCAAAGAAGGCCTGGGTGCAGGGGAGGTGAGTATCACCCTTCCTGAGGGGGCTACCGGTGAGGACCTGGAGAAAGAAGTTCGATCCCGGGCCCGGGGAGTTCTCGATGGCATACCGCTGCGTCTGGCCAGGAATGGTGAATTCGTTCCCCTGAGGTCGGGGTTGGAGGATGGAGACGAGGTGGCCCTGATTCCGCCCGTTCAGGGAGGGTAGGGGTTACAGGTTGGGAGTTAGGGGATACGATCACGAGTCACACTTCGACAAGCTCAGTGTGACAGGGATCCAGGATCGAGTGATCTGAAACCGGTAACCAGGTGCAAGTAACATGGTAAGAACGGAATTGGTGGAAGGGAGAATAGAGGAGAAAGTGGAGGATACCGGTCCGCCGGACCGGGGGGCTGAGCTGGTCTTCCGCGGACGGGTCAGGGGAAAGGAAAGCAGGCGCATCATATCGGCTCTTCATTACGAGCACTATCCGGGAATGGCGGAAAGGCAACTTCAGGCCCTGGCTGAACAGGCGGCAAAGAGGTTTGCTATCCTCGACCTGATCTGTCGTCACCGGATAGGGAGAGTTCCCGTGGGAGAAATCTCCCTGGAAGTTTGCATCCGGTCCAGACACCGGAAGGAAGGCCTTGAGGCCATGGATTTTTTCATTGCGGAGTTGAAGAAGAGCGTTCCCATCTGGAAATGGGCGGTTCTTCCCGACGGCAGAAAGGTTCCCGGTGGACATCACCCTGCCGGGTCCTGACAGGAGTCTCCTTCTCCGTCGCCTGATTCCCGCCGGTTACGGTTCGTGATTGCCAACGTCATATACTGGATAACCGAAAGGCGATGGCTTCTCATTGCCGTGGGTGTGGCGGCATTTCTGTACGTTCTGCCCACTCCCACTGGTCTCACCGTCCCGGGCTATCGCACTATCATCATTGTCGTGGCGGCCCTCATCTTGATCATTTTTGAACCCGTGCCTCTCCCGACGGTGGCCATGCTGATACTGGTATTTCAGGTGATATTCGGGGTTGCCAGCGCCGATAGGGTGGCGTCCTCGTTCATGAGTGACGCCGTCTTCTTCATCATGGGGTCATTGATGCTGGCCGTGGCGGTCGTTCAGCAGGGATTGGACAAACGGCTCGCCCTGGGGATCATCAAACTGACGGGGCACAAGACCTGGAAGATCGTTCTCGGATTCATAGCGGTGTGTGCGGTTCTTGCATCGTTCATCGGAGAACATACGGTGACGGCCATGATGATGCCCGTCGGGCTCACTCTGGTGAAATTCACAAGCAAGGATCCCCGGAAAGTTCCGGGGCTGACCGCTCTAATTCTTTTCTCCATCGCCTACGGCAGTATCCTGGGATCCATCGGCACTCCCTCAGGCGGGGGCAGAAACGTGATTATGATTGACTACCTCTCCCGCTTTGGTCTTGGCAAGATTTCCTATCTGTCATGGATGAAATATGCCTATCCCATGCTGCTGGTGGAAATCCCTCTCGCCACGGGTCTGCTGTGGTGGACGTTCCGTCCCGAACGGAAAGTCCTCGATTCCGCTGTCAGGAGACTAAAAGTGCAGGTAGCCAGGGGAGGAGGCATCTCCGCCCGACAGGGAACGGCCATAGGAACCATGGTTCTAATCTTCCTGGGATGGGTGTTCTTGAGCTCCCGGATAGGACTGGGAATCGTGGCCCTGATCGGCGTTATCCTGTATCTTTCCCTGGGGCTTGTGGAATGGGGAGACCTCAACAGGCGCACGAACTGGGGGGTCATTCTCCTTTTTGGGGCCGCCATTTCCATCGGCGTGGAGGTAAAGGAAACGGGGGCCGCTTTGTGGCTTGCCAACGGGATCGTCGAAGGTCTCCAGTGGTTGACCGCCGATGTGAGTTTTCTTCGGGCCCTCGTGTCGGTTCTCCTGCCGGCATCCCTGGCCAACGTTTTGAGCAGTGCGCCTGCCGTGGCTGTCATCGGCCCCATCGTACTGAACATGGGAGGAGATCCCATGATTCTGGGTATTGCCGCCACCATTGCCTCAGACTTTGCTTATCTGACGGTGGTGGCGGCTCCGCCGTGTATGATCATCTATGCCAGCGGCCTGGTGGAGCCGAAGGATTTCCTGAGAGCAGGGTGGAAAATGTTCGTCATGTCCGTCATCGTTCTGGCCGCCATCAGCCAGGTGTGGTGGCCGTTCCTGCGGTAAGTCCCGATGAACTCCATGAAGGAGGTAAAGGTTTGATGTATGGGGGCGTGGCATTTAAATTGATCGGACCATGAGATTTCTGCTGGGCATAGGGGGTACGGAATTCTCTGAACCGACCCTCATCGTAGGGTCCCGGATAGCCCGCTCGTTTGACGCCGATTTGAGCGTCGTCTATGTGGGGGAAAAACCGAAACAGCTTTTTGAAGATCGGGTTCATCTGGCCAGGGATGCCCTGGCTAACTGGGAGATCTATCACCCGGGCATTGAGGTCCTGAAGTGGGCTTACGAACATCTGAAAAAATCGGGATTTCTGGCTGGAGAGGAGGGGGGAAACTATTTCCGGCCGGAGAATATGGTAGAGGAAAGGGGCCGTTTCCGCATGATCCTGCCGGCGGTGACGGGGCGGGAGGTGGATTTGATTCTCAGAGAGGGGAAGATTGTCCGGGAGCTGAGACGCGAAACGGCCGGCGGGGATTATACCCTCACGATTATCGGGGGAAGCCGGGGACGACGGATGGCCCATGACCTGCTCCAGTATATCCCGACATCCATTTTCGTGGTGAAGAATGTGGACAGGAAGAGGGAGTACAAGATTCTTCTCTGCGTGGACGATTCGGAGGCCACCAAACGGGCCGTCCGGTTCGGAGCCACCATTGCCAAGAACCTCGACATGTTCGTAAATACCCTTACCGTTTCCAAAACCACCCGGTTCGGTCCCGGCTACACCCGGGCAGCCAACACGGCGGCCCGGTATCTCAAATCCCAGGAGATTCCCTTTGAACAACATTTCGTTACCGGAGATCCGGTGAACACGTTTGTGGAATACGCCGGAGAAAGCCACATTCTGGTGATGGGGGATTCGGGCACCTCTCCACTAAAAAAGTTTTTCGTGGGCAGCAAACCCATAAGAACACTGGACAGGGCGAACTGTCCCATACTGGTGGTGCGGTAGGGGTGGAATACCGCGAGCTCCACCCGTGGCAGGTTTCCCCGGGTGAAGCCAGAAGAATTCAGGACAAACTGCGGGACAGGGTCGTCATTTCGCCTCTCCCGTCCGGCATCCGGCATGTGGCGGGAGCCGATGTTTCCTTTGACAAAGGATCCAATCTCGTTCATGCCGCCGTGGTGCTGATTCGCCTGCCCGACCTTGTGGTGGTGGAAAAAAGAGGAGTATCGGAACGGACGTCGTTTCCCTACGTTCCCGGTCTCCTGGCATTCCGCGAAGGTCCCCCCGTTCTGCGGGCCTGGGAGCAGCTGACCACCCGGCCCGATGTCGTCATGTTTGATGCCCACGGCATGGC
Organism: Fidelibacterota bacterium; assembly: GCA_046861835.1. GTDB lineage: Bacteria > Fidelibacterota > Marinisomatia > Marinisomatales > S15-B10 > JBHIAI01. Next base: position 6,236 of record JBHIEY010000050.1, on the reverse strand, counting down.
CCATCCCCGGAGATTCGGGCTGGCATGTCATCTGGGGCTTATCTTGAGTGTTCCCTCCGTGGGATGTGCAAAAAGCGTGCTGGTGGGATCATACCGCGATCCGGGGCCCAGAGCGGGAGATATGTCACCCCTTGTGGACGGGGGAGAAGAGGTGGGAATGGCCCTCCGTACCCGGGACCGGGTGAGTCCTGTGTTCGTCACCGTAGGCCATAAGAGCGACCTTCCCACGGCCGTGGAACTGGTCCTGGCCTGTACCCACGGCTATCGGGTCCCCGAACCGACGCGCCAGGCCCATCTGGTGGTGAACGCTCTGAGGCGGGGTGAGTCCATCGATTCTGCAGGGGATAGCGTACAGGAAACGTTGTTCTGAGATGGGACGATATCCTCAGGTCAACCGCCGTCTCCCGGGTGGACGGATGGTAACGTGGCTGGTCTTTGCAGGCCTTCTGTGGAGCCAGGACCCCCGGGGGAGTATCTGGCCCCGTTTTGAAGAGGAAACGGCTCCGGGAGTTTGGAGCTGGGAGGTAGCTCTGGGGTTGCATGTTCAGGGCATCCAGAGGCCTCGTGTACCGGACACGACCGGTTTCTATGAACGGTTCCGGGATTATGACGACTTCGTGAAGCACACTCAGAGACCCAGTTACCTTTCTGTGGAGGTATCCCGAAGATTTGAAAACGGATGGTCCGTCGTCAGCCGGACCGACGTCTACCCCAACTGGTTGCAAACGGAAAAGGAGATCCGGTATCCCGGACGAATAAAGGATCTCGACAGTCACACCAATACCCGGGGCATCCTTCAGAAAACCGGAAAGAACTACGCCTTCAAGATCGGCCGGGACTTTCTCGTCTGGGATCCCCGGTGGACCGGCACCCTGTTGACGGACCAGATTCCATCCTTCGATCAAATACGGGCGGACTTGTGGGGCAGTCGCTGGTATTATCACGCCTTTGTCGGGGATGTTAACCGCCGGGATGTCTTTCGCAGCGACAACGAGTACAAGTTCCTCACCGGCCACCGTCTTGATGTGAAACCCGTCGCCAACCTCCTGGTGTGGGTTGCCGAATTACAGGTGATCACAAGACCCCTGTCGCTCGCCGACCTAAACCCCATTTTCCTGGTCTACCACAATCTGGAACGGATTCACAGAACCCACAACGCCATCACCTCCCTGGGGTTCCGGTGGCAGGTGCGGGATAATCTGGAAGTGTCGGCTCAACTCGATATGGATGAAGTGGAGTCGGCATCCTTTGAAGTCTACGCCGAGAACGAGAATGCCTTTGCTTACCAGGTGGCTATTCTCCACCGGAAATTTCAGCTCTCTTACGTCAAGACCTGGCCGTGGATATATAACCACGAGGCAAAAACGGAAACCCACAATACCACCTTTGTCTTTCCGGAAAGTCAGGATAGGAAGGGGGCGGTCTATTTCGACCGGTTCATCGGCCACCCCATGGGCTCCGGCGCCGCCGTGCTTCAAGGGATTGTGACGGTTTTTCCCGGTCTGGAGATTCAATACCGCCATCTTGAGCGGACTCCGAGTCACATTCTGGAGACCATTTCCGTCCTGGAAACCCCTGAACCTGTGGAAACGCGAAACCGGCTCGCTTTCGTCTACTGGAGGGAAATTTCCCAACGGTTCACAGCCCGGGTTGCCGCGAGCTGGGAACATTCCGCCAACTACCGTCATTCAAACACGAACGCCAACCTGAAGGAATGGCTGGTGGGTGTAGCTTACCGTTTTTCCGGTCCCCATTAGTGGAGATCCCTCGTGTTTCCGTGGACACCCCAAACCGTTCATCCCCTTCTCGTTCATTTCCCCATCGCCCTGTTCTCCACGGGCTGGTTCTGCGATCTTCTGGCCACCCGTTTCCGACAGGAATCGCTGTTTCATGCCGGCTGGTGGTGTCTCACGTTCGGCGTCGTGTCGGCGGTGTTCGCGGCGATCACCGGCTTTCTGGCCGACATGGTGACAGGACACATGGCGAACCCATTTCCTCTGTACAGTACCCACGGTGTCGTACAGTTGACGGCGTCGACCCTGTTCCTGACGCTGTTCGTCTGGCGGTGGCGCTTGAACACGCGGGTGCCGGAGCGCCCATGGCGCTACGTATATCTCGCAACCGGAGGAGTGGCCACCGCCATTTTGTTCTACGGCGGACACCTGGGAGCCCAGTTAGCGGGACGGATATAGAGGGGGAAACCGCTGAAGCGGTTAGGGGATTTTGGTTAATGCGTCTGAACACCCCGATAAATCGGGGTGCTGGTAATGATTCCTAACAGGGGAGAGAAGTCAAAGCACCCGGATTTATCTGGGTGATAGGAACGATCAAATCAACGCTGACAAGATGTAACCGCTTCAGCGGTTTATCCGACCAAAGGTCAGCCATCAGGTGAATCGGGGCCAGTGACCAGGGACCAGGAACCAGTGACACCTTACAGGGTGATGCCTGATGTGGTGATTTGTCATTACGGTGAGATTGGCGTCAAGGGGAAGAATCTCAGGTTCTTTGAAGACAGACTCAGAACCAACATCCGGTCAACGTTGGACGACCGTTGTCCCGGTGTCTATTCCTTGGTAAGACGGGTTCACAGGAGGATTCTTGTAACCCTTTCGGACAAGGGTAAATCCTCCGTGAACGAAATCGCCGGTGCCTTGAAAGACGTATTCGGTCTGGCCTATTTCGCCTTCGCAGTCCGGAGCCGGCAGGATATGGACCGTTTGAAAAAGGACTGCATTCGATCATTGTCGCCTTTGACGTTCAACACCTTTCGGATAACGTCCAGACGGGGTGACAGGAGTATCCCTTTTTCTTCCCGGACCCTTAATGAAACCCTGGGTGCCCATGTGGTGGAGACTCTGGGAAAGAAGGTGAGGCTGAAAGATCCCGACGTCACCTGCTTTGTGGATCTATTTCAATCCATGGCGTTTGTCTACACGGGGAAAATTCCGGGTCCCGGGGGACTTCCTGTGGGTGTGAGTGGTAAGGTGGTGGGGATGATCTCGGGGGGCATTGATTCCCCGGTGGCGTGCCTGTATGCCATGAAGCGGGGAGCCCGGGTCGTCTTCGTTCACTTTCATTCCGTTCCTTACACCAACAGAGCCTCCATTGAAAAGGTAAAGGAGCTTGTCCGGCTTCTGAGGAAATTCCAGATCACGGCCCGGTTGTATCTTGTGAGACTGGCTCCCATTCAGAAGGAAGTCATGGTAAGTACTCCCACCCGGTTCCGGGTTTTGCTTTACCGCCGGTTCATGTTCCGCATTGCGGAATCCCTCGCCCGGAAGGAGAAGGCCCACGCCCTGGTTACCGGAGAATCTCTGGGCCAGGTGGCGTCCCAGACCCTGGAGAACATGGAAGTAATCGAACAGGTGACGGCTCTCCCTGTTCTGAGGCCCCTGGTGGGGTTTGACAAGCAGGATATCGTAAGAGCGGCAGAGGCGATAGGTTCCTATGCGATTTCCATTCAACCCGATCAGGACTGTTGTTCCGTATTTGTCCCCCGGCACCCTGCCACGCGTTCATCTCCAGAGGAAGTCGCAGCGGCCGAAAGGGTTCTGGATGTACGCCGTCTTGTTGATGAGGCGGTGCAAAGCTGCGAGGTGGAAACCGTTGTTTGACCATGTGATCCCCGGCTGACGTCGGGGGCCGGATGAGCGCCCCCGACCCCGAACCCTCGCCGGGGGGCGCATTTCTCAAGTATCTTCTTTCAATCCCACGGCTTCCACAGTTTTCCATGTTCCCGAACAAAAAAGTATTTGCGCTATTGCCTACTTGAATGTATATTCAATAAGTTGATCAGGAGGATCCGGCAAATGAGAGGAACAATACTCGCCAGTATCTTGAGTGCGGTGGGGGCATCCCTTTGCTGCATAGGTCCGGCCATGGTTCTTCTGTTTGGTTCCACCACACTGGGAGCCTTTTCCTTTCTGGAGCCCGTCCGGCCCTACACCTCTGTTCTGGCCATCGGGCTGCTGGGGGTTGCCCACGTGCGGGTTCGTCGATCAAAGAAAGAGGATGCCTGCTGTGACATTGATCAGGAGGAACAAATGAAAAGAGAAAGAATTCAAAAACGGACGCTCTGGGGAGTGACCCCCGTGGTTCTGGCCCTTATCCTGTTCCCCTACGTGGGTTCCTTTCTCCATGCCAGCGGGGAGAAGGACGAGGATAAGGGTGGTCTCGTCCAGGCGGAATGGACCATCGAAGGGATGACCTGCCAGTGGTGCGCCACCGGACTTGAAGCCGGCATGAACAGAGTGGAAGGTGTCTCGAAGTGTACAGTGGACTATCGGACCAAGTCCATGGTTTGTGCGTTCGACAAGAAGGTAGTCAGCGCCGATGCCATTCCCGCCGTCGTGGAGAAGATGGGATATAAGGCGATTCCTGCTGACAAGAAAGAGGACGGGAAGAACCCGTCAAAGAAACTGTAAGGAGAAAGCAAGGATGGATGACTGCTGCGTCCTGCCCGCCGGGCGAAACCAACGGGAGAAGGGTCTCTGTCCCACGTGCGGAACCAAAGGAAAGCCGGTTTCGGCTCTTACCATCCGATCCCTGACACAAAGAAACTGGTCCCACTATCCGGCCATCACCGACGGTTATCTCTGTCCGAATGCTGACGATTCCACCGTCTATTTTTTCGCCGGTTCCGATCTTACGGTTGACAAGAATCGACTTGTTGACAGGGTCGGTTTCAAGGAAACGGACGGACCCCACACGGTCTGCTACTGTTTCCGCCATAGCAAGGAAGAGATCGAGTCCGATTTCCTCCGGAATGGACATTCCACCATTGAAGCGGATATCCGTGGAAAAGTGGATGGGGGAGCCTGTTCGTGCGAGGTTACAAACCCCTCGGGAAGGTGCTGTCTGGGGGATGTGCGGAAGGTCTACCTTCCACTAAGAAAGAGAGAGACGGTGACACCGTGAAAGACAAAGAGAATGGGGGGTTTGAACGATCCTGCGTCCGTTCCTATGTGGACGAATCCAAGCTCCTGACGTTGAAGAGCGAGCTCGAGAGAGAAACCGGGTTGGAACGCCACGCCCAAATCCTGGCCATGATGGCCGACCCCACCCGTCTGAGAATTCTCTATGCCCTTTCCAGGGGCGGGGAACTGTGCGTCTGCGACCTGGCGGACGTCCTGGATAGAGAGGTATCGGCCATCTCCCATCAGCTGAGGAGACTCAGGGACCGGGGGCTGGTGGAGAACCGTAGAGACGGCCTCACCATCTATTATCGGCTCTCCAGGAGCGATGAATGGCGGCTGGCCTGTGAATTGATGGAACAGATGTACCTTCAGACGGAAACGCCGGAACTCCCCTGACCCTGTGTTCCGTATCATCTGTCTGATTCTTCTTTACTATTTCCCACTTCTCTCGCAGTGTTCCCTCTGAAGCAGCCCGCCGCCTCCGGTCGGAGGAAGCGAGGTGGGTTCGGCAGCGGTTCAGAACGTCGGGGTCCTATCGGTGGAAACAGGAAACCTGCAGCAGGGGATCCCGCCCGGGACGAAGCAACTGGCCGTTTCCATCAGCACTACTACAGTCAGGATGAAACGAATCAATTCGGTGGTGGTGGATACGAGTCAAACTATCCGATCCGCCATCCTGTCGGGAGGAATAGGGATCACTCGTGGACTCAGCCTGTGGGGACAGATTCCGTTCACCGAATCTAACCGGTCGGGATCGTGGTTGGCGGGCGATCCCGCCATCGGGTTTCGCTGGACTCCCCTGGTAAAAGCGGGGTCCAGCTTTAGCTTTTCTATTAACGATGGGATTATCCTTCCGCTGGCGCAGGGACTCAAAGACGATCCAGGACTTCCCCGTGCCTCCGGCGTGGGCCAGGACAGGGCACTTCCGGGGACGGGCGTATTTCTGAACAGGACCGTAGCAGAGGGGTGGGTCTTTACCCAGACCCTTCGCCTTTTCGGGATTCAGCTTCTGTTGGACCTGCCCGTGACTCAAGGGCGAGACGGGTTCAGTCCGGGCAGGGCTTTTCAGGTGGGCCTTCATTCCATCGATCGCCGGTTCACGTGGCGGGGAATTATTCCGTTTCTTTCCCTCACTTACCGGAGAGAGGGAGCGGATCAACTCGATGGAGACGTCCTGGCAAATTCCTCTGGCTGGTTCATCTATCTTGCCGGCGCCATGGATATACGCTTGAGTTCCCGTTACCGTCTCACCCTAACGGCCAGCACCCCTCTGGTGAACGGTATGGATGGAACCGATCTGGACCAGGCAAGCGGCGG
>JBHIEY010000049.1:0-13005 GCA_046861835.1 Fidelibacterota bacterium | reverse complement strand
GAATCCTCTTATGCCTTCCCCCTCGATGGGGGAAGGTAAGGATGGGGGTGAAAGGTACCCATCAAATCTTTGTTGACACGACACTAGTCCGTTTCCGCTATGGATATACGAGTGGCTTCCGCCTGCTTCAGCTGGTCCAGAACGTCCACATAGGCCTGATACTTGGTCATGGGGTGGGTCTTCACCGAGATGATGAGTTTGTCGTTCGCCGCCAGTTTTTCCCGGATCACCCGCTTGAGGTCAGGGACCTGAACGGGCTCCTTGTCCAGCAGGACCTCCCCCTTGGCGTTGATCAGGAGGTTGGAAATGTTCTTCTTCGGCACCTCCTTCTGCTCCCCTTTCGGAGGCAGAACCAGGCCCAGCCCTTTGTCCATATCAATCGTGGTGGTCACCAGAAAAAAGATGAGGAGCAAAAAGGCGATATCCGCCATGGAGGCCGTGGGGATCTCGCCGGGTCTGATTCGTCTTTTCATTTCTTCTTTGCCCTGGCCTTCAGCTTCCCCGCCTGTTCCATTTCCACCAGCTCGTCAATGAGCAGAACCGAGTTCTCCTCCATGTCCATGATGAGCTTGTCCACCCGGGAAATGAGGAAGTTTTGAAACGTCTGAACGATGATGGCCACCACGAGACCGAACAGGGTGGTCAGCAGGGCGATGGAGATGCCTCCGGCCACAATGGAGGGAGAAATATCGTTGGCCTGTTTGATGTCATTGAATGCCCGGATCATGCCGGCCACGGTCCCCGTAAACCCCAGCATGGGAGCCAGGGTCACCACCGTGCTCAGCCACACCATGTTCTTTTCCAGAAAAGCCATTTCAATGGCACCGGCATTTTCGATTCCCTTTTCCACCGCTTCGATGCCCCGGTGAACCCGGGTCAGACCGGCGTGAAAGATCTCCGCTACGGGTCCGCGGGTCTTTTCACACACATCGACGGCGGCCTCATATCCGTCGTTATGAAGCGCCGTGCGCACCTTCGCCATGAATTTCCGGGTATTGACCGACGCCCGGACCAAGGTATAAAGTCTCTCCAGGCCGAATCCCAGGCCGAAAACCAATAGCGCCAGAATGGGCCACATGAAAAAGCCCCCATCCAGGAAGTATTGAACCATCGATGTAATCTCCTTTTTGCTTTAGCGCGACCGAAAATAAACAATCCCGCAGGCAATGTCAACGCGCCGTTTTGTGGTCGGAGGGCGCGACATTTTGGGACTAAGGATGAACAAGGAATTCCCTCGCCTGATCAAAATGCTGCCGGGCGGCTATCACCTGCCGGTCTCCCAGAGCCAGTATCCCGTGGTAGGCGTCTTTGCCCCAGATGGCACCGGCGATTTCCGCTTTCAGGACAGTCTTCACGTAGTCGGAATCCCCCTCGAGCGCCTCCCGGTCCAAGGCGACTCCGTGGTCCGTGACATAGGACTCGAAATCTTCAAGATACGCCGGTGTGATCTGAAAAGAGGTCTTGAAGTCGTCCACGGAATGCCATTCCGTCCGACGTTTTGACGCAAACTCCATTCCCCAGTTAAAGGTAAAGCGCTGGGGGTGTCTCAGAACATTCCGCGTGGCCTGGGAGAGCCGGCGGGGCGCCACAAAAACGTCCGGCGTGATGCCTCCCCCGCCGTAGACTTTCCGGCCCAACCGGGTTCGATAGCTGGGGGCCGAAGCCCGGAGGGAATCGAGCAGCACCTCCCGGTCCTCCTGGGCCAGCTCCTGATAATACTGGTGGACTCCGTTCTCGTAAGGCCTCTGAATCAACCGGCCGCTGGGCGTGTAATACCGGGCGATCGTCACCCGGACGGCCGAATCATCCCTGAGGGGCCACTGGCGCTGCACCAGCCCCTTCCCGAAACTTGTTTCCCCCAGCACCAGCCCACGGTCCAGATCCTGAACGGCCCCCGCCACAATTTCGCTGGCACTGGCAGACCCCCGGTCGATGAGGACAATCAGGGCGAAGTCGCTGTAGCCCACCGCGGGGTCGGCCAAGTAGACTTCATTCGCTTCGGGTTTCCTGCCCAGGGTGTAAACCAGGGTGTCTCGAGTGGTAATAAAATAATCGGCTACCTCCACCGCCTGTTCAAGATAGCCGCCGCTGTTCCATCGCAGGTCGAAAATGAGCTGTGTCATTCCCTGGGACATCAGCCGGTCCACCGCCTCCCGCACCTCCCGGGCCGTGGATGCGGAAAACCGGCCGAGGCGAATATACCCCGTCCTGTCATCCAGCATGAACGTGGCAATGACACTGTAAATGGGAATCTCATCCCGGATGATCTCCACGTCAAAGGGGTCCTCAACTCCCGGTCTCCGGATGGTCACCGTCACCGCCGTTCCCTTTCGACCCCGGAGTTTCTGGAAAACCTCTTCGTTGGTGATCTTGAAGGCGTCTTTCCCGTTGATCTTCACGATCTGATCCCCGGGAAGGAGGCCTGCCCGGTCCGATGGCGACCCCGCCACAGGGGAAATCACGGTGACATACCCCCCGAGAATATCAAACTCGATGCCGATTCCTTCAAATTTTCCGTGGAACTGCTCGTTGATAGCCTCCAGCCGGTCCCGGGGAATATAGGAAGAGTGGGGATCCAACTCCTCCAAAAGCCCCCGGAATGCACCATCCATCACCACGTCCCAGTCCACCGGCTCGACGTAATTCTCATTCACAATGGAAATAATCTGGTTCAATACCCGGATTTTCTCGTATATGTTCACAGCCCGGGGATAGAGGGCTGGAACCACGAAGGCCCCGCTTAAGATGAACACGGATCCTGTGAGCAACAGGACGACTGTTTTTCTTCCCGGTTTCCGTCTCATCGGGATCTCACCAACCGCCTACCCCCCTGGGGAAAACACCTGCCAATTAGAGTCCGAAATAAAGCATGGCCCTGACGGCCAGACCGTTCAAGCGGGTACCCGGGGAATCGCTGATGGGATACCGGTTCTCCGTTTCCCAGGTCCCTTTCTCCACCTCGCCAAAATTAAACCCCAGGCTCAGACGCAGTCCCACCCTGTCGAGAAACTGAAGCTTCACCGCACCGTAGGGCTGGAAATTCAGGAACGTCCCCGTGAGGGACGTCATGGCCCGGGCCCTGGCCAGCGAGGGAAAGCTTGTGGATTCGATATAAGCGAAGTCGTTTTCATCGATCAAGGAGTCGCCGTTGGCATCGGTAACGGGATAATACCCGTCGGCCCCGATCTGGAAAACCGAGGCGAACTGATCCTCCCAGGCCGGACTTCCCGAACTCTGGGAAACGGAAAGATTGAGCCGGCCCAGACCTATCAACATTCCTCCCGCCAGTTCAAGCCCGGTGAACACGGGGAAAATGTACTCCACCGTGGCTCCCCCGAACCAGATGGAGACTTTCGCCTGCAGATCGGGAGCGAAATCACCCCCGTACTCCTGCACCGCTTCCGCACCCTGATCGAGTTCCCCGTCCTGATCCTGATCCAGAAACAGGGTAATGGCCGGTTTCCCGCTGATAAAGGACGATCCCACGCCGGCGTAGCCCCCCAGGCGCCACCGGCCGGTCACATTGGAGAATCCTTCTCCCCCGTTGATAACAAAGGGATTGGCAAAGTCATCGGTGTTCAATCCCAGTCCCCGGGAGACGCCCAGGGTGTCCGTCACCGTTCCCAGAAGTTCAAATCCGTCCAGCTTCCCTACATCCACAAAGAGGAACATCTGGCTGAAGCCCACGCCGCCGCCGTAAAACGACTCGGGAAGATAGAGGTCTTCCTGGGCAATGACGAAAATGGGGAGGAGCCAGAGGAGTACGTTTTTCATGGCGAATGGAGCACCGCCGGTCAATTTACCCTCACACCCTTTTAACTATCAAGCGATAATTCCGTCAGGGTTCGAGGGGGAAACACGGGGTACCCCTTTCGGGCCCCCATAATGGGCGTCGCAGCTGCGGCCCGTCGGTTTTGCCCCCTCGTAGACCTATCCTGTCCTTCACCAGCCGTGTGTCAGGCAGGAACATATTTGTTGCTGCAAAACTGGCAGCAAGATATCTTGTCTTTACGGCAGTAATGGGGGGAATCTTGAAAAACGTTTATTTGAACGCCCGGAGCAGGACCGAACAATGAGCAATCAGGGAACCGTCAGGCTATCAAGAAATATCGGTACCTCAGAAAAAAAGCTCCTGGAATGCAACAATTGGCTACGAACACATCGAGGTTTCACGTATGAAGAGGGGTTCAGTAGATATAGCAAACCCGGGTATCAGGTCTACTTCTTAGACCTTCTTCTTCATTTCGTGCCCGTTCCAGAAATACCGTTCAGCCTGTACGGGTTCCTTGGTTTGGGGGGTGACACGGAAAAGTATTCTCCATCCGGCGCCATTTTCCCCCAGTGGAATGGTGAAAAAAGCATAACGGAATTTGTCTATAGCTACGGGTTGGGATCTCGTCTATTTGCCATCAAGCATCTATTTGGGAGATGCGACCTCCCGTCTACGATTCTTATACCGTGAGGGAGAGTACGATTATTTTGAGGTGATTGATACGGAGACAAGAAATTTTTGGCAAGATGGTATCTTTTGGAATTGTCCTTGGTGTTTGAATCGCTCTTTTCATCAGGGGGTGAACCGGGTGGTCAATGGGCAATTTAGCCTTGACTTTGGAGTCGACGCTGTGAATACTTCTGGACGTGGAACTGGCCACGGGACAGTTTAACGATGCCTACACCCCCATTATGGACGGCGTGTCTATGGTGGTTAAGAACTACGCCCGCTGGCTCAACCGCACCCTTGGACCCTGCTGCGTGGTTACCCCCGAATTCCCGGGCTACCGGGACCGGGAGGACTTTCCCGTCCTGCGCTACCGGTCCGTCCCCATACCGCACCGCCGGCCCTACCGGATGGGCGTGCCCAACATCGATATCCCCTTTCAAATCCGCCTTAAACGCAGACCCTTCCACCTGATTCACTGCCACTCCCCGTTTTCCGCCGCCGGCCTGGCGCTGAAAATCGCCCGCCAAAGGGGAATTCCCCTCGTGGCTACCTTCCATTCCAAGTGGAAGGAAAACCTCCAGAGATCCCTCCGCATGAAACGACTCGTCACCTATAAGATGAAGCGAATCGTGAACTTCTTCAATCAGGCCGATGAAGTCTGGAGTCCCTCGGAATCGGCCATCGCTACCCTCAGGGAATACGGCTACCACGGCCACGTGGAAGTGGTGCACAACGGTGTGGACATGGAGACACCCCGGGGAATCGATGCATACCGACATGATGGAAATACCTACCTGGAAACGACGGACAAAGATAATGTGCTCCTTTATGTGGGCCAGCTCGCCTGGGAGAAAAACCTCACACTCACCCTGAAGGCCCTACAGAGACTCAAAAAGAAGGAAACACATTTTAAGATGGTGTTCGTGGGGGAAGGCTATGCCCGGAAGCGACTCATCTCCATGACCAGAAAGCTCGGCCTGATTCCTCAGGTGGAATTCACGGGGGTCATCACCGACCGGGAAAGGCTCAAGGCCTACTACGGCCGGGCCGATCTGTTCCTGTTCCCGTCATTGTACGACACAGCCGGCCTGGTGGTGAAAGAGGCCGCCGCCTTTAAAGTTCCCGCCCTCCTGCTGAACGGGGCCACAGCTGCTGAGGGGATTGTGGATGGTCGAAACGGTTTCCTGTCGGACCACTCCCCGGAGGCCTTCGGCAGGAAAATCGAGACCCTTCTCGCCAATAAAACCACCCTCCGCCGGGTTGGCGACGAAGCATTTCGCACACTCTTTACGCCCTGGAGCCGGGTGGCAGAAGAGGTCAAGCAACGATACCTTGCCATCGCGGCCAGGTACCCTTCAATTCACCCAACCCGATAGGTCCCTCCCCAAAAGTCCCTGAAGCTTTTCAACATCATCCCGGTACAGAGCTTTTAGACGGGCCTCCGTCTCCGGTGCCATCCTCACCCTCCGGGCACCGTAGAGACGGACACTGTCTATCCAGCGAAATATCCTGGCGTCCCCTATCCCCACCCGGGTGAGACCCCTGTAAATCCCCACCTTCACGGGACCGAGTTTGAAAAGGGACTTCATGATCCGCCCCTGAGGAACGCGGGACACGTTCACCCGCCTCACCGTACCAGGAACAAAGGCCGGGTCCACACCCAGAAACCTGAAGGTCCCGGCGAGACATCCCGCAGGATCTCTCACGAAATCGTCATATAGAATCACCTTCCCGCGGCTGAAATTCTCCAAATAGGCCTTCACCTGTTCATAATAAAAGCCCACGCGGGTGTAATGCCACATGTACTCGTAATTGTCCCGCCGCCGCCTTTCTTCTCTTACCAGAGCATGCCTGAACGACAGGGTCTCCCGGCCATCCCTCACCAGCTGCCGGTATGCCGAAAAGGCCCTCTCCACAGGATTTCTAAGGAGAATAACGATTCTCACGTCCCCCAGATACCGCTTAATCAACGGGATTGTCCGCCGGAAAAAATAGAGCATGTCCGCACTCGCCTCCCCCACGGCTCTCGCCCCACCGGCCTTCCTGAAAAGCCTCCGGTATCGATGAAAGTCTCTGATGCATAACGACTCAATCAGCCGGTCCCCCTTCCCCTGAAGGGGAAAGCGCATGAACTGAGACGTAAAGAACTTCGGCTCCTTCACCACCGGCAGGAAAACCTCAGGATGACCCTCTAAATACGACGCAAACGCCGTCGTCCCGCTCTTGGCCGCCCCCACCAGAAGAAAATTTGGCAACGTCATCGCCCAAAAATACAAAAAAAATCGTCCACCGGCACCCCCGGACCGGTCCTGACCCCCCACAGGCTTCCCACCGCAGCCCATAGTGTTATGTCTACTCCCCGCTCCCACACCCGGCAATGGACCCTCTGTACGACCAAAATACCCACTTCTGCCCTTTCCAGCCCTGGCCCGCTCCACCTGCCAGAAAGTTCTAGTAGACATAACACTTGCGCCGCTCTTAACCTCGCCCCCCACCTGTCTGCCGAGCGTGTCGTACCCCGAAGACTCAACCCTTCAGCCGGTAGCCTCAAGCCAAAAGAGCGGGCCATATCCGGGCATCTTCTGCCATTTGAAATCCCATGTCAAAGCCAGCCCAACGCTCTCCGGCCGCCGCGAGACCCTTTGGTCCTCCCACCCTCTCTGACATCCTCAACACTGTTTGGTCGGCCCCTTGAAAACCGGAACTGTTTCGTTCCCCTTTCCTTGACTTAAACTCCGGAAACGGTTATCTTTCGTCGTGAAGAGGAGGTCTTCCACCCGAGGTTAGGCGGGTCAAGCTCCCTGCTTAAACGTCTTAAACGTGTTTGCCGGTACGGTCGATAACGCACAACTCGTACACCCTCGAAGGGACCTTGAGGCCCCATTTTCAGACCGGAACAGGCCTCGACCGGACGGCCAGGTTGACGGGCGCGCCCCATTCTTGCACGACTGGTGCACAGACCGGTCAACGCCCGGTCTGCCGCCGGCCAAAACCGGGCCCGATGATGCAAGGAATGGGTCAGTAGAGTCCGTTTCTGAGCATCTGGTAACCTCCGGTTTTCGGACGTATCCGGACAGTGGCGACCGCGGCCCCGATGGGGCTCGAACCTCATGAGAACCATCAGTGTTGTCTCCACAAAAGGAGGCACCGGAAAGACAACAACGGTCCACAATCTTTCCGCGGCCTTGCGTCATCTCAGGCGCCGCGATCCAGGATTGCCCGTCTACCGGTGGTCCCGAAATTCCGTTTTGATGATCGACATGGATCCCCAGTCGAACCTCTCCTTCATCACGGAGACGTTCGGTCGGAGACCCTCGATTTATGATGTCATGGCCGGCCACGTCTCATGGTCGTCGGCGGTGCAGGAAACCCGGTCGGGGCTTCACATCATACCGGCTGATCACCGGTTAGCCCGCTTTGAGGCCCACCGGCGCGACCGGACGCTGCTACGAACGAGTCTTCGCGACGTGGACGACTACGATTTCGTCTTTATCGACTGTCCCCCGTCACTGGGGTACCTGACCCAGGCATCGCTTGTGGCGACGGGGGAATTCTTTCTCCCCCTCCAGGCGGAATATCTGGCCATGCGCAACGTGGCGAGCCTTATGCACCTGGTGGACGACTTACGCCGCGAGACGCGGCGCGTTCGCCTCGGAGGCATTATTCTTTCCCTTTACAACACACGGCGCAAAATTTCCAAGGAGGGGAACGATATCATACGGGAGCACTTCGGGAATCTCGTCTTTGACACGGTCATCCGGAACACGGTAGCCATAACGGAAGCAGCTGCCCAGCACAAGGATGTCCTGTCGTACCGGTCGAGAAGCCCGGGAGCCGTCGATTTCCTTTCTCTGGCAAAAGAGGTCTTGAGGCAAACGTAACATCGAGATCAGGGAGGTAACCCATGGGCAAGTTCAAGAACTTTTCCTTTGATGAGAAGCCCCAGACGGTTCTGGGACGCCGGGGAAGATCCCCGGAGAGAAAGGAGCGGATGACCTACTGGCTCGACCCGGAGCTTATTGATAAGGTCCAGGCCTATGCCTACTGGACGCCCCAGGCCACCATTTCCAGTACGGTGGAACAGGCTCTCAGGGAGTTCTTCCGGGGCAGAAGGGTTAAACCGCTGCCTCCCGACCTGCAGAGAAAGCGGGATGCCGCGAAAGCCCGGAAGATGCAATGAAGGAAATCGTCGATGTGAAGTTTTACTACGTCGAGGAAGTGGCCAGAGAGCTGGGCCTCAACGAGAAAACCGTCCGACGATACCTGAAGTCCGGCCGCCTGGAGGGGCTCAAACTGGGCAGGCGGTGGTTAATTTCCGAACGGGCATTCCGCGACTTTCTCCACGGTCTCAAGAAATAGGTTTTCGCCCTCAGCCAGGCAATCCTTCCAGATTCTTCAGACTCTCCTTCAACGTCTCCTCGGAAAGGGGAGTGTCCTCCAGCCGGCCATCGAAAAAGTCCTCGTAGGCCAGCATATCGAAGTGGCCGTGACCGGAGAGGTTGAAGAGGATGGTCTTTTCTTCGCCGGCCTCCCGGGCCCGGATGGCGGCGTCGACGGCACCCTTAATGGCATGGTTGGATTCGGGGGCCGAGATGATCCCTTCGCACCGGGCAAACAGAACCGCCGCTTCAAACACCGCCGTTTGATCGTAGGCCTCCGCCCGGATGATCCCGTCCTTCACCAGCTGGCACAACAGGGGGGCATCGCCGTGATACCGTAGTCCTCCGGCGTGAATGGGGGCAGGGGCAAAGCGGTGACCCAGAGTGTACATGGGCACCAGGGGTGTCATGCCGATGGTGTCACCGAAATCGTACCGGTAGACACCACGCGTCAATGTGGGGCACGCTGACGGTTCGGTGGCCACAATGTCCAGATCCCTGCCGTTAATCTTATCCCGGACGAAGGGAAAGCAGAGGCCGGCAAAATTGGATCCGCCCCCGACGCATCCCACGAGGACATCGGGATAGAACCCCGCCTCTTTCATTTGCTTGGCCGCTTCCTGACCGATGACGGTTTGATGAAGGAGCACGTGATTCAATACGGAGCCGAGGGAATAGCGGGTATCCTCACGGCCCGCGGCATCCTCCACCGCTTCCGAGATGGCGATCCCCAGGCTTCCGGGACTGTCCGGTGCTTCCGCGAGCACCTTTCTTCCGGCCTCCGTGTCGCGACTGGGACTCGCCACCACCCGGGTCCCGTAAGACCGCATGAGGGCCTTCCGGTACGGTTTCTGCTGGTAACTCACCTTCACCATGTAGACCTTGCACTCCAGGTCGAACATCCGGCAAGCGAAGGCGAGGGCACTTCCCCATTGGCCGGCCCCCGTTTCGGTGGTAAGGCGCCTGATCCCCTCGGCACGGTTGTAATATGCCTGGGCCAGGGCGGTGTTCGGCTTATGGCTCCCGGTGGGACTCACCCCCTCGTACTTGTAGAATATGCGGGCCGGCGTCTTCAGGGCTTTCTCCAGCCGCCGGGCCCTCATGAGGGGTGTGGGCCGGTAGAGCGACAACGCCGATAAGACATCCTCCGGGATATCAATAAAGCGCTCCCGGCTCACCTCCTGGGCAATCAGACCCATGGGAAAAAGAGGGGCCAGGTCCTCGGGTCCGATGGGGTTGCCCGTGCCCGGATGAAGGGGCGGCGGCGGAAGCTGGGACAGGTCCGCCGCCAGGTTATACCATCTCCTCGGAATCTCTTTCTCATCGAGAACGATCTTGGTGGCGTTCATGATCGGTTCCTCCTTGACTTGCGAATGTATGATCAACGGGTCCCGCCGGAGGGACAATGGGTCACGGCAGGCAAAACCCGGAATGTGACTGTTAGTTCAGAAGCGTCCGAAGACGCAATGGGTGTGTATCAGGCTCCGGAACGGAGCCACCAGAACCCCCAGGGAAGGAAGTGAAATTGATCCGTCGCGGTCAACATCTCCACACCGAATTAACGGCCGAAACCGGTCATAAGGCAACAATAAAATGGATCGCCTGCCGGTGAACGGAATGACCCCAGGTTTTCCCTTGATTTTCACTATACCCCCGAATATATTCTTCGTGACGGAGAGGTAAGGGACCAAGTCACCCATTCCTATATTTCACGGGGGTAAACCACCATGTTGTTCCCCTTACCCTTCTGAAACTTTCAACGCAGGGTCATGAATAGACATATTCGGGCCTCCGCCACTTTTGTACTCGGGCTTGGGCTGGCGGTTTTTTTGACTGCCCAGCAGGCCGTGGTCGTCTCGCTAACGGGCACCTACGATCTGGATCAGGACGGTCTGAGCGAATTCCTTGCCCTGGAAACGGCGGAAGAAGGAGACAAATATCCCCGGCGGGTAGCGTATAAGGAAATAGACGCTGACGGCGC
Organism: Fidelibacterota bacterium; assembly: GCA_046861835.1. Lineage (GTDB taxonomy): Bacteria > Fidelibacterota > Marinisomatia > Marinisomatales > S15-B10 > JBHIAI01. The sequence goes on along the minus strand of JBHIEY010000049.1, from coordinate 2,204 downwards.
TCATTTTGAACTTTGGCAGTTCGTTTCGCGTCAACCCCTCAGGGACGCCCGGATCGCCGATACCGATGGTGACGGAACACCCGAAGCGGTCGTCATGGAGATTCCCGCCCCCGGTACGGTCTCCATCAACGGACCCTGGCTCCACGTTTTCCCCTGGACCCAGGGGCAGTTCTCCGCCGAACCCGCCGTCGAATGGGGCGACCGGCCGGGTACCGGACAGCTCGCCCTTCGCCCCTCCCATTTCGCCGTCTTGGACATTGAAAATGACGGCACGGATGAGGTGGCCGTCGCCCTCGCAAGTCCCCGCCGCGAGATCGTCATTCTGACGCTGGAATCCCCGGGGGACGTCCCCCGGTTTGCCTCCCGGAGCTTACCCCTTTCCGATGAAATATCTTCCGGTTACGGCCACATTTTGTTGGTCTCCGGGGACCAGAATCAGGACGGATACACCGATCTTCTCATCCTGAACAAGGAACTGGACAGGATTGAAGTCCAGGTCTTCGAGGGGACCGGCTCAGACCTTCTGCCCGGTCCCGTTAGACTTGAGTCCACCGCCGAACTGCAGGGATCTTTTTCGGGCATCATCCCCGGCGGTCTCACCAGGGTAGACACCGACAGGGATGGCAGTGAAGAACTTCTGGTTCCATTCCGGACCGGTGCAACCCTGGCCATTTCCCTGGAAGCCGGACGTCTCCGTCTCACGCCCCTGGAAGCCGAAGTGGCTGCCCTCTTTTCCTTTCCGCAAACGGCTCTCGAACCGAGCCATCTCAATGACATCCTTCTCGCCAGAGCCGAATTGGGCATCACCGGACGGAAAATCAGGCAGCTGAAAATGGTCCCAACGGGAGTCCCCGCAGAAGAAACCGTGGCCGCCCCGGAGGCCCCGGCACCGGAAGTGGAGGCCGAAACGGCTCCGGAAGCCCCCGCCCGGAAAATCAAGCGCCTTGAACTGGAAACGGTGGAGAAAGAGGAAGAGGCGGCAGAACTACCCGAACAACCGGCAGAGGCCGTGGAGGAGCCTGCCGCCCCCAGAAGGGTAAGAAAGGTGGACCTGGAAGCCCTGACACGCGAAAAGGCCCCGGAGGCACCGCCAGGGGTGAAGATCGAGATTCCCCCGGGGACCGAAATCACCGACACCGTACGGGTCGGCCAGACATTTCGTCTCCCCCTGGAGCTTCAGGAAGGGGAGAAACTCCATGCTTTTCGTCCCACCAGCCTCCCGGGGGGCGCATCGTTTGATCCCGCCACCCGGGCCATCACCTGGACCCCCACCGTGGCCCAGGTGGGACTTCACACACTCACCTATGACCTGGAATACGAACTGGCCGGGGAGGTAGCTGTGGAGGAAACGGGAGAAGCCGTTCAGGTCGTGAAAAAAACGGAAACGCGGACTGTCCAGAGGACCATTCTTGTTCTGGAAGCGACAGGGGAATGATGGGCCGGATCGCTTTCTTGCTCTTTGCCACCACGTTCGTCTTTCCCGCCGATCTTAAGATAGTCCATATGGACGGAGTATTCGATCTGGACAATGACGATCTGGTGGAGTTTCTTACCATTGAAGACGGACAGGGGCAGGGAGGCGTGGTGACCCGGCTGGGATACTACGAGATTGATGAGCTTGGATATCCCCAGCTTCTCTGGCATATCGACGCCCCCCGCCAGATAAACGGATCCATCGCGGACGTTCGCCTTACCGATATGAACGGCAGCGGCGTTCCCGGCATCGTCGTGGCTGCCAATGTGAGAAGCGAGGCCGCGGAAGAGGTGGAGCTGGCTACCCTCTACTACTTTGAGAGAATCGAAGAAGAATTCTCCGCTGAACCATCCCTGGTTCTCTCGCTCGCCGACCTGGAAAATCCCCAGACCGTGAATAACATGAACGTCCTTGATCTTGAAGGGGACGGCAGGGAGGAAGTGGTGGTCTCCCTTCAGGGTCCCGAGTCCACCCTCCTGGTCATCGCCATGACCGATGGAGAGGACGGACCCCATTTCCAGGAACGGTGGTCGGAGTCCCTGGAGGACTTTTCCTCCAGTGCGGGCCGGCTTTATGCCGCCGGTCTCGACTTCAACCGGGACGGCCGGTCCGACCTCGTAGCCTTCAGCCCCGAACGGAATATTCTGCGCCTTCAATCCTTTTTGAACCGGGACGGCCAGCTGGTGAGGGGACCCCGCCTTCTTCACCGGGTGCCCGGCATGTCCGGTCC
>JBHIEY010000189.1:0-3596 GCA_046861835.1 Fidelibacterota bacterium | reverse complement strand
TCAGTCGATTCGAGTTCGGCGAATTCATCAAGGGTTCGTTCCTTGAACATGCGGGTGATCACATCCCTGGCTTCTTTCCAGTAGGAGTGTACGGGACAGGGATTGTTCTCTCCGCATTCGGCCAAACCGAGCACACATCCGTCGAGCACGGTCCTGCCCTCAACGGCCGAAACGACGTCAAACAGCCTGAGCATATCAGGAGGCCTGGCAAGGTTAACCCCTCCGTTGGGGCCGGTGTAGGAGGTCAGGATGCCCGCTTTGATCAGAACCTGGGCCACCTTACTCAACTGAAAAAACGAAATGCCCGTTTCGGAGGCAATTCGACCCAGTGGGGTGAATGTTTCCACCGGATGAGACACCAGATAGAGAACCAGGCGAACGGCATATTCGGATGCCTTTGACAGCAACATTTAAGTATTAAGCCCCTGAATTCTCAAATAAAATAATACCCGTATATCCGAATTGCAACCCTTTTCTCTCCGGACAACAGACGCGTCACCAGGAGCGTTATGCGTTGAGGGTTAGGAGTTGGGTGTTGGGGGTTAGGAGAAGAGCGTTAAGCAGAGATCCCGCCGACGGCGGGGCGTTACGGGTCACACATTACGCATTACCAATAAATGCCTTTGGCGGGGGCTTGCTGATGTTACTATTTTCTGCCTGACGATGTCCCCTTCACTTCTTTCCGATCTCCGGAGTCTTCTTGGCGCGGATCGCGTCGTCTCCGACTCCAGTGAGCTTATCGTCTATGAATGTGACGGCCTTGTGCTAAACCGGAGACTACCCGATATGGTAGTCTATCCCGAGTCCACCCGTGAAGTCGCCGGCATCGTACGCCTCTGTGCCCGCCACGGGAGACCGGTGATCCCCAGGGGCGCAGGGACGGGCTTGAGCGGCGGTGCGGTGGCCGCAGAAGGGGGCGTCATTATAGAAACTTCCCGCATGAACCGGATCCTCGAGATTGATTACGACGATGAGATCGCCGTGGTTCAACCGGGAGTGGTAAATCTTGAGCTTTCCGAGGTCACCGCCGCCAACGGGTTCCACTTTGCCCCGGATCCGTCAAGTCAGAAGGCCTGCACCATAGGGGGGAATGTGGCGGAAAACGCCGGCGGACCCCATACTCTCAAATACGGGGTGACAACGAATCACGTCCTGGGAGTGAAGATGGTAATGCCGGATGGAGAGACAGCCGATTTCGGAGGTCGGCTGCGTGACACCATCGGATATGATCTTACCGGTCTCATAGCCGGATCCGAAGGGACACTGGGTATCGTAACAGAAATCATCGTCAGGCTCACCCCCAATCCTCCGGCGCTGCGGACCTTTCTGGGAGTATTTGACACGGTTGAGGACGCCGGCAATACCGTCTCCTCCATCATTTCGGCCGGCATCGTTCCGGCCGCCCTGGAGCTTATCGATAACCTGGTAATCCAGGCCGTCGAAAACGTCCTGAAAGTGGGATTTCCCACCGGAGCCGCCGCCGTTCTTCTGATAGAGATAGACGGCGATGAGGTGACCCTGGAGGAAGAGGCATCAATCATTGAAGGAATCTGCAGGAAGCATAATGCCCGCACCTTCCAGCGTGCGAAGTCTGAGGAGGAAAGAGCCGCCCTGTGGCGGGGACGGAAGGAAGCCGTAGGTGCCCTGGGAAGCATAACGCCCGCCTTCTATACCAACGACGGTGTCGTTCCCCGGTCAAAACTGCCTGACATGCTCCGGATCGATAGGGAAATCGGCAGGCGTTACGGCCTTGAAGTTGCTCACGTGTGCCACGCAGGAGATGGGAACATACACCCCATCATTCTCTACGATCCGGACAATGAGCAAGAGGTGGAAAAGGCTGTGAAGATCTCGGAGGAGATCCTGGAGGCGTGCATCCAAATGGGAGGAAGCCTGACGGGGGAACACGGGATTGGAATGGAGAAGATGGGCACTTTCCGTCTCATGTTTTCGAAGGAAGACCAGGAACAGATGATGCGCCTTCGCTCTACGTTCGACCCCCGGGGACTCATGAATCCGTGCAAGATTTTCCCCGGTTCCCCGGGATGCCGTGAAACGCGGGTCCGGGGAACCCTCGCCGGAGGGGGATGGCTGTGAGCCCTGACAGAACTCTCGAGAACAACCTGAAACAGATACTCCCCCCTGATCACATCGTGCCTCCGGAAGCTCGGGCACCCGTCCGTGTTACTGTTATTCCCCAGGAGGTTGAGCAGATCTGCGAGCTTGTAACCCTGGCAAGAAAAACGGGAATCACCCTCCTCCCCGTCGGCGGAACCACCCATATGTATCCCGCCGCTCAGCCCCTGGACGTGGGTGTCAGTCTGTCGCAACTCGATGGGAACATCCAGCACAATCCCGACGACCTGACTGCAACAGCATCAGCGGGCACTCCTTTTCCGGTGGTTCAGGAAAAGCTGGCGGAACAGGGTCAAACATTACCCTTAGATTCCCCACCGGACGAACGGTCCACACTGGGAGGAGTCATCTCGACAAACCACTACGGCCCCCGGGTTCACCGCTACGGTACCGCCCGGGACTGGGTCGTAGGAACACGGGTAGTAAACGGCCATGGACAGCTTTCTCGGGCAGGCGGGAAGGTGGTCAAGAATGTGAGCGGATACGATCTGAACAAACTCTATGTGGGAAGCCGCGGAACCCTGGGAATCGTGGTTGAGGTCTCACTCAAGCTTCACCCCCTCCCGCAAGCCCGGTCCATATGGGGGGTGCGGTCACCCCGTGTTGCCGATCTCATGGCATTGGCCGCTTCGCTCCGCCGATCGGGTTTCGCTGTGGAAGCCGCGGCAATTCTCAGAGAGAACAGAACGGATGATAATCCCGGCATGTGGTCCCTTCTGGTCGCCATGTCAGGATCCACCTCCACCCTGCCGGAACAGGAGGCCAGTGTGAAGTCCCATCTCGAGGGGTACACCGCCGCTTATTCCGTCCACAGGGACGAGGCACAGTCTATGTGGATACGCATGGAGAAGGACTTCACCGAAGAAAACCCCTCCCTTGTCACCGTGGCAAAAGTCTCCCTGGGGATCAAGGGGCTCAAAACGTTTCTGCAAGATGATCTCTTTGCCGGGGATTCCGGATTGATTGTACGGGCCTATCCCTCGGCAGGGGTGTGCCACATTGGATTTTCCTCCCGCAATGAAACACCTTCAGGGCCCGTGGAACGAACGGTCAACACGGTCAGGCAGCTGGGAGGATTCATAGAGTTCACCCTTCTCCCGCCCGATTCCTCACGGGACCGGTGGCCCATTGTCCCTTCGTCCCTTCCCTGGATGAAACAGATCAAGACAGCGCTTGACCCCGATGGGGTTTTCGCACCGGGAACGTTCGTGGGGGGTATTTGATGCTCCGGGATACCCCTGCCAACCCTGTGGCCGCCCGGTTCGGACCGCGGGAAAAGCGCCTTCTTCAGGAATGCATTCACTGCGGTTTCTGCCTTCCCGCCTGTCCCACCTACGTCATCAATGGAATGGAAATGGATTCGCCCAGGGGGCGCCTCTACCTGATGGAGGCGGCTATGGGCAACCGCGTGACCCTATCGGACCCGTTTGTCAAGCACATGGACAGGTGTCTTGTCTGCC
>JBHIEY010000188.1:0-3620 GCA_046861835.1 Fidelibacterota bacterium | reverse complement strand
CCATGGACCTCCCCCCCTCCGTCAACGGTGCCAGATAATTGGGAGGATGGAAAAAGGTGACGTCCACCGTGTTCAAATCTTCCATGCTGCCCGCATAGTTGATGACCATTCTGAGGGTCCGGTCCCGTCCGAACACCTTCGCCACCTCCTCCTCATTGTCGATGCCGTTTTGGGCACTCATGACGAAAAGGGACGGCGAGGCCACCCGGGACAGCTCGTCCAGAACCTTTCCCAGGTACGGCGTCTTCACGGAAATGGATACCAGGTCCAGATCGTACTCCCCCAGTTCCTTCACGGAATAGCACCCCCCGGCCACTTCCACCCGTTTCTCGATGGTATGGACGAGATGAATCCCTGAATCCCGTATTCTGTCGATTTTTTCCCGGATGATGTCACACGCCGTCACCGAGGCCCCTCCCTCGGCAAAATGGGCGGCCAGGATGCTCCCCACGGGACCGAGCCCCACCACTCCCACTTTCAATTTCTCTTCCCTCACGGCCGGGATGCCAGTTGTTCGATGAAGGTTTCTAACTTGGTCCGGTTCTGCCCATCGGAGAAAAAGCGGAGGTCGTTGAGATCGCCGTCGATCACCAGGGTATGGGCTCCCGTTTCTTCCTGGAGGCGCTGGGGCAGGCCGAACCGGCTGTTGGTGTTGTTGAAGCAGGTCTTGGAATCGTGGAACACCAACCCGTCAACGGTGTAATCCTCTACCATCTGTTTCATCACGGCAAGTTTCGTATTCTCCCCCCGGTTGATGAAAATCTGGGTGTAGGCGTAGGCGATGGATTCCAGCGGTTTCGCGGGGTCAAAATCCTCAAATATCCAGCTGTTGCAGTAGGTGGAAGCCACCACTGCCGCGCCGTTGACGGCGAAAATCTCCGACAGGAACCGGAGTCTTCCCCACACGGGCATGCCGTCCCAGTAGATGCGCACCCGCTCCTCCGGCACCGCCGCCGTACCGCTGTCAACGCGCTGCCGCAATTCCTCCAGAAGTGTGCGGTAGAACTCCACGCACACCCCGGTGCCCCGGAGGACAACGATGGGGGCCATGAGAATCGTGCCGTCAAAAAAGGTGAGGGGAGCGGGCGAATTCCTGGCGGTTCTAAGACACTCTGCCCACAGGGTCGACGCCTCCCGGCTCAACCCCACCGTTTCTACCAGGCTGTCCCGGTCGAGGGATTTGCCCACCACCTGTTCCCCCACGGCGATCAGCGCTTCCAGCTGGGCTACCACATGATCGATGTCCGCCGAATGGATCTCTTCCAAATAACGGGGAGGGAACACTCCGGCCACCGGGCATCCGAACTCTCGGCCGAAATAGTTGAACCATTCCGCCACTTCGCGGCACTGGTTGGTGCTGTAGACAATGAGATCAGGACGGGGGATGGACGGGAGGCCGTATGCCACCGTCAGAGGGGTTTCCCTCAGAAGCCACGCCCCGATATCGCTGGTAAGATAGGAACAGATCTCACTGTCGTATCCCGCTTGATGGGCTTTCGGGATATACCGCTCCGTGAGACGCTTAGCTCCCAGAATGGCGGCGTGATTCTCCGGGAAGTAAACGGTGAACCCCAGCGCCCGGAGGATTTCCGCCGGACCGGCACTGCTGCACCACGCCACCGGGGAGGTCAGACCCGTATAGTAATCCCGGAGAATTCCGTCCAAGAGTGCCTGCGATTTCAGCCGGGGCATCTCTTATTCCAGACTGATGACATAGACCTTTTCGTTCAGCTCCCTTCCCGACCCGTAGAGATGTTCGATATTGGCCTTGAAGACCTTCCCCACCACATTGGGCGCCAGCTTCATGGACGGGGTCAGTTCCTGATTTTCAATGGTCAATTCCCTGTCGAGCAGCATGGTGGCCCCCAGCCGGAGGTAGGGAATCTCCAGGGATTGATTCAACTCTTTCAGGCAGGTGCGAAGACACCACGACAGCTGCTCCAGGCTCCGGGGCCGGCGGCATCCCCGCTTGAGGTGCGATTCATCGGGCATCTGGGAGAACATCGATTTGTTGGGAAACAACAGAGCCACCGGGTGATCCTGTCCGCTTCCCGCCACAAAGGCCTGGGAGAGAAAGGCGCAGTCCTTCACAATGAGGTTCTCAATTTCCGATGGAATAACCATCTCCGCGTTGGAGAGCTTGAAAATCCTGTCCTTCCGGGAAATGAGACGCAGTCCCTCCGGGGTGAACTCCCCCACGTCTCCCGTCCGGAACCATCCGTCACCCGGGAGCACCTCACGGGTGGCCCGCTCGTTCTTGAAATACCCTTTCATGACGTTGGGGCCTTTCACCAGGATTTCGCCATCGTCCGCAAGTTTCACCTCAACCCCGGGGATCGGCCTGCCCACCACCCCCCGTTTGCGCGGGATGGCGGGATCGGTGACGGTACAGCACGGCGAGGTTTCGGTAAGTCCCCACCCTTCAATGACCGGGATTCCCCTCTCTTCAAAGATTCTCGATATGTTTTCCGGAAGGGGGGCCGCCGCGGTAAAAACAAACCTGAGATCCTCATGGAAAATGAGCCTGTCCATGGCCTTATCCTGAAGGGCCCGGGTGATGAGTTCCTGGTATATCCGGGGCACGCTGAAAAAGACGGTGGGGCGGACCTGCTTCCAGTTCTCCAGAAGGGTATCCGTATCCTTCCCGAACCCGTGTTCCAGAGAGAGTACCGCACCGTTGGTGATGGCGGCATATTTTTCGAAAATGCCCCCGAAACTGTGGTGCCAGGGGAGATACGACAGGAAACGGTCCCTGTGAGTCAGTTTCCAGAGCACCCTCATAGCCGACTGCTGCGACAGAATGTTGCCGTGAGTCAGTTGAACGCATTTGGGTCGCCCCATGGTGCCGGAGGTGTACATCATCAGTGTCACTGTATCGGGGGAAACCTCCGTCCCCTCGATCTTCCGGGACCGTCCCCGCGGCTCCAGGAGACTCCCGAAAGGAATCAGGTTGCTGCTACCGGCACCGTCCAGAGGGTCGAAATGGATGATGCCGTTAAAGTCTTCGGGGGAGTTCAGCTTGCCGTATTGCTCCCGGTCGGAAACCGCCACCAGGGTGGGCTCACAGAACCGGACCAGACTGTCGGCCCTCCCGGCGGGATAGCCGGCAAAGATGGGCACCGCCACGGCCCCCATGGACATGACGGCCAGTTCGGTCTCCAGCATCTCCTGCCGGTTGCGCGACAGGATGGCTACCCGGTCTCCCTTCTTCAGACCGTACCGGGTCAGGGACGCCTGAATGGAGGCCACGTCCCTCTGAAACGTCGACCAGGCAAGAGGGACATACCGGTCCCCTTTCACCTCCTGGTAGATGGGATGTCGGTCAAATCTGCGGGCGTTTTCATTGAGCATGACCGCCAGGTTCCGGGGATAGTCCGGAAGAGGGTGCTCGGCCTGCCAGGTTTCGGAGCTCCTCACGCGGAAGCCTCCCAGGACTGCAGGCCTGCACTCCTGAGTTTACGGTGCCGGTAGCCGCCCCAGAGGGCGGCACCGATGGCTCCCGCCACGGCACAATTCGTGGCGGCAAACACTTCCAGATTCATGTTCTTCTCATCCGCCAGTTCCCGGATGGCGTCAACAATGCCCACGTCCTGGGCCATCCCGCCCGTGAGCGCCACGGG
>JBHIEY010000187.1:0-3628 GCA_046861835.1 Fidelibacterota bacterium | reverse complement strand
CGCCTGAACAGCCTTTGCCACATCAATGCCACTCATCCCGGGCATATTGACATCCACAATGGCTATGTCCGGTACGAGTTCCTCAATCAGTCGTAACGCCGTGTCCCCGTCAGTGGCTTCGCCCTGCAGCGTCACCCCCTCAGTCGATTCGATCACGTTTCTCAGGCCTTTGCGAAAAATCGGATGATCGTCGGCGATGAAAACTCTTATGTCATCCTTCATCCTTTGTCCTCGGTATGGGGACGACAATGGAGAGAACGGTTCCCTCCCCGGGACTTGAGGTTATCTCGAACTTGCCTCCCAGGATTCGGACCCTTTCCGCAATCCCTGACAGGCCGAAACCGAGCTCATGCGACCTTTCAGAATGGAGTTGCTCCCGATCAAATCCCTTCCCGTCATCCTTGATGGTTAATGTCAGGCTGTCGCCATTCTTCCTGGCCATCACCAGGGCTTCAGAGGCGTCGGAATGCTTGATGATATTGCTGACGCATTCCTGAAGGATTCTGTAGATATGGATTTCCTGATCCGGATGGAAAAAACCGTCCAACCGGTCAATGTCATAGGAAAAACGGATCTGGGAGGAGTCTGAAGCAGTGACGAGAATGGATTCCAGGGCCTTGGCCAATCCAAGTCTGTCCAATTGATAGGGACGAAGGAGCCGGGCAATCTTCCTCACTTCCTCGATGGCGTCCGATGCCCCCTGGGATATCTTCGTCAGGTAACCCTCCACATGGGAGGGCTTCGACCCGGGTTCCAGTGCCATGAGGGCCAGATTCTTGAGAATCAAAAGGTCCTGTCCCAGGGCATCGTGCATCTCAGCGGAAATCCTCTTTCGTTCCTGCTCCTGGGATTCGATGAGCTGCCGGGCGAATTTTTCTCGCGCCCGCTGATACTTCTCCTGTGATTCCATGGCTTCCGCTCTAAGACCATCGATCTCCCGGAGCCGGGCGATCGTTTCGCGCTGCCGTCTGTCCCTTTTTTTCAACTGGTTCACTCGCCAGAAGTACAGGGATGGGCCCGTCGTCAAAAACAGGATTACGTAGATGGCATAGGCCCACCAGGTTTTCCAGGGAGGGGGCGTGACCGTGATTTTCAGGGACGTGCCAGCCTCGTTCCACACGCCGTCCTGATTGGAGCCCTTTACCCGGAAGAGATAGTTTCCCGGTGGCAAATGAGTGTAGGTAGCAAATCGTCTTCCGGCATCGGTATATACCCAATCCTTATCAAACCCTTCCATCTTGTACGCATACTTGTTGTTTCCCGGCGCCGCGTAGCTCAAGGCGGCAAACTCAAAGGAGATGACGTCGTCCTCATAGGAAAGATCTATCTCATCAGTTTCTGAGATATGGCTCTGCAAGATCGAACGTCCGTCCGCCATCTCCCCCACGGGAACGGACTCGTTGAAGATCTGAAAATCGGTGATGACCACCGGGGGTATGTACTCGTACTCTCTGATCTTCTCGGGGTGGAACGCGTTTAACCCGTTAATTCCGCCAAAAAACATCTCACCGCTTCTGCTCTTGAAATAAGAAGCCGTGTTAAACTCATTGCTCTGCAGCCCATCATAGAGGTCGTAGTTTCGGAATTCCCCGGTTTGCGGATCAAACCGGGAAAGTCCCCGATTCGTACTCAACCATAGATTGCCGTCGTCATCTTCCAATATGCCGTAAACGACATCACTTGGCAGGCCGTCTTCTTCTGTGTAGTGCTTGAAGGTCTCAGTCACCCGATCGAACCGGTTCAATCCTGCGCCACCGGTTCCGATCCAGAGCGTGCCAGTGCGGTCCTGGTAGATAGACTTGATTCGATTGCTGCTCACGCTCTCCGGGTCTTCAGGAATATGTTGGAACCGGATGAATTCCTCCCCCTCTCCATCATTCCAGCTGAGCCGGGATAACCCGTTTGCGTCCGTTCCTATCCACAGAGAGCGGGAACGGTCTTCGTAGATAACCCTGGTGTCGTTGCCACTCAGACTCTTAGGGTCATCCGGATCGTGCCGGTAATACGTGATTTCATTCGTTGTGGTATTGAGCCTGTTGAGACCTCCTCCGGTTGCCAACCACAACGTTTCTCCTGAATCCATGTACAGGTCAAATACAAAATTGCTGCTCAGAACATATTCCACGTTTGAACGGCGTGCGCCCATATCGTACCGAAGGTAATGTCTGACTTTCCCGCTTTTCTTGTGGAACCTGTACAGCCCGTCTCCTTCGGATCCAATCCAGAGAATGGTGTCGTTTCTTGTATCTCCAATGATGGCATAGACCAGATCGGTGTTCAATCCATGACCGTTGGTAGTGTTGGCCCCATAATGAATTACCTGCCCCGTTTCACGATCGATTCGGTTCAATCCCCCGTATCCTCCGACCCAGAGGATTCCATCCTGGTCTTCATAGATGCCTCGAACCCCCGGATGGCTGAGACTGTTCGGATCGTTGGGGTTGTGAGTATAATGCAGGAACTTCTTGCCCTTGCGATCCAGAACGCTGACCCCTCCGCCTCTCGTTCCAATCCACAGCAATCCCGACCGATCTTGGAAAAGGCACGTTATGTTATCTCCACTGATACTGCCGGGATCACCGAGATCATGCTGGTAGGTCACGAATTCTTCCCTCTTCTTGTCAAACCGCTTCAATCCATGAAAGGTACCGATCCAGACTATTCCGGAATCGTCTTCCCATAATGCCTGCACATCATCTCCCCTGAAACCAGGATAGTCCCTTTCCGTATATCGGACAAACCTCTCTGATTCTTCCTGTTTCAGTTCATTGATTCCTCCCAGGGTTCCGATCCACAGTCTCCCGTCACTGAGCTGCAGAATAGAACGAACATCGGAATCGCTCAGGGAATTCGGATCTACGGGATCATGAAAATAGCGCACCCAGCTTTTCGTTTCCTGAGAAACCAGACGGTTCAATCCATTCACGGTTCCGGCCCAGACATTGTCGGATCTGTCCCGGTACAGTGCCTGAACAAAACTACTGCTCAGACTACTGCCGTTGTCCGGATCGTGAGCATGGTGAGTGAATGTTTTCGTCACAGGATCAAATCTGTAGACTCCGGCGCCGAAGGTACCGATCCACAACTTGCCGGCGTTATCCTGTACTATGGCTCTGGCCTCATTAGGAAGGTTACCGTAACGGTCAATGATTCGCGTAACCGGGTCAACCCTGCAAAGGGCCCCGTTCCCCATTCCGATCCATATCATGCCGTCCCCGTCTTCATATAGGGAGGAGACCATGTTGTCGGGAATCGAATGGGGGTCCGAAGCGTCGTATCGATAGACTTCAAATTCATAACCGTCATATACGCTCAGGCCGTCTTCCGTCCCGAACCACATGAATCCCCTTCGATCGTGAACGATGCTGGTGACGGTGCTTTGTGAGAGTCCCTGGTCAACCGACAGGCGATCGAATTTGATTGACGGGTTAGCGGCGTGCAAGAAAGGGATAAGGTGATTCCCAACAGCCAACCATATCCCCATCCTGATGGCGAGTGTCGTGATCGTTCTCACCTTCTGTGTCCTCGTTGTGACGACGGACAGCCCCACCTGTCTATCCTCTCAAAATGATTCCCCCCGTGAAAAATTACGGTTTGTGTTCCAAAAGTCAAGGAATTCCTGACCCCG
>JBHIEY010000186.1:0-3659 GCA_046861835.1 Fidelibacterota bacterium | reverse complement strand
CATGCTTCGTCAGGCTCAGCATGACGGGGAGAAAGGGTTCAGCATGACGGGGAGGAAGGGCTCAGCATGACGGGGAGAAAGGACCGGGAATGATAAGTAGACATAATATATCTTATGCGCAATAGTCATGCCCCTTCCGACTCGCGGCATTCCCGCCGCTTGAAAGCGTGAAGATGCTCCTTTTCCCCCATAAGCATCAACGTGTGACTTTCCCGGAGCTCCGTATCGGGATCGGGATTGAAAATCATTTCCCCGTTCTCATTGATGATGCCGGCGATGAGGAGACGATAATTCTCCCGGATGCGGGACTCTCGAATGGGAACACCGACGTAGCCCCGGGTGTTCGCCACCTTGATTTCCTCCACCAGTAAATCAATCTTCTGCCTGGGCGTCGATATCTCCACCGAATCCTCAACATACGGCGCCACCAGCAACTCCGCCATTTTGTGGCCCCCCGCCACATAGGGGTTCACCACCTTGTCGGCTCCCGCACGAAGCAGCTTCTCGGCACTCTCGTCCAAACTGCACCGGCTCATGACAAAAATATCGGGGTTTAACGTGCGGGCCGACATGGTGACAAACAGAATGTCCGAATCGGAGCTCAATACCACCACGAGTCCGGTGGCCGTGTCAATGCGAGCCCGTTGAAGCGTCACGTCTTTGGTGGCGTCGCCCTCAACAACAGGATACCCCCTGTTCTGGATGGCCGCGATCTTCTCCGGATCCTGCTCCACCACGACCAGTGGCAGTTTCTGTCTGCTCAGTTCATCGCAAATTACCTTTCCCATACGGCCGTAGCCGCAAACGATAAAGTGATTCTTTAAGGATGATACCCGTTTCGTCATCTTTCTTCTCCTGAAGCGTTCCAGGTTGAGAAAATACTGCGTTGTTTGTCCCACGGCATAGGCGACGATGCCAATGCCCAGTGAAATGAGAACAATCGTCCACACCTTTCCCGCGGGACCCAGGGGGTGCACCTCCGTGAACCCTACGGTGGAAAGGGTGATAATGGCCATATAGAAGCTGTCGAGCAACGTCCATTCGCTGCCCCCCACCACTTTGAATCCAACGGCCCCCAGGAGGACCGTGCCGATGATCAGGAGAATAACCCCGCGAATTCCGGAGATTTTCACAATCAGATCTCCACCTCCATCCCGTCGTACGCCAGTTCCACGGGACCAGCATACGTCCGCGACACGGATGCGACGATATCCGTTTTGAGAACCTGGGGATAAAAATGGGTAAGGACGAGGCGTCCACACCCCGTCTCCGCCGCAATCCGGCCGCAATCCGACGGCGTCAGGTGGCCCGGAAGCTTCCGGTCATCGGGCAGGGAACACTCCAGGACCAGAACGTCGACGTTTCTGGCGCTTTCGATCAATTCATCGCACACGTCTGTGTCCCCGGAATAGAACAGATCCCCTCCCCCCTGCTCCCGGAACCGGTAGACCACGCTTTCGGGCGTGTGTTCGGTATGGGAGGAAATGATCTCAAGACCTTCCAGGCTGACCGTTTCCCGGAATACCTCGGTGATATTCACCGCAATATGGTCTGACCGGACCCACACGCCGTATACCTCCATCACCCGGTCGAAGAAGGACTGGAAGCCGGGGGGACCCACGATTCTCAGCTCCCTCGGCCGTTTCACTTCGGGATCGTGCTTTAATGCAAAGAGTAAGGGAATCAGGTCCATGGTATGATCGGGATGAAAATGGGTGTAGGTCACGGTATCTATGTCCCGGTAATCCAATCCGAAATCCGCCATTTTTCTCAGGGCCCCCGCGCCACCGTCCACCAGGACATTGTGTCCCCGGCTCCGGAGAAAGTATCCGCTGTTGCCCCTGAGCGGATAAGGAACAACCGTACCGGATCCCAGAACGGTGAATCTCATTCCGCTTCTCCGTTCATCCTTGACGATTCCAACACCCCCGGTAAGATAAGTCGAACGGATTCTTTTAGCACAAGAAATCGGCAAAAGGTCCCGGCCGGGAGAAAGCAATTCCCCCGGCGGGACTTGCCTCAGGGAGAACGATTAGAGGTCTTAACCCTTTACCGAGGCCACGGAGGTGGGAGCCGTGAGGGTGAATCCACGTCCAACCGTCGCTGTCGGGGGATCAGGACTGTGCCCCATACTCATGGTCGTCTGAGTGCACGCCCTGATTTTCATCAGGCTCCTGTCACCAAGAACCACCACAAGAACGGTTGAACCGGGTCCGGTAATGACGGTAGCAGAGCGGGAAAGAATCTGGCCGGCTTTCAGGGCCGCTTTTTCACCGGTTAACGAGGTGAGAAACCGGGCGTCACCCGTGACCTTCAGGACAATTCCGTATCCTTCACGGCCTGTCTCTGGAGGAGTTTGAGCCGTCCCACTCAAGACCAGGCATGAAACGGCCACGAAAGCATATACGAAGGCGGTGTGGCCTCGTCCGGACATCTGTTTCCCGCCTGATCACGGAACCCTTGGGAATGCCGGCGGCTTTCCGATCTCCTGCAGCTCATCCTTCTCCGTGAGCTGGGAAACGACCAGGGCGGCCACACCGGTCACCATCAGGGGAAAGATGCCTCTGGAGACAATTCCAGGAAGGCGGCCGGTTCCCAGCGAGGCGTTCTGGAGTGACACGCCGCTGTAGCTCTCCGTTTGGGGCCGGGGCAACATCCCGGCGGACAGGGTCTCCTCCGGGCTCTTTCCCGCGGAAATGCCGTGGGTTACCGGAGGAGCCACGAGGTTCCAGGCGATCTCTTCGACCTCGGCCATCAGGCCGTCCACATCCCCCCGATAGGTGCGGGTGAAGGATCTTATCACCCGGCCCGATTCGGTGGATGACAGGCGAAGATCGATGACATACGTGCTGCCCAGTTTCCCCAGGGACCCCGTGGTCACCAGGCTGGCACCCATGACCCGGGCCTTGTTCAATACGTCCCAGAACGAGCCCGTGACGGAAGACCCGTCGCCGGGAGCAGAATCGATGGCCCTGACGAGACCCGTCTTGATCAGTTCGGACCGGAGAAACCGGGTAACCATGTCCGCTTCGAGTTGAGAGATGCCCACAGGGGAAAGCTGAAAAACGGCCAGGGCCGGTTTCTCTGCGGCTTCCCCCGGTAACGGAGCACCGGAAAGTTTCGTTGACAGCAAAAAGACCGTCCCGATAACGGACACCATCACTCCCAGATAAACGTTCCGTTTTTGCGATGTGTCGCGGTGATAATGCTTTTCCATGATTCCTCCGAAGCTTTCTGATGAAATTTGCGTCTGCATAACCATCCTTTTCCTTCCACCAGAAACATAAGGGGAATCGACGGGAACCGAAATCGGACCAAGACGGATTGTTCTGTCGGCAATCCGGTATGACGGCGGTGAGAGGTTATCCTACAGGAGGTAGGCAGAACCGGAGACGTATGTCGGAAATGTTCCTACACACAAACCCCGCAGGAATGCGGGGGGTTACAAAGAGAGGGTGAAACGCAGCTGTGCGAGTGGAAAAACGCGAGAGAGGCGGGATCAGCCGGGGCCGGCTAGTCGGGCGGGACGACGGCCGTGAGGGATGTGCCCCTGTCCGGCTTGCCCGTGACGGTCAACTTTCCTCCCCACGGATAGAGCCGTTCTCGCATCCCCAGAAGACCGAGTGAGGTGGGGCTGTCGATCTGTTCCCGGGTGATCC
>JBHIEY010000048.1:0-13341 GCA_046861835.1 Fidelibacterota bacterium | reverse complement strand
AGGAGACGGGACGATCCGGGAGATCCTTTTCTTGAGATCGAGGAAGGTCTCCATCGTGTCTGAAAGACGGCGGTATCCCCCTTACGGTCTGGCGGGCGGGAGCCCGGGCGTGAGAGGGAGAAACCTCCTGATCCGGTCCGATGGGTCCCGCCGGGAGCTGGGTGGCAAGGCACAACTTACGGTCAAACGGGGCGACAGGATCGTCATCAAGACCCCGGGGGGCGGAGGATACGGAAAGGGGTCCCCACCGCACCGGTGACGGCCTAGTTTCCCTTGTCTTTACGGCCGCCTCTTAGTAAGATGATATGTCTGCCTATTGTCCAGAAAAGACGAACCCGTTTGATGGTATGACCGTGACCAGGAAAGTTAGACACCGCCAGAAGTTTTACAAAGATCTCGATTTTCTCAACAGCCCGGACGCCCGTCCCGCCCGCCTCCTGGCCGAATACTTCGGTCCTCTTCGCCTGTTCCGGAGAATGAGGATCAAGGATACGATCGTCTTTTTCGGATCGGCCCGGATCCCCTCCCCGGAGCGGATCCGGAAGATGAAATCCAGTAATCCCGGTGACCATACCGGTCTCCTTTCTCTGGGCCATTACTACGAAGCCGCCCGCGAACTTGCCTTCCGTCTGACCGAGTGGTCAAAGGGACTGAAAAACTCCAAACACAGATTTATCGTGACCTCGGGCGGGGGAGGCGGCATCATGGAAGCCGCCTGCCGGGGTGCCACCGAGGCCGACGGCTACGCCATCGGTCTCAATATCTCGCTCCCGTACGAGCCCCAGGGCAACGACTACATTACGAAAGACCTGGATCTGGAGTTTCACTACTTCTTTATGCGGAAGTTCTGGTTTCTGTACCTGGCCAAAGCTATGGTTGTTTTCCCGGGAGGTTTCGGAACACTGGACGAACTGATGGAACTTCTCACGCTGATCCAGACCCGGAAATTGAGGAAAAAACTTCCCGTGGTTATCTACGGCAGGGAATACTGGAACCGGGTGATTCACTTTGAGCGTCTGGTGGAATTCGGCACCATATCCCGGAAGGATCTGAGCCTGTTTCACTTCTCAGATTCCGTCGACGACGCCTTTAATTTCCTTACCCGCGAATTGACCAAAGCCCACCTCCGGGGGAAGAATTTTTGATCCGGTTGGCCCTCTTGATTCTCGTGAGTTTTGGGGGGGCCCAGATCGCCCCGACCGAAGGACTTTACGACCGGACACCACGGGTTTTTTTCTTGAAAGGACCCACCATCGTCACAGAACCGGACCGGGTCATCCCCTCCGGTGAAATCGTCATCCGTGACGGATTGATCGAATCGGTGGGCCGGGTGGCCCGGGTTCCGGCCGACGCCTTCGAAATCGATCTGACGGGAAAAACCGTCTATGCCGGTTTCATCGAAAGCTACTTAGTGGCGGCTCCCCCGGCCGCCGGTGAAAGCCGCCCCTCTCCCCCCGGCCGGAACGGTCCGGCGAAAGAGGCGGAAGAAACGGCCACCGAACACTGGAATCCCAGGGTCAGGCCCGAACGGTCCGCCCTGGAAGGTTTCGAACCGGGTGCCGAGAAACTGGAAGGGTTGAGAAAGGCCGGCTTCACGGCAGCCCATGTCGTTCCGCCCGATGGCATTTTCCGGGGCTCATCTGCTCTCGTCCACCTCGATGAATGGTCGCAGAATTCTATTATTGCGGAAGACGGTCCCGCCCAGATACTCGCCTTTGAGCACGGCGGATGGGGAGATACCCAGTATCCCAATTCCCTTCTGGGTGCCATCGCCCTTATGCGGCAGACGTTCATCGATGCCCAATGGTACGAGCGGGCCCACGAAATCTACAGGCGCTTTCCCCACGACAACGAACAACCGGAAGTGAATCGAGCCCTGGAGGCCCTTGAGCAACAGATGGACCAGGGACGGGCATTCTGTTTTGAGGTGGACAGTGAGCTGGATGCCCTGAGGGCGGGGCGTATCTCCCGGGAATTCGATCTGAACCTCTGGCTTAAGGGGAGCGGATATGAATACCGTCGATTGAGGGAAATCGGGGCGCTGAATCCCTTTGTCATTCTGCCGGTGAGTTTTCCCCCGAAGCCCAATGTGGACACATGGGAAAGGGCACTTCAGTATACCCAGGCGCAGCTTCGCCATTGGGACCAGGCCCCCGACAATGCGGCCAGGATGAAACGGGCCGGTATCCCTTTTTCCTTCACATCCCACGGCCTCAAAGATCTGTCGGATTTTCGCAGAAACGTTATCCGTTCCATTCAGCGAGGCCTCCCTCCAGAGGATGCCCTGGCCAGTTTGACCACCATTCCCGCCAGATACCTTGGATTGAGTGACTATCTCGGAACCATTGAACCGGGGAAAATTGCCAATCTCGTGGTAACCGATGGTGACTACTTCAACCGGGAATCCGACGTGCTGGAAGTCTGGATCCGGGGAACCCGGTACCGGCTGAAGATCGAACCCGTTGAGGAGCTCCGGGGGAAATGGGGGTTGCGGTGGGAGTTTGACGGAAACGTCCGGACCGACACGCTCAATATCGAAGGTGAGAAAGAGAAGCCTGAGGGAACCCTGGTGGCCGACACATTGGTCATTGACCTGGAGTCCCTTGTTCTCGAGGAAAACGGTGCCGTTTCCATCCTGGTGAAGGGAGACACACTGGGCCTTGAGGGGATCGTCAGGTTTTCCGGGATGGTGAAAGGGGACCGGGCGTGGGGTCACGGGCGAACCCCGGACGGAAAGGCCATCGAGTGGGAAGCGAACCGGGTAGCTCCGTATGAACCTTCGAAGCCCGAGAAGAAGGCGCCGGTGGAACGTCCCAGCGAACTCACGGTGACCTATCCCGATGGCGCTTACGGTTTTGAGGCCCCTCCCGTTCAGCCTCCCCTGGTGCTGGTGAAGAATGCCACCATCTGGACGTGCGGTCCCCAGGGAATACTTGAGGATGCTGACCTCCTGGTCAAACAGGGAAAGATCTGGCGTGTCGGCAGGAATTTGAAGATATCCCGTGCCATCGATGACGCGGTCATCATTGATGCCCGGGGAAAGCATGTCACCCCCGGCCTCATCGACGCCCACAGCCACACCGCCGCCTCCTCTGTGAATGAGGCAACCCAGGCGGTTACCGCCGAAGTCCGGATTGAAGACGTTCTGAACAGCAACGATATCAACATCTACCGTGAACTGGCAGGCGGGCTCACCGTGGCGAATGTCCTTCACGGTTCAGCCAACCCCATCGGAGGGCAGAACGCCGTCATCAAACTGAGGTGGGGAGAACCCCCGGAAGGACTCCTGCTGGAAGGGGCTCCGGGGGGAATCAAGTTCGCCCTGGGGGAAAATGTCAAGCAGAGCAATTGGGGCGACAAGTACACCAGCCGCTATCCTCAGACGCGAATGGGGGTGGAACAGCTCATTCGCGATGCCCTCACGGCCGCCCGGGAGTATCGCCGCCGTTGGGAGGACCACCGGGGAACCCGGGCAGCAAGTCTTAAGAAAATCCCCCCCAGACGTGACCTGGAACTGGAGGCCCTGGCGGAAGTTCTGGAAGGAAAACGGCTGGTCCACAGCCATTCCTACCGGCAGGACGAGATCCTTATGCTCATCCGTGTGGCAGAAGATTTTGGGTTCCGGATCGGTACATTTCAACACGTTCTGGAAGGGTACAAGATTGCCGAAGCCATCATGAAACACGGAGCCGGAGCCTCCACATTCTCCGATTGGTGGGCCTATAAGTTTGAAGTGTTCGATGCCATCCCGTTCAACGGTCCCCTCATGCACCAGGTGGGAGTGGTGACCTCCTACAACTCCGACAGCAGCGAACTGGCCCGGAGACTCAACACGGAAGCGGCCAAGGCCGTCAAGTACGGAGGGGTGTCCGAAGAAGATGCACTGAAATTTGTCACGCTCTATCCTGCCGTTCAGCTCGGTATCGACGACCGTGTGGGATCCCTGGAAAAAGGGAAGGACGGAGACTTCGTGATCTGGAGCGGCCACCCCCTCTCGACTTACACCGTGTGTGAACAGACGTGGATTGACGGCAAGAATTACTTCAGCAGGGTTCGCGATCAATCCATGTCCCGGAAACTGGCTACGGAACGGAACGATTTGATTCAGAAGATCCTCGAATTCAAGGAGAATTCGGGAGGTTTGGCGGTAGAAAAGATGCCATGAGAGCGAACCGGTCCTTGGTCACAGCCCTGATAGCCTGCACACTTCCTGGCGGCGTCTTTTTGTCCGCGTCGGACCAGATACCTGCACCGCCCCAGTCTCATCCCATCCTCTTGAAAGGTGCCACCATTCATCCCGTCACCTCCCCCGCCATCGCCAACGGTCAGATCCTGTTTGAGAACGGCGTCATCACCGCCGTGGGAAACGTCGTCGATTCCCTTCCCGACAACACGGAAATTATCGACCTGAGAGGAAAACACGTCTACCCGGGTCTCATCGCCGCCAGCACCACCCTGGGGCTGGTGGAAATCGGTGCTGTCCGGGCCACGCGGGACTTTTCGGAGGCAGGCTCCGTCAATCCCAATGTGCGGGCGGAAGTGAGCTATAACCCCGATTCGGAACTGATCCCCGTCACCCGCTCCAACGGAATTACCGCCGTTCACACCACGCCTCAGGGGGGATTGATTTCGGGTCTCTCCGCGGTCATGTTGCTGGACGGCTGGACCTGGGAAACGGCCACCCTGAAAGCTCCGGCCGCCCTCCATTTGAACTGGCCCCGAATGACCCTCACCGCAGGTCCCGGCGTGAAAGAGAGCCTGGAGGAACAACGGAAGGAACGGGACAGACAACTGAGGCGGATCGACGAGGTTTTCGACAAGGCGAGAAGTTACCTTCAGGCCCGGGAGGCGGCACAACGGGGAGATGCCCCCGAGCATGCCGTGGATGTAAGATGGGAAAGCATGATCCCGGTGCTCAAACGACAGGTTCCGGTCTGCATCCATGCCAACGAGGTTCAGCAGATCGAGGCCGCCGTACTCTGGTCACAACGCCAGAAGGTAAAAGCGATCATCGTGGGAGGACATGATGCCTGGCGGGTTACGGACCTCCTGAAGGAATACGACGTTCCGGTGATTTATGAATCGGTTCATTCGCTCCCTTCCCGGCGGTTCGAGCCGTACGACACCCCCTTTTCCACTCCCTGGAAGCTTTACAAGGCCGGAATCCCCTTTTCTATCGCCGCGAGCGGCAGTCCCTTTCAAGCCCCGCACCAGAGGAATCTGCCCTACCATGCCGCCACGGCCGCCGCCTACGGACTCCCCAGGGATGAGGCCCTCAAGTCCGTTACCCTCTATCCCGCCCGGATTCTGGGGATAGGGGACCGCGTGGGGTCTCTCGAAACGGGCAAAGACGCCACCCTGATCGTAACGGACGGAGATCCCCTCGAGATTTCTACCCAGGTCCATATGGAATTCATCCAGGGTAAACGGATTGATCTGGGCGACAGACACAAGACGCTCTACAGGAAATATCAGGAAAAATACCGGCAGACTGGACTCCTAAAATAGCGAAGCACACCATCGAGACTATATCCGACTTCATCCCGGCGTTGCGGATTACAAATTTGTTGACAATATGATCGTCTCCGGGAGGACGACATGAGTCCAAAAGCCTCCCCCGATAAGACGGGAGGAGTATTCCTTCTTCAACCCGTGGGAACCGTCTCCGTTTTCTCCCGGGAACAGTTTTCCGATGAGCAGCGGGAAATCGAAAAGATGGTGGAGGAGTTCTGCAAGGAACACGTGAGTCCGGCCACCGAGGAGATTGAGAAAAAGGATGAAGATCTCATCCGCCGGCTCCTGAGACAGATGGGAGAACTGGGACTGCTCTCCGTTGACGTTCCTGAAAGGTTCGGCGGTCTTGACCTGGACAAGACCACGTCAGTCCTCGTGGCGGAATCCATGAGATTTGGCCGGTCGAGTTCCTTTACCACCGCCTTTTCCGTTCAGACCGGCATTGGGATGCTCCCCATCATCTGGTTTGGCACCGACGAACAGAAGGAGAGATTCCTGCCGAAGCTCTCCACGGGAGAGTGGGTGGGGGCCTACGCCTTAACGGAACCCCTGTCGGGATCGGATGCCACTGCGGCCCGGACAGTGGCCGTCATGAGTGACGACGAAAAACACTACGTTCTCAACGGGGAAAAGCAATTTGTTACCAACGGGGGGTGGGCCCAGGTGTATACCCTCTTTGCGCAGGTCGAGGGTCATCAATTCACGGCGTTTATCGTGGAGCGGGACACCCCGGGACTGGAAGTGGGGCCGGAAGAACATAAACTGGGTGTCAGGGGAGCTTCCACTGTTCCCCTGAAACTGACGGACGCGAAGGTTCCCAGGGAAAACGTCCTGGGAGAGGTGGGCGAAGGGGCGACCATTGCCTTCAACGTCCTGAATATCGGAAGACTCAAACTGGGCGCCTCCGACATGGGAGGATGCAAGGAGGTGATCGGCCTGGCCACCCAGTACGCCCTGGAAAGAAGGCAGTTCGGTCAACCTATCGCCTACTTTGATGTCATCAAGGGGAAGATCGCCGACATGACCATTCGGACTTACGCCGCCGACAGCATGACTTACCGGACGGTGGGAGCCATCGACGCCGCTATCGCCGACCTGGATCGCCACGGCGGTGATTTCTACCTGAGAATGGGCGAAACCATGGAACGGTTCGCCATAGAATCCTCCATGGTGAAAATCTCTGGCAGCGAAACCCTCGCCTTTTGCGCCGATACGGGAATTCAAATCTACGGCGGCTACGGATTCATAGAAGATTACCCCATGTCCCGTATCTACCGGGATACCCGGATCGACAGAATCTGGGAAGGTACCAATGAAATCAATCGTCAGATTATCACCGGCTATTTCATGAAGAAGGCATTCATGGATGAAATTCCCCTTCGGGAGAAGATCAAGGGGATCGATCCCTTCCTGAATTCGGGGGAAGCGACCCCTTCGGAGAATCCTCTTTCCCATCAGATTGCCATGGTGGAAGCAGGAAAATATCTGGTCCTTTATGTTTTTAACGAAGCCCTCAATGAGTTCGGCCAGGACCTCCGGCATGAACAGCAGCTGGGGGAAACCCTGGCCGACAGTTTTATCGACCTGTATGCCGCCGACAGTACCCTGGCCAGGATCGGAGACCTCCTGGACGGTGACAGAGGGAACGGCCCCTCCGGCGAGGGTCAGGCAGGCGTTCTTCTTCCCATTGCCCGGGTCCTTACGGCAGAGGTGAGTCTGAGACTGTTGAACCGTGCCCTTACCGGGCTCAATGATATGTACCACGGTCGCCTGCCCGATTACGTCATTGACAGGCTCCGCCGTTTTCAGGTGAAAATGCTCCCGGCAGTTGACGTGGCCAGACTTAAGCGACAGATTGCCGAATATGTATACTCGCGGAAGACATACCCCTTTTAGCGTGGTGTATCTTCTACCCTGTGTGTTAACTGATGATGTCATTGCGAGAAGCGAAGGGATGGGGGATTCGTAATGACAGGTGCATCGTCAGAATGCCAATGAAATGCGACACTGGGAGATGGAGCCATGGAAGATAAGACGTCTGTCATCGTCGATGTCGTCAGGTCGCCCGTTGGAGTGAAACGGGGCCGGATGGTGGGCAATATCCGGCCCGATGATCTCACGGCCCAGGTGCTGACGGAACTCTTAAAGCGAAATCCCCACCTTTCCCCCGGTGACATAGAGGATGTGGTTCTGG
Source organism: Fidelibacterota bacterium (assembly GCA_046861835.1). GTDB lineage: Bacteria > Fidelibacterota > Marinisomatia > Marinisomatales > S15-B10 > JBHIAI01. The sequence continues at coordinate 5,633 of JBHIEY010000048.1, read as the reverse complement.
GATGCGCCTTTCCGGAGGGTCCCCAGGGAATGATCATGGCCCGTTCGGTTGCCGTCCTGGCCGGCATTCCCATCGAAGCCGGGGCAAAAGTGGTGAACCGGTTCTGCGGTTCGTCTATGGATGCCGTACACCAGCTCAGTCAGGCCGTCGAGGTGGGAGACATCCACGTGGGCATTGCGTTGGGTGTGGAAGACATGTTCAGCGTTCCCATGGGAGGATTCAATCCCGACTTCCATCCGGACCTGGCGGAACGGGACTTTTACATCAGCATGGGGGAAACGGCGGAAAACCTGGCAAACGACGGCCATATCCCGCGAGAAGACCAGGAAGCTTTCGCCATGTCGTCCCACCGGAAGGCCCTGGACGCCTGGAAAGAGGGGCGCTTCGATAACGAAATCGTTCCCATCAAACTGGATGACGGAACGGTGGTGGACAGGGACGAAGGTCCCCGGGAACCGGACGAGGAAAAGATTCGATCGCTGGAGCCCGCCTTCGTGGAGAATGGCACCGTCACCGCCGCCACCAGTTCCCCGTATTCCGTTGGTGCCGCCGCCGGAATCGTCACCAGCCGGGCCTATGCCAAAAGCCACAACCTTCAGGTGAGGGCGGAAATCGTGTCACGGGCGGTGGCCGGGGTGGAATGGGATCGCATGGGAAAGGGACCCCTTCCGGCCGCAAGAAAAGCGCTGGAAAAGGCGGGATTGACCCTGGACGATATGGATGTAATTGAACTCAACGAGGCCTTCGCCGCCCAGTCCCTCTACGTCATAAGGGAGGGAAGCTGGCCCGTGGAGAAGATCAACCTGAACGGCGGAGCCATCGCTCTGGGTCACCCTCTGGGTTGCTCAGGCCTCAGGATCCTAACCACCCTTGTGAACGTGATGGAGCAACGTGGTGCCACCTACGGACTGGCCGCCATGTGCATCGGCTCGGGTCAGGGCATTGCCACAATCTTGAAACGCAAAGGCCGCAAAGGCGAGGAATGAAGGTACGCATCACGCATTACAGATCAACCAACCGAACAATGAGGAAATCCTATGCCCAACGGTATTGAACGGGTGGCGGTTCTGGGAGCGGGCGTCATGGGAGCCCAGATTGCAGGCCACCTGGCCAACGCCGGTATCCCCTCCCTCCTTTTTGACCTGACGCAGGAGCTCTCCCAGGGGGGTATCGACACCCTTTCGAAGACGAAACCGGCACCCCTTTTCGACCCGGCGGGAGCCCAACTCATTGAACCGTGCAACTACAGCGGTCACAGCGGGCGCCTCAAAGAAGCGGACTGGATCGTGGAGGCGGTGGTGGAAAACATGGATATCAAGAGAAAGGTATTTGAAAATGTCGTTCCCCATGTGAAGGATGATGTCATCCTCTCCACAAACACGTCAGGACTGTCCGTGGCCGAAATCGGGTCCGTTCTCCCGGAGAAGTTCCGGAAACGGTTCCTCCTCACCCACTTCTTCAATCCTCCCCGCTACCTCAGGCTGGTGGAAGTGGTTCAGGGAGAGGCAGACGCCGCGGTCCTCCGCATCATGGTCGATTTCCTCGAGAACGTTCTCGGCAAGGGAATCGTCTACGCCAAGGATACCCCGAATTTCGTCGCCAACAGGATCGGCGTTTTCGGGCTTATGCTGACCCTGAGAACGGCGGACGAGATGGGCCTCACGGTGGAAGAGGTGGACAGGCTCACCGGCACCATCGTCGGTCGTCCAAAGAGTGCCACGTTCAGGACCGCCGATTTGGTGGGACTCGACACCCTGAGCAAGGTAGCCGCTACCTCCTACGAGAAATGCCCCGACGATGAAGAACGAAACACATTGAAGGTTCCTGAGGTGATCAGGAAGCTGGTGGAAGAAGGACGGTTAGGTCAGAAAACCGGGCGAGGTTTCTACGAGAAGACCGATAAGGGTATTCTCTCCCTCAACCTCAAGACCCTTGAGTACGCACCGCAGAAACGGGTCCGATTTGACGGCTACCGGCTGGCAAAACAGCATACGTCCACGGCGGCGCGAATCCGGGCTCTCGCATACAGCGACGACAAAGCCGGACGGTTTTTCTGGGAAATCCTGTCACGGACCCTCATATACTCCGCAAACCGGGTGCCGGAGATCTCCGATGACATCGTCAATATCGACAACGCGATGAAATGGGGATTCGGCTGGGAGTTGGGACCGTTCGAAACCTGGGATGCCATCGGGGTGCAGCAGTCAGTGACCCGGATGAAAGACGAGGGGAAAAACGTCCCCTCGTGGGTGGAAGAGATGGTCTCCCGGGGCCGTCCGTCATTCTACGCCGCGGAGGATGGGAGACAAACCTTCTTTCACCCCGTTCAACGGGAAATCCGGGAAATTACTCCGGGTGAAAAGTCGATCCATCTGGCTCTGTTGAAATCGAAAGGGTGCGAGGTGAAGAGGGACTGGAGTGCCAGTCTTATCGATCTGGGAGACGGCGTCATAAACGTCGAGTTCCACAGCGTGCTCCAGCCGGCCCTGAATCCCATCGATGCATCCACGGCCGATACGATCAATGAGGGTCTCGATCTTCTGGGGGAGGGAAAATTTGAGGCCCTGGTCGTGGGCAACGACGGACAGAATTTCTGTGCCGGGGCGAACCTGGCCCTCATCCTGAAATTCTGTGAAGACGAGGATTGGTCCGGTCTGGAGCGAACGGTGAAGCTCCTCCAGGACCTGACCCAGAGGATCCGGTTTTCGCCCGCTCCGGTGGTGGCGGCTCCATTCAACCTCTGTCTCGGCGGCGGTTTTGAACTGATTGCCCCTGCCGCAAAACGGGTGGCTTCTGCAGAGCTTTATGTGGGTGCCGTGGAAATAGGGGTGGGTCTTATCCCTGGTGCCGGAGGGAATCTGAGACTCCTGCTCAATCTCATGGAGAGATCAGGAAAGAAGACGGCCCCTTTTCAAATCGCTCAACAGGCCCTGGAGGTGATCGGTTTTGCCCGGGTATCCACCTCTGCGGTCCATGCTAAGAAGCTGGGGTATCTCCGTGAGGATGACCGTGTGGTGATGAACCGCGATCACCTCCTTCTGGAAGCGAAGAGTGTGGCGCGGGAACTGGCAAAGGATTACACACCTCCGCGCTATCGGGATGACATCGTCCTTCCCGGGAAGGGGGGACGAACTGCCATGGCGGTGGCCCTCAAGGGATACAGGATGCGGGGAAAGATTTCGGCCCATGATGAGCTCATTGCCAGGAAACTGGCCACAGTCCTTACCGGTGGAGAGAGGGCCGGTCCGGGGAGGACGGTGGACGAACAGTATCTCCTGGACATAGAACGGGAAGCCTTTGTCAGTCTGGCAGCCGAACCCAAAAGCCAGGACAGAATTCGCCATATGTTGAAAACCGGCAAGCCCCTGAGAAACTGAAATCCCGGGGAGAGATTCCCTTCCCAGTGAACAGGAAAAAGCGATATCAGGAGGTGGTCACGTGGCTCAAAGGCCTGCTTCGCGCCGATCCCCATAACACCGGTCTCGATCACGTGGGCAAAATGGCCATCATCTGTACGGCCCTGAAGAGAGCCTTTCCCGAGCACCTCTTCATCGGTTTCTACCGTGTGGTGGAACCGGGTGTTCTCCAGATCGGTCCTTACCAGGGAGATGTGATGGCATGCGGAACCATTCCGTTCAGCCGGGGCGTCTGTGGTGCCTCTGCCCGGTCGGGAAAAACCGTCAACGTACCCGACGTATCCCGGTTCCCCGGTTACATCGCGTGCGACCGGGAAACACGATCGGAAATCGTGGTCCCTGTCAAGAGCGGGGAACAGGTGGTGGCCGTTCTGGACATTGACAGCGACCGCCCCGGGGCTTTCGACGGAACAGACGAGACATGGCTCGAATTGATCGTGGGGGAATTCTTTTCCTCAGGTGTGACGTAGAACACGATATGATTGGACTTTGGGAGGTAAATTGTCATCGAACGTATCACCTGGCACGGGTGTACTGCGTGATTGAACTCCACTTTACGTTCATATAAGCTAAAGGAAACGATCATGAAACAAGGTCATTGGACTCCTGGGAGCCCCAGGGTTTTTCTGTCAGCTCTGGCTCTCACAATGCTATGGGCCTCGGCCGGCATATCGCAGGAACTTCAGAAACCGAACGTCAAAAAGGATCTGAAGACCGGCGAAGACGCCCGGCTGGAGGCGGTAACGCCGGATCAGCTCCCCTCCGACAAAGAAGCGGTGGAGGCGCAAGCAGACCTGGACGTCGACAGAATCAACCAGATCCGGCGCCAAAAAGATCAGGCCCGGGAACGGATCCAGAGAGGCCGGAGTCGGGCCAGGCTCGACGCCGTGGGGAAGATCCGCCAGCAGGTGCAAAGCCGGCGCGGTCTTGACAAACCGAGAAGCCTGTGGGTCCCTTCCCTCGAAAAGATTTTCGAGACGGAATGGCCCAGGGGAACGAAGGGAATCCGGGCCGGTCCTTCGCCCGGCAGATGGATTTCCGGAGCCGACTCGATCTATGTCCTCATCAACGGCATGGACGCCGACACGATCACTCAGGGAGACGATTTCGTGGTGACCATTCACTTTTCCACCGGTGCGACTGAGGCCGACGTGGAATTCTGGGTCGACATGAACGGAAACGGGATATGGGAAGACACCGTTGACTTCGACGTGGATGAAGACGGCCATATTTTCGACAACGATGAGGACGATGAAGATCCCGCCGACGGCGTTTACCAGATCACCATTCATCATGACGAGGACGGTCCCAACCGTATCGCCAATCTGGGGGCGTTTGTGGTGGCGGAGGACATCGGTGGCGTCGATGCAGGTTTTCTGTACATTAACCCCATGACCTCCGATTACTCTGTCTCCGGAACGGTGACACCCGATTCGGCCAACATCCTGGTGGGAGCGATGCCCCACGAATTCGGCGAAGACAACCCGTGGATGGCCCTGACGGATACGGCGGGAGACTACCAGATATTTCTTCCGGACTCCGGATACTACTCCATATTCTCGGAAGACTTTTTCGGGGTCACGGACGGGATGTTTGCCGATACACTGTATCGGGACGTTTTCGTTGACACTCACCTGACGGGATTCGATTTCTACTACATGACCCCCACGGCCTGGGTGGAAGGAAAGGTCACCGATGAAAACGGGTTTCCCCTGGAAGAGGTGGGCGTCTGGGCCGATATGGAAGAGGGCCCGAGCACCTGGACGGAAACCGACTCGGCAGGTTTCTACCGCCTCGGCCTTCTGGAAGGGGACTGGTGGATCGGTCTCGATATGGAGGACCTGATCCCCGAATACCTGGTTCCCGATCCCTCGGTATTCACCCTGGCCCTGGACGAGACCCTCACCGTTGATCTCATCGCCCACGAGACCGATGCCACGATCGAAGGAAAGGTATCCATTGACGGCGATCCTGCCGGGGGAATCGGTGTGATGGCGTGGGCACCGGGGCTGAGCTGGACTCAAGCCTGGACTGAGTCGGACGGATCGTACCGGCTCTTCGTGGGCAGTGAGGCCGACACCGTCGAAGGGTACAATGTCTGGGTATGGGATATCCCCCACGATGTGGTGGTGGATGAATACTACTCGGGTATTCTGTCCGGAGCCCGGGGAATCGACTTCCATCTGCTCCGGGTGTTTGGAGCCATCGAAGGGATTG